>NZ_CAKLBB010000007.1:0-312611 GCF_920939515.1 Sphingomonas sp. Leaf4 | reverse complement strand
TCATACGAGTGCTCGTATGACCAGTCGTCAAACCGAAAACTTCCCGCACCGTCCGCGCCCTCGTCAAAGGCGACAAGCATCCCGGATGCCAATGCTACCGCAAGGCGGCCTGCCGGCCACGCTTACACCGTTGCCAGAACCGAGGGAGTGGATCAGGCACTGCTCGCGCTAGTCGATGGTGAGGAATTCCACTTCGGAGCGCTGCGAAACGGCGGGGCGTATGATTCATTGCGACGCGGAAGCCGCTTCTTCCGCCCGGACGACCCGGCCCCGGTCGAGGACGCGGCCATCGACTTCGTTTTCTCGGCCCACGTGCTTAGCGCCGACAATCTCTACACCCTACCCTTCCGTTTCAACCGTGACGGCATCTTTCGTGACCGGGCGTCCGTCCTCATCGGTAGAAACGGGGTCGGGAAGACCCAACTGCTCAAGGCGATTGTCGATGGTCTTCACTCGGACCATGCAGCAGGCTTTCTCAGACCGCACTTCCTGCCCGCCTTTCGACCCTCGCGGGTTCTCGTCTTCTCCTCCGTGCCCACAGATCCGTTTCCCCGCTGGATCGCACCGTGGCACGGCATCGACTACGAATATTTCGCGGTGAACGCGTCTGGCGACGAAGGTGCAGACCCGCTGCTGGTCGCACTCGTCGCCTGCAAGAAATCGGAGGAGAGGAACGGGTTCGGCGAAAACCGGGACAAATCACGCTTGGATGTGGTCGAAGCCGCCCTCGACGCGATCGGTCTTTGGGACCGACTTCATCTTCCGCTCCGCCCTCGACGTCCGGACGACGAGCTTCCCCACGTCATCCAGCCGGGAGGTCAAAGCTATTTCCCCATCGGAAGACGCCTCAACGAGCAGAACACCATCCGGCTCATCCAGCAGATTGACTGGAACCGTCCGGCAATCGTCCTCGACGGGCAGATGGAGCCCCGCCGGTTGAGCAGCGGCGAATACGCGATGCTGCGCTTCGCGGCACAATCGGCGGCTGCGATCGAACAGGGCAGCCTGCTGCTCCTCGATGAACCCGAGACCCACCTGCATCCGAACTTCGTATCCGATCTGATGGAGATCCTGGACAACTTGCTCCAATCGACGAAATCAATCGCGGTAATCGCCACGCACTCGGCATACGTGGTCCGTGAGACGCCACGCGACCGAGTGAACATCCTGACGCTGGAGGAACGCGAGATCCGGATCGATGCGCCGCGCATGCAGACATTCGGTGCAACGATCGACAGTATTTCACAGTTCGTGTTCGGCGATACGAACATCTCGCACCGCTACCAGAGGACGCTCTCCGATTGGGCCGAGGGCGCCGGCCGCGAACTCGGGATCGACGGCGTAATCGAAGAGTATGGCGCCGAGCTAAATTCGGAGAGCCTATCCTTCATCGCACGTCGGTTGGCTCAGCCTCCGGCCGCCCAGCCCGCCCCCGACGAGCCGGAGGCGTTCTGACCGATGCAACACCTTCCCCTGCCGGCAACCGCCGCCGAGGACGAGGCCGTCGTGAAGAAACTCGTCAAGAAGGCCGAGTGGACCGCGCACGAGGCTGACTGGCTCACCGCATATCAGACGTATCGTGCGAACGGCGGTAGCCCTTTTGCCGTGGCCGCGCATGACTTCGGTCCCGGTGTCGGTCAGCGTCAATACGACCTATACGATACCCGAAAGCGGTCCGGCGACCTGAAGCGAATGCGCCAGAAGGCGGGGTTGAAATCGTGCCCAGTTTGCGGCTCGCCGGTGACAGGCGACCTCGACCACTATCTTCCCCGCGACCTGTATCGCGAGTTCTCGATCATGCGGGCCAACCTCGTTCCAGCATGCCGGCACTGCAATTCGGGCGTGAAGGGAACAACGGTCCACGGCAGGAATCCCCGCCGCTTCATCCATCCGTATTTCGACACCTGGGCCGCCGACGCTCTCTGGTATGTCGAGATCGTCCCGCCGTTCAAGGCAGCGACGTTCCAGCCACGCGTCCTAGCCGGACTGGCTGCGCCAAGGGACCAGATCGCCGCCTTCCACCTCGAGAACGTGCTCGGCACGCAGTTTCACCTGTCGATGGCGACCGAGTGGTCCACCCTGCCCGGCCAGATAAAGCTGCGCGACCCCGTCCTCAGCCTCCAGAGTGTCACGGATCAAATCGCCCTCGAACTTCGCGTCGCAATTATGTCGAAGGGCACCAATAGCTGGCAAGCCGCACTGATGCGTGGGATCCAGACTGCTCCGGCAGCGATAGCGCATCTCCGTCAGGAGGCGGTTCTTGCGGTGCTGCCGTAGTAGACACGAGAGTGCGATCGATATCCACAACGCCGCCGTTCGTATCGACACGCCAACGTTCGACATCGCGCGGTGGCAACCTTGCGACGGCCCGCTACAGGCGCCTCCGCGGGTGCCACCGGATCAATCAGCGAGCGTGCGCAGTGCCTGCAGCAGGTCGTCCGGGATGCGCTTGCCCCCCTCGCCGACCAGGTCAGCGAGCACCGCCTCATTGTGCTGGTCGACGCCGACGCGGAGCGCGGCCCTCGCCTCCTCGATCGACCACGGGGTCATGTCGCCGTTGTCAGCCGCAGCCAGTCCCTCCTCGGTACGCAGCGGCGTGATCTCCACGCGCGCGATACGCGTGCCCACGATCGCGCGGAAATAGCGCCCGAACCGGCGGGGCACCCGGGCGAGCTGCACGTTCGCGCGAACACCCCCCACCTTCAGACGATCGAGCAGGCTAGTCGACGCGTCCAGATCGGTGCCGGCTGTGATCTCCATGCGCGCGGTGCGCAGCGCCCACGGCAGGCGTGCGCCGATGCGGGCCAGACGCTCCAGCGCGTCGACCGCAGCCAGCCGGTATCCCTCGGCAGCCGTGGCATCCTCGATGATGGCCGCGCCCAGGATCAAACGCGTGCCCTCATCCAGACAGGCGAACATGGCATATGGGCGCCCGTCCGCACGCGGCAGGTTGATCGCCGAGCAGTCGAACTTGACCGCGTGGCCGGCCTCGCCGGTGGCGGCGACACGGCGCTGCTCGTCCTCGACGATCGCGCGCAGCTTCGACGTGCCGGGCAGGTCGTCCGTGGATACGCCCGCCTCCTGCACCATCATCTGCACAAGCTGGCTGACGCTCGCGCCCGCGTTCATCGACACGACCTTCGACACCACGGACTGCAGTGCGTTGACGACCTCGGGGTTCAGACGCGACTTCGTGCCGCCCGTCCCGGCGAAGGCGCCGAGCGCCACCAGCGAGGGCGCGGCACGCCAGTCCGCCGCCATCCGGTAGAATCGGCTGCTGCTCAGGCCAGTTGATTCGAGCGCCGATTCGATGTCGATCGTCCCCGCATTCCACTTCTCGATGGCGTCGAGCCGGTCCGTCGCGCGCCTCCGTTGGGCCGCCGTCATCGCGTTCCAGCGCTCGCGGTCGACCTCTGGGAGCGATGTCGGCATCGCGCCGTCCGACGCGGCATCTGAGCCAACACCTTCAGATTTCATGAGTTTTGTTCAAGTCGCTCGTCATAACCGTGCCTACATAGCACAAGGTTAAATTCCGTTCACGCACTTTTTGGATCGCGACGCATCTTTTTGACTTGAAATGAAGCGGCATCGGTGCCACTTTTGGATCGAAACGCAGCAGCAAGGAGCGTCTCGATGCCTACCCCTACCGACCCCACCGTTAACAACTCCCTTACGCCCGAATACGACCTGCTCTTCCTCCTGCTCGACCGCGACCTGGCTCGCCTGGAGCGTGTCCGCTCCTACCGTCGCCGTCCCCGCAGCCGCACCTCCAGCTGGCGCCAGGGTCGCCGCACCGAAGGCCGCGCGTGAAGGTCCCGACGCGATACGCCATGCATGTGGCTAGCCGTGGGGCGACGCGCAAGCGCCTGCTGGCTGCCCTGCGCCGCCCGCTGCCGACCGGCCCGTCGACGCAGTTCGACCGGGATCCCGATCACGAGTGGGGCGGAGCGGCGTGGCCGGCGACCGCCAAGATCACTCCTGCCGCCCGCCTCGCGATGGGCGGTGAGCCGATGATGATCGATGGCGACGTCTATCACGTCGATCAGATCTTGCCAGCAACGCGGGGCAAGTCGATCCAGATCGGTCTCGATCTCACCGACGTCGAGGATGAGGTGCTCACGTCCGGCGGCACGCAGCGCGACGTCCTTATCCTGCGTGGCACGGAATCCATGCGCTGCGACGAACGATCCGTCTGCCGTGCGATGCAGGTGCGCGATCTCGAGGTCCTGACGCCCCTGCTCGACCGGGCTGTAGGCCATGGCCGACATGCCATGCTCCGTCAGCCACGGAAGCAGCTCTCGTTCGGGGCCACGTCGCCCGAGGTTGTATAGGATCTGGTCGGTGACGCAGGCCGCGCCGCTTGCCGCCACCAACTCCTCCATGTCGTCGACGTCGAGATTGCTGACGCCCCAGTGGCGGATCTTCCCCGCCGTCACGAGCGCCTCCATTGCCCCGACCGTCTCGGCAAGCGGGACTCGACCGCGCCAATGCAACAGATAGAGGTCGAGCCGATCGGTCCGCAGCCGTCGCAGACTGACCTCGCACGCGCGTTCCAGCCGGTCGCGCGAGGCATTCTGCGGATACGCCTTGCTGACGAGGAACACGTCGTCACGGATGCCGGACAGCGCCTCGCCGACCAGTTCCTCGGTCGCGCCATCGCCATACATCTCCGCCGTGTCGACGAGCGTCATACCCAGTTCGACGCCCGCGCGCAGCGCCGCGATCTCGTCCGCGCGCCGGTCCGCGCGCTCACCCATGTTCCAGGTTCCCTGCCCGAGGCAGGGAACGGTCTCGCCACCAACGATCACGACTTCGTCGGTCTTGCGATAGTCGGTCATGCGGCCTCCTTTCCCCGAATATGGGATGCAGGAGGCCGCGTAGCCAGCCTCGGGTGCTCGCCCCCGGCCCTCAGTCGACAACCTCGCCGTTCTGCGGGCCGGGATAGCGCGCCAGCCAATAGGCATACTGGTCGGGCAGCACAGACGACGACTTCGCGATGCCGAGGTTGCGGGCCAGTCGGAACGGATAGTGCGGATCGGCGAGATGCCCGCGCGCGACCATCACAACGTCCATGCTGCCCTGATCGATCGCTGCCGTCGCGTCCTCGGGCTTGTCCATGCCCCAGGCCGTCGCCACCGGCAGTCCGGTTTCGGTCCGCACGCGGGCCGCGATCGGCGCCATGAACCCGTTGCTCCACGGTACCTTCGCCTCGATCGTCGAGAAGCCTATGCTGACGTTCAGGAAGTCGAGACCCTCGGCTTTGAACTTCCGCACCAGGTCGATTGCGTCGACCATGGTCTCCTCGTCCCGACCGTCGAACTCCAGCACCCCGAAGCGGGCGGTCAGCGGCAGGTTCTCCGGCCACACCTCGCGGACGGCGCGCAGCGTTTCGATCAGGAAGCGGCCGCGGTTCTCGGCGCTCCCGCCATACTGGTCCGTCCGGTGGTTGGCATGGACCGAGAAGAAGCTCTGGGCAAGGTAGCCGTGGGCGAAGTGCAGTTCGAGCCACTCGAACCCGGCTTGGAGCGCACGGACCGCCGCACTGACGAAGTCGGCCTTCACCCGCTCGATGTCGGCGATCGTCATCTCGCGCGGCACCTTGGGCAGACCGCCGCCGAAGGCGATGGCGGACGGCGAGATCGTGTCCCAGCCACCGGGCTCGCCGGTCGGGATGTGGTCGTCGCCCTCCCACGGCTTGTTGGCGCTGGCCTTGCGGCCCGCATGGCCGAGCTGGATGCCCGGCACGGCGCCCGCCGCCTTGATGCCGTGGGCGATGGCGGCCATGCCCTCGATCTGCCCGTCCTCCCACAGGCCGGTGCAGCCGGGCGTGATCCGGCCGTCGGGCGACACGCCGGTCGCCTCGACGATCACCAAGCCGGCACCGCCGCGCGCCAGACCGACATAGTGCGGCTGGTGCCACTCGGTCACGTAGCCGTCCCGCGCGCTGTATTGGCACATGGGCGGCACGCCGATGCGGTTGCGGAGCGTGACGTCCTTGAGGGTGAACGGCGTGAAGAGAGCAGTCATCGGCGAATCCTGGGCGAAGTTGTTCGACCCGACAGATGCGACGCCTCACGCAACTTGATAACCGCACGCCCACGATCAAGACTTAGGAACTCAATTCCGCAACGGAGCGATTCGATGGACAACCGAGCCAGCGAGATGCGCGTGTTCTCGCGCGTCGTCGAGACCGGCAGCTTCTCCGAGGCGGGACGCCGCCTTCACATGACGGCGTCGGCGGTAGGGAAGATGGTCGGGCGGATCGAGACGCGGCTCGGCGTCAGGCTGATCGAACGCTCGACGCGGAGGCTCGCGCTGACCGACGACGGACAGGTCTACTATGACCGCTGCCTCCAGATCCTGCAGGACATGGACGATCTCGACAACAACCTCTCCAAGGGAGGCTCGAAGATCTGCGGCACGATCCGCATCAGCGCCTCGGTCGGCTTCGGCATGTATGAGCTGGAGCCGCTACTCCCCGAGTTCTGGGCTATGCACCCGAACGTCACAATCGACCTGTCGCTGTCCGATGAAGTGGTCGACCTCTATCTGGAGCGAACCGACCTCGCCTTCCGGGTCGGCTCCCTCCCCGCCTCGAACCTCGTCGCCACCCGGATCGGCAGCTCTCCGCGCGTAATAGTCGCCTCGCCGCAGTATCTCGCAAAGCACGGCAGCCCTAGCACCATTGCGGAACTGGAGGGGCATAATTGCCTTGGATTCAACTTCCGCCGGTCGGTGTCGAGCTGGCCCATGCGGGACGGCGGCCGCGTGACCGAGCAGCCCGTGACGGGCAACTTCCTCGGTAACAGCGGCGAGGCCGTGAGGCGCATGGCCGTGCGAGGTGCCGGCCTCGCGCGGATCGGCCTTTTCCACGCCATCGAGGACATTCGAGCGGGCCGGCTGGTGCGGATTCTTGAGGACGTGTCGCCGCCGGAGACCGAGGAGGTGTTCGCCGTCCATACCGGCGGGCAGACGATGGCGCCGCGCCTGCGCGCCCTCCTTGACTTCGCGCTGCCGAGAATGCGGGCGAGCCTCGCTGCGCAGTGACGCATCGGTTGCGAACACGTCCGAGATATTCGATCGATCGCGCTTTGCGGACACCCGCCCCCATCATATCTTCTGCTCATGGCAAAAGCGGCGAAACGACGTATCGGGGATGAAATTGGCGGTTGGCGCCTTCAGGAGAAGATCGGCGGCGGAGGCAATGGCATCGTCTGGCGCGTCAGCAAGGCAGGTGAACCAGAGAGGGCGCTGAAGGAGCTTCGAAATCTCAGCGCCATAGCGAGAGACCGACTTGCTGCCGAAATCGAGGCGCTCGGGCTAGCAGCGGGAATCGAGGGGATAATTCCCCTGCTCGAGCATGATCTTCCCTTTGACCCGGCAAAGGCGCCGCGGTGGTTCGTCATGCCGATCGCGCGAGACATATCGACGCTTCTCGGGAAACGTGACGCACTTGCCGTTGTGAAGCACTTCGTCCCGCTGGCGAAGACCTTGGCGGAACTCCATGCGCTTGGAATCCACCATCGCGATATCAAGCCTGCCAACCTCCTCGTGCTGAACGGGCGCCTGTGCTTTTCCGATTTCGGGCTCGTGAAGTATCCCTCCCGGAAGGACATCACCCCGGACCGCTCCGATGTCGGGCCGAGATACACAATGGCACCGGAGATGCGGCGCGAGGCGGCAAAGGCGGATGGGTCGGCTGCCGACGTCTACTCGTTCGCCAAAACCCTGTGGATCGCACTCGTCGGAGAGCTTCGCGGCTTCGATGGGCAATACTCTCCCGTCGGGGTCCTGTCGCTTGGAGATAGACATCCTCGCATATTCAGCACTCCGCTTGACGAGCTGCTGTCCGAATGCACGGACAACGATCCCACCAAGCGCCCGTCGATGGTCGTTGTGCAACGGCGCCTGGCGGACTGGATCGTGACCGAAGAGGACTTCCACAAACGCAATCTCAGCGAATGGTTCGCCATCCAAAAGCAGTTGTTCCCGCATGGCGCGCCCTCGCAAGCGACTTGGACCGGGATCGACGAAATATGCTCCGTCCTTCGGCTTGCATCCAGCACCGAAGGCCTCAACCACATGTTCTTCGCGGAAGGCGGCGGAAACACCTTGCGAGCGGTTACGCTCGCAGCGGAACCCGGGTTCATCCGCCTCGATGCTGGGCTGCTCTCGGTCGCGAAGCCGCGGAAGCTAACATACGAGGCTTTCGGAATGGGCGCCCGCATGAACTATTTCCGGCTCGAGCTTGAAGACGTTGATCCGACTGGCACCCCCGGCGCCTACATCAGCCGGAATGGCCACTACGAGGCAGTATGCGAAATTCGTCCCGGAGAGTATGTTACGCCAGAAGCCTGGGAAAACGATGAATACAAGGGCTCGCCTCTTCCAGCCGGCGCCGCTTTGGTCTCCCGCCTACTGAAAGGTTCGCTCGTAATCTTCAGCACGAGATCTCCATACAACCTGACAACGGGGACCTATGACGGTCGCCACGACAAGGTGAGCGAGGCCGATTTCCGGGCATACATCGCAAGGAACGTCGCCCGTATGGAAGCCGATCGGAAAGCGGCCGCGGACGCGGGAGCAGGTGCCGATATGGACGAGGAATGAGCGGGTGAACGAGACACCTGAATTTGCCGTGCCACCGATCGACTCTCAACTAATCGAACTAAAGGTTTCGCATGTCACTTGATGGACCCCGTCTCATCCCGCTGTCAGGCAATAAACCGAACGCGCTCGTCATCCTCATCCACGGCTACGGCTCGAACGGCGACGACCTCATCTCGCTCGCCGCCATGATCCAGCCGGCGCTGCCTGACGCCGCCTTCGTCGCGCCGAACGCCCCGTCGATGATCCCGCGCATGGCCGCCGCCCACCAGTGGTGGCCGATCGAGACCTTCTCCATGGCGGAGCGCGCCGCCGGTGCCGCCGCCGCGGCGCCCGGACTGGACGCCTTCATCACGGCCGAACTGGAGGCCACCGGGCTGAAGAGCGACCGCCTGCTGCTCGTCGGCTTCAGCCAGGGCACGATGATGGCGCTCCACGTCGGCCTGCGGCGCGAGCAACCGGTCGCCGGCATCGTCGGCATCTCCGGGATGCTCGTCGCGCCGGACCGGCTGGAGGCAGACATCCGCAGCCGGCCGCCCGTGCTGCTGATCCACGGGACCGAGGACGATGTCGTCCCGTTCCGGTCGATGGATCTAGCGGCGACGGCGCTGGCGGCTGCCGGCGTGACCGTGGAAACGCACGTGTCGCCCGGTCTCGGGCACAGCGTCGGGCAGGACGGTCTGGCGGCGGCGACGGCGTTCGCGAGGCGCGTGATCGGCTGAGGTGACCGGAAGGGCTGCGGGGGCGTCCGGCTCAACCGCGAAAACGCTCTGTCGCGACGTTTTCGCCAAGCCCTGCCGCCTCCTAGGATTTGCGTCATGTCGTTGAGCCCTCAAGGCTCATCGGCATTGAACCAACGAAAGAGCGCCCACTGCCTCAAGGGCAATGGGCGCTCCGGCCATCATCATCGGAGCAGCCGATTAGCTATCCTTGATGGTGGTGTTGGGGCTGCGCTTCCCATGCGCGGTCGTCACGAATCGCCCGGAGATCGCGCTGCGATAGGTGCCACCGGTGCTGCCACCGCCCGCGGCCTCGCGGACGGTCGTGCGTGGAGACGCCTTCCCGTGCTTTGCCGTGACGAACCGCCCGGAGATCGCACTGCGGTAGGAACCGCCACTCCTTCCCTTAGCCATGCCTGTTCTCCAATCATCGGGTCATCGAGGTTGGGGCCGCGCCGAAACGCGACCCCGGTCATGCGTCAGCCGCGCGGGGGGAACGGGTCCCCACCGAAGCTGTCGCGTTCGCGGATCTGGCCATTGCGACCATGGATCAGCAGTTCGCTCTGCTGGTTGCGCGCGATGTCACGCGCCGCGCCGATCGCTTCGGACTGGGTGGTGTGGACCGAGGTCGCCCGCTCATTGCCGGCGCCGCGAACCGCCCAGCCGCCTTCGTGCGGCACCACATGCTGGTTCTTGCCCATGTCGATATTCCTCCTTCCTCGCGCTGTCGGGTAAGCCGGCTTGCGACACCGCTCCCGAACCCCGTGATTGGCATTCACGGACCTAGGCCGGATCCGGGGAGATCCGCGGACAGAAAAAATATTTCGCGCGCCTTGTCCGCGCGTCCCTTCCCGGCCAGCCTATGCATCAGGCAGCCCATGGGAGTGACGTGCACCACGACGTTCTTGGCCTTGAAGAAATCGGGATCGCGATCGACGGCCTGACCGAGACCGACCTGATCCGCATGCGGCGGGCCGGAAGGTCATTCGCGTGGGGTTCCGCACATGAGGTCGATGACCTCATTCAGGAAGCTATCCTGGCGGCATCGACCGGCCGCCGTCAGTGCCCGCGCGAAGTGGCGTTCGTGAAGTTCCTGATCAACGCCATGCGAAGCATCTCATCGGCAGCCCGGGAAAGAGAGCGCGTAGCTGGCATCGACTACACGCTTGACGCCACCGGGACGGATGGAAATCCGATCGTCGTTCCCATCGGTGTCGAGCCGGATGCTGAGACTGCTCGATTGCGGGCCGAAGACGTCGAACTCCGGATCGCTGAATTGCACGAGATCTTCGACGACGACGATGAGGCGATGCTCGTCATCCTCGCGCTGCTGGAACCACAATCCAAGGAGGAAATCATGTCGACCTACGATTTCACGGAGACGGGCTACGACACGATCCGACGTCGGATCCGTCGCAAGATAAACGGGAGGTCTCCAAATCGGTGGACTTCGTGAGCCGGGACAAGAAACCCGACCCCACGCTGGACCGACTTCTCGACGAACTGACCGAAGACGTCATGAGCATGACCGACGCTGAACTCCTCGCCGAACTGGCTGAGGAAGGCACCGATCCGGTCGCCGAGGCAGAGGCTGCGCGTGATGCGATCGCTGCCGGTCTGAACCGCGCCGGTCGGGTGAAACTCGAGGAGGCACGCGCGGCGGTCACTCGCGACCGGACGGCGCATGTCGTGCATCTGGCAGTCAGCAGTGACCGCCGGGCAGACGTGCTCGCGCGCTTTGCGAATGATGACGTGAAGCTCAAGTCCAGACTGACGATGGCCGCCCGCAACGGTGAGGGGATCACGGCCAACGAAGCTGATGCGATTCTAAGGAATCTGCGTGAGCTTGGAGCCATCGACGATGACGGAAACCCGAGTGACGGATGACAGCCCGGCCGAGGCGCTGCTCCGATCACTCGGTATCGACGCCCCCGGCGACATTGACCTCGATGCCATCGCCTGGACCGTTGGCGCAAAAGTGCGCGAGGAGGAGTTAGAGAGTTGCGAGGCGCGCATCATCGGTTTCCGCGACCGGGCCATCATCACCGTCAGTAAGGACGGGGACCCTCGTCGCCGCCGATTTTCCATCGGCCACGAACTGGGGCACTGGATGCACCATCGCGGTCGATCATCCATTTGTCGAACGAGCGAGATCGGCAACCCAGGAGCGGCCAGCCAGCTTGAGAAGCAGGCCGACAGGTTCGCAGCCGATCTGCTCATGCCGCGATATCTTTTCGCCTCCTCGCTCGCAGAAATGAAGAAACCCGACTTCGAAGGCGTCGATGCACTCGCAGGTCTCTACTCGACCAGTAGGATCGCAACCTCTCTTCGAATGGTCGACCTCGGCAATTGGCCGATCGTCCTGATCTGCCACTCCCGATCGGGAAGGCGCTATTTCAAGCGCAGCCATCTGATACCCGACCACTGGTTTCCCAGGGAGGACGTCGACGCTTCATCGCCATCCTTTCAGGTGCTGTTCGGAACTGTTGATCGCACTCGCCCCCAGAACGTATCCGCCAGCCTGTGGTTTGACCGGCGAGATGCTAATCGCTTCAACATCCTGGAGCAGTCGGTGAAGGCGCATGGCAACGAGATGCTGACGATCTTGACGCTTGCCGATCGGAAGATGCTCGCCGCCACCTCAGCCTGATCGGCTGAGTGGACTTCGGGGCGCGGAAAGCCCCGCGCACCAACTCGTGAAGCCCCCCAAAATGGCCCCTCGTAACCCCTTGTTTTCAGGGGATAGGTGACGAGTGTGCAAAAAACGGCCGAGTTAGGTGACGCGTTGTGCAATCACCTTTTTGCAACTACCCCCAAAACCCGCCTTTACGGTGACATCGCTGATGCAACCGGACACCCATGCCGTTCGGCGCGCAGCCGCGATCGTCGTTGCTGCCATGCGCCGATCGCCGCGCTGCAATCCTCGGCCCAGCGCGCGGTGTCGTGCTCGCCGATCGCTTCGACGATCGCCTCGACGAGACGGGCCTCCAGCATGCGCAGGGGGTGGCGATCGGCGAGCAGCGCGGTGCGGTCCAGCGTGCGTCCCGCCACCTGTATGCTGCCGGTCGCGCGAATCACCGAGATCGCGTGGATCGCATCGCTCGCGATCCGGTGGCGGCCGATGGGCAGCGCCAGCATCGACCAGCGCATTGCCGGGGTCAGCCCCAGCGGGATGGCGACGTCGCGCGGCGCGGTGTCGCGGTGGACCCGGTCGAGGTCGTCGAGCGTCGTGCAGCAAATGGCTCCGGCCGGCGCGGGAAACCGGTCGCCGGCGGCAAGGAACAGGCGGGCGACCGTCATCGGCGCTGGCCGGCCGATGCGACAGGGTCGACCCGCGATCGTTGTTGCGTTCCGGTCATCCCGATCATTCTCCGCTACGGTTCCGATCGCCGTATCGCTGCGGTTCTTAATGCCGGGACACCAGGACAATCTACAGTTAAATCAATGCACTAATGGAGTGAAACCAGTATCGTACCGGATCTTTCCCGCCCCGAAAAGAACATGCCGCCCCACAGGGGCGGCATGTCGGGTGCAGAAGCGATCGGGTCAGTTGTTGGCGCTGGTACGGATCGTACCATTGACCCCGCTCGGGAAGAAACCGCCGGAGGTTTGCAGCGAGCGGTTGAGGTACACGATGTTCAACACCTGCGCCGGGGTGCGGCTGAACGCGATCCCGCTCGAGTCGGTGGGGACGAGGTTGGATACCGCGCTGGTGCCGCTGCCGGTCGGGCGGATGCCCTGATCGAGATCGGTGCTGCCGTCGAGGCTGTCACGCGCGTTGGAGATTGCCTCGACCTGACCGATCAGGTCGAGGTTGGGGGAGTTGATCCCCTTGCGATACAGCACGGTACGGACGAGGCCAGCGTGATAGGCTTCGGCGGCATGGATGCCGGCGGCGGCTTCGAGGAAGGTCTTGTTGTTGATGAAGCTGACCGCCCCCTTGTACGCGGTGACGCCGACATCCTCGAAGATGAACGCGCCGAGCAGGAACGCCTCGTCGCTGCCATAGACGTTGAACGCTTCTCCGGCACCGATCAGCCCGGCGGCGCGCGCCGCGTTGGAGAAGGCGCTGGTCGCGGTCACGCCGATGTCGATCGCCGGCTGGGCCACCGCCGCCGACCCCAGCGCCGCGCGCAGGAAGTTGACGTGGGCGACTTCGTCGGCGGCGATCTCACGGGCATAGCGCGCGACGAGCGGGTCGGTGAAGTTGACCCGGGCGCCGCCCGTCACCGCACCCTGCGTGCCGGTGCCGCTAAGGCTGCTGTTGGGCAGCCCCGCGCCGGTGGCGGCAAACGAATAGAATTGCGCTTCGAGATATTCGAGGTTCAGCGCGAAGTTCAGCACGTCGGCATCGCTGATCGCGGTGGTCGCGGTCGGCGTCGGCGTCGGCGTGGGGGTCGGCACCGGGGCGACATAGCCGTCCCCCTTGTCGTCGCACGCGGCGAGCAGCGACGCGCTGGCGGTGGCGACCGCTGCGCCACCGGCGTAGCGCATGAACTGGCGCCGGGCGGCGCGACGTTCGTCGCACGCTTCGAGCACTTCGAGAATCGGATCCTGGATGGTCATGGGAATCTCCGTGTCGCTCTTCGGCGTTAGTTGGCGGCGCTGGTGCGGATGGTGCCGTTGACACCGTTCGGGAAGAACCCGCCGCCGTTCGTCTGAGCCCGGTTGAGGTAGACGATGTTCAGCACTTGGCCGGCCGAGCGGCTGTAGGCGATGCCGTTGGTGTCGAGCGGCACGATGTTGGTCGCGGTCGCATTGCTCGACAGCGGGCTGAGGCCCTGGTCGAGATCGGTGCTGCCGTCGAGGCTGTCGCGCGCGTCCGAAATCTTGTCGGTCGCCTCGATCAACATCGCCGATGGTGTCGCGATACCCTTGGCGTACAGCGTCGTGCGCACGATCGCGGCATGATATGCCTCGACCGCGAGGATGCCGGCGGCGGCTTCGAGGAAGGTCTTGTTGGTCAAGAGCGGTGCCGCGCCCTTGTAGGCGGTGACGCCGACGTCCTCAAAGATATAGGCGCCGAGCAGGAACGTCTCGTCGCTGGCATAGGGGTCGAAGGTAGCACCGGCGGCGATCAGTCCGGCGGCGCGGGCGGCGTTGGAAAAGGCGCTGGTCGGGGTCGCGCTGATGTCGATCGCCGGCTGGGCGACGGCGGCGGTGCCGAGCGCGGTGCGCAGGAATTCGACATGGGCCCGCTCGTCCTGCGCGATCTCGCGCGCATATTGGCCGACGAGCGGATCGGAGAACGACACTTGCCGTCCGCCCGTCACCGCACCCTGCGTGCCGGTGCCGCTCAGGATTGAGGTCGGCAGACCGGTGCCGAACGCCGCATAATAATAGAATTGCGCTTCGAGATATTCGAGGTTCAGGGCGAAATTGAGCACATCGGCATCACTTGGCGCGGTCTGCGCCTCGGCGATTCCCGACTGGCTGGCGAGGACCGCAGCCCCGCCGACAGCGGCGGCACCGCCCATCAGACGGAAGAAATCGCGTCGTTCTTCGCGTCGTTTTGCCCGGGCGTCGAACGCTTCGGCAACAAGCATCTGATCGGCCATCCGTATTCTCCCTGATTATCCTTTTGCGCTTCAACCATCAGCTTCGATGGACCGGCCCGTTCGGATCCACCGGGGTACGGTTCCGTACCGGGTGCATCCGCCGCGTTGATCGCGACGAAACTTACGGGCAATTGTTTTGCGTAAGGAAGTTTCGGGTGAAGATAGACAGTTCGGGCGATACCGCGTCTTATCTGCCAACAACAGACAACCGACTGGTCGGTGGACTGAACGCGACCGCGCGTCGTCGGTTGGCGATGGCGGCCAGCCGCATCAAACTGGAACCGGGCGACGTGGTGATGCGCGCCGGCGATCCCATCGACCGGCTGATCTTTCCAGAGAGCGCGCCGGTGATGCTGTCGGTGTCGACCGGCGGATCGTCGCAGGACATCGGCATCGTCGGGCGCGACGGGGTGATCGGCTGGACCCGCCTGCTGGGCGAGCATCCGGCGCCGTTCACTGCGACGATCCGCATCCAGGGCGGCACGGCGATCGTCGTTCCCGCCGCCGCGATGATCGACGCGGCGGCCGACGACAGCGCGGTGGTGACCGCGGTACTGGCCTTTGCCCAGCGGTTTTCGATGCAGACCGCGCGCACCCTCGCCTCGGCGCTGCGCGACGCGCCCGAGCGGCGGATCGCCCGGCTGCTGCTGATGATCGAGGACCGGATCGACGGCGATACCATGGCCGTCACCCATGCCGCGATCGCAACCACGCTGAACCTGCGCCGGGCGACGGTGACCGATTGCCTGCACGTCCTAGAGGGCGAGCATCTGGTGCGCTGTTCGCGCGGGCGGATCGTGCTGCGCGACCGCCCCGGTCTGGAGGGGCGCGCCGGGCTGGCCTATGTCGCGGCCGACGGGCTGGGCTAAGCGTTCGTTTGAAACTCTCGCTTTCGCGGGTTTTCAACGATAATCCGCGTTACAGCGCGATCATCGTCCCCGTCGCCACGATCGGCCCGGCGGGTGCGGCGTGCGGCATACCGGCGGCCTGTTCCATGCTGATCGCCAGCGTCGCCGGTCCCACCGTCTCGCCGCGCAGCGCCGCCGGCAGCCGGATGGCGAGCATCCCGTCGTGACCGATCGGCCCCAGCGATTGCGGCGCACCGCCGGCCGGGATGATCCATAATTCGGGCAGCAGCGCCTGACGCGGCAGGTCGTGCATCCGCACGCGCACCTCGCCGCTGCGCCGTTCGATCCCGACCGCGAGCAGCGGCTTGCCCTGTGGATCGGACAATTGCGCGACCGCGAGCAGCGGCACGACCGGCACCGCGACCGGCGGCGGCGCGACCGGGCGCAACAGCAGGACCGCAAAGGCGGCGGCGACCGCGCCCAGCGCCGCGCTGGTCCAGCGCCACTGGCGAACCCGCCGTTGCAACCGCATGACCGGATCGTCGAGTTGCGCCGCGATCCGCCGCCACACCGCGTCGGGCGGCGCGATGGGCGCGATTTCGGCGAACAGCGGCGACAGCCGTTCGTCCCAGCGCGCCATGGCATCGGCAAACCCCGGATCGTTGGCGGCGCGCAGGCGTACCGCGTCGCCATCCGCACCGTCGATCAACCGCAGTGCGGCCTCGGCGGCGGTCAGGTCATCGTCCTCACGGGCGGCGGCATCAGGCATCGTCGAGACATTCCCGCAGGCGGAGCAGGCTACGGCGGATCCAGCTCTTCATCGTCCCGATCGGCACCCGGTGCCGGTCGGCCAGTTCGCCATAGCTGTAGCCGTCGAAAAAAGCAGCCCGGATGCAAATCGCATGGCCGCCATCCAGCTTGGCGATACAGGCGAGCATCCGGTCCTGTTCCTGCCGCTGTTCGATGACCACGTCGGCCAGCGGCGATTCGTCGGGCACGATGTCGGGCAATTCGCCGTCGGCGACCGGTTGCCGCTGCGCCGAGCGCAGCCGGTCGATCGCGGTGTTGCGCGCAATGCTGCATAGCCAGGTGATCGGGCTGGCGCGGACCGAGTCGAACCGGTCGGCGTGGTGCCACACCTTCAGATACACGTCCTGCAACACCTCTTCGGCCAGCGCCGGGTCCTTCAGCACGCGCAGGCATACCGCGAACAGCTTGGCGGAGGTGCGGTCATAGACCAGCCGCATCGCCACCGAATCGCCGGTTCCCAACTGCCCGATCGCCATCGCCAGCCGGGCGCGCTCCATGTCCCTGACGCTCACGCTACCCGATCCGTCATCATTCCCCCTGCTGTCCGGTCATGCCGGCGTATCCGCCCCGTTTCGATTTCCACAAACGCTGGATGACGATCGTCCGCAAGCGGTCGCGATGCCGAAGATCGGTACGTTTCGGACCGAATGCACCCGTAGATCGGGCGCGCGGGTGGCGGATTTCGCTCATCCCGGTCGCCGGGCGGTACGCAGATCGATGCCAAGGCGCTGAACCTTGTAGTAGAAAGTCTTGCGCGGAATCCCCAGCCGGTCGATCGCCGCGCCGATCTCGCCGCCGGTCGCGGCGATCGCCGACAGGATCGCGTCGCGTTCGAACGCCGCCAGCCGATCGGGCAAGGGCAGCGTGTCCGACGGGTCGGCGGCATCGCCCGCCACGTCGTCCAGCCCGAGCACGAACCGGTCGGCGAAATGGGCGAGTTCGCGCACATTGCCCGGCCAGTCGTGCCGCGCCAGCAGGTCGCGGGCTTCATGGGTCAGCGGCGGTACGGCGCGCCGCAACCGCCCGGCCGAGGCATCGACCAGATGCGCGAACAACAGCGGCACATCCTCACGCCGTTCGCGCAAGGGCGGCATGCGCAGCCGTACCGCGGCAAGTCGATAGAGCAGCGCCGGGGCGACCGCATCGGCCGCGCGCCGGGCTTCCTCGGCGGCGGTGGCGATGACCCGGACGTCGACCGGCACCGGATCGCGCGAGCCGCGAATAGCGCGTTCCTCGACCAACTGGGTCAGGCGCGCCTGGAGCGGCCGCGATGCCTGATCTATATCGTCGAGGAACAACGTGCCGCGATGCGCGCCGATCGCGCCGCGATCACCGACGCTGGCGAACAATTCGCTGTCGATCAGCGCATCGGGCAAGGCGGCACAGGCGACCGCGATGAAACGATGCCGTGCCCGCCTGCCCGCGCGGTGGATGAGGCGGGCGAGCAGTTCCTTGCCGGTCCCGGTCTCGCCTTCGATCAGCAGGTCGATGTCGGCATTGGCGAGCGCCGGGATCATCTCGCGCAGCCGGGCGACGGCGGGCGAATTGCCGACCAGCGCGACCTGTTCGGCGCTGGCCGCCTGCGCGCGCAGTCGCCGGTTGTCGAGCGCCAGCGAGCGTGCCGCCATCGCCCGCGTCGCGGCGGCGATCAGCGCGTCGGGATCGAACGGCTTGGACAGGAAATCCCACGCCCCGCGCCGGATCGCATCGACCGCCATCGCCACATCGGCATGGCCGGTGACGAGCACGACCGGCAGCGTCGCATCGCGTTCGTTGAGGATATGGAACAGCTCGATCCCCGACATGTGCGGCATGCGCACGTCGGTGACGACGATGCCGTCGAAATAGGCGTCGATCGCAAGCAGCGCGGGCGGCGCGGCGGGAAAGGTCGTGACGTCGAACCCGGCGAGCGTCAGCAACTGCGCGGTCGAGATCCGCAGATCCTCGTCATCCTCGACCAGCGCGACCCGCCCCGCGCTCATGGCACGCGCCGCAGCGTGAGTTCGAACCGGGCACCCCGGTCGGACGGCAGCAGGCGAAGCGATCCGCCCAGATCGGTCATGATGTCCTGCGCGATGACGAGGCCAAGGCCGAGGCCGCTCGGCCGGCTGGTGGCGAACGGCGTGAACAGCCGGTCGGCGATCGCCGGATCGATGCCGGGGCCGTTGTCGGTGATGGTGAGCGACACGCATTGCTCCTCGCTGCGCAGCGTCAGGGTGATCGCCGGATCGTCGCGGCCATCGAGCGCCTCGGTCGCGTTCTGCAACAGGTTGACCAGCACCTGTTCGAGCCGGACGCGCCCGGCGATCACCAGCAGGTCGCCGGGCACGGTCACGCCATGGAACGTCACGCGCGACAGCCGTTCCTTCAGGATCAGCAGCGCGCCGTCGACCACATCGGCCAGCACGACCGGGCCGATTGTCCCGCTGCCCTTGCGCGCGAAACCGCGCAGTTCCGCCGTCACCGACCCGATGCGATCGGTCAGCCGGGCGATGGTGCCAAGATTGCCGTCGACCGCCGCGAGGTCGCCGCGTGCCAGCAACTGGCGGGCGGCGGCGGCATAGTTGCGGATCGCGGCGACCGGCTGCGCGGTTTCGTGCGCGACGCTGGCGGTGATCTGCCCCAGCGCCGCCAGCCGGTTTGCCTGACGCAATCCCTCGCGCAGATCGGCGGCGCGGCTTTCGGCGGCGATCCGGTCCTCGATCTCGGCGCGCAGCAGGCGGGTGCGGTCGGCGACCGCCGCCTCCAACTCGCTGGTGCGCAGGCGGCGGCGGCGTGCCCGTTCGCGCAGCGTCCAGCCGAGGCCGGCGAGCGCCAGCGTGACGAGCGCGGCGGCAAGCTCCGCGCCGCGCACGACGCCAGCGATCGTACGGGGCGGCGCCATCGCCAGATGCACCTGCCAGCCGGCATCGTCGGGCCGGGTCGTCACCAGTTCATAGGCAGTGGTCGAGCGCGGCAGGCGCAGCGTGTCGCCCTGCCGCACGAACGGTGGCGACCCCAACGCCTGCGCGCCGGTATCGGTGCGGACGGCAGCGGCGACCGCCGGCGCGATCGGCCGCGTCGTCGTGAAACGCCATGCCGGGCGGCTGGCGATCAGCACCACCCCCGCCGCATCGGTGACGAAGGTGATGCCGCCCGCCGCGTGCCATTCGCGCTCGATCCGGTCGAACTCCAGCTTGACGACGACCACCCCGCCCTCGCGCGTCCGTCGGCTGAGGTACAGGCCGGCGCGGTGGCTGACGGTGCCGAGTGCGAACTGGGTGGCGGCACCATCGCGCAGCGCATCACGGTAATAGCGGCGAAACCGGTAGTCGTTGCCGACGAAGCTTTGGCGATCGGCCCAGTTGCTCGCGGCGATCGCCATGCCGCCGCGATCGACGACATAGATGACCGAGGCGCCGGTGGTGCGCACCAGAGCGGCCAGCTTGACGTTCAGCGCGTCCTTCGCGCCGGGCACGCCGCGCACCGCGCCGACCACGTCGCGGTCGTCGGCCAGCGCCAGCGGCATCAGCCGGAACCGCGCGATCTCGCTGGCGAGCAGTACTTGTCGCAGCCGGGCATCGGCGGTCATCCCCGCGACCATGTCGCTGCGCGCGCGCCGTTCGACGACTCGCCCGACCAGCAGCGCCACCGCGACGCCGAGCAACAGCGCCGCGAGGGTCCAGCCGGTCCACGGACGCGATGGCTTCGTCATGGAGTCGGTATAGGTCGCACGCCGCACCTGTGCAAGAATTTGCACATCGCACCGTCCGATGTGGCAGAAAGCTGCATGCCGACACGCTACATCTTAAGCCATGGCTCTGGTATTGAACGATATTTTATTTGCGATTGCGTTTAGGACAAGCCGGGTTGCAGCAAACTATCGTGCCTCCATCGCGCCAAGCCCCGTCGCAGAACGGCAAAGCGCAGTTCAGAGGATGAAAGGCACCCGCATGATGATTGCCCCCACCGCCAGCCACCCGCCGGTCCCGCCCGTCGCGAAGCCATGGTATCGCCACCTGTATATCCAGGTGCTGGTCGCCATCGTCGCGGGCGTGTTGCTCGGGCACTTCTACCCGTCGACCGGCGAGGCGCTGAAACCGATCGGCGATGCCTTCATCAAGCTGGTGAAGATGATTATCGCGCCGGTCATCTTCCTGACGATCGTCACCGGCATTGCGGGCATGCGCGACCTCGCCAGCGTCGGCCGGGTGGCGGGCAAGGCGTTCGCCTATTTCCTGACCTTCTCGACGCTGGCGCTGGTCGTTGGCATGATCGTCGGCAACGTGGTCCAGCCGGGCGCCGGGCTCAACATCGATCCGACGACGCTCGATACGTCGAAGGTCAGCGAATATGCCGCCAAGGCGCATGATTCGACGATCACCGGCTTCCTGACCGGGATCATCCCCGACACCTTCATCTCGGCGCTGACCGAGGGCAACATCCTCCAGACGCTGTTCGTCGCGATCCTGTTCGGCATCGGCCTCGCCATGATCGGCGACAAGGGCGAGCGCGTGCTCGACGCGCTCAACGACATCTCGATCGCCTTCTTCAAAGTCGTCGCGATCGTCATGAAGGCGGCACCGCTCGGCGCGTTCGGCGCGATGGCGTTCACCATCGGCAAATACGGCATCGGCACGCTGTTCAGCCTCGCCGCGCTGGTCGGCACCTTCTATCTGACCGCCTTCCTGTTCGTGACGGTCGTCCTCGGCCTCGTCGCCCGGGCCTGCGGCTTCTCGATCTTCAAGCTGATCTCGTATCTGAAGGCCGAACTGCTGCTGGTGCTCGGCACCTCGTCGTCGGAAAGCGCGCTGCCTTCGCTGATCGAGAAGATGGAACGCGCCGGCATTCCGAAGTCGATCGTCGGTCTGGTCGTGCCCACCGGCTATTCGTTCAACCTCGACGGCACCAACATCTACATGACGCTGGCGGCGCTGTTCATCGCCCAGGCATGCAACGTCGACCTGACGATCGGCCAGCAGATCCTGCTGCTTGCGGTCGCCATGCTGTCGTCGAAGGGTGCGGCGGGCGTCACCGGTGCGGGGTTCATCACGCTGGCCGCCACGCTCTCGATCGTGCCCACCGTGCCGGTCGCCGGCATGGCGCTGATCCTCGGCGTCGACCGCTTCATGAGCGAGTGCCGCAGCCTCACCAACTTCATCGGCAACGCGGTCGCCACCGTCGTCGTCGCGAAGTGGGAGGGCAAGCTCGACAAGCATCAGTTCGACGAGGCGCTGGCTGGGCGCAGCCTGCGCGTCGACCAGATGCCCGAAGGCGCCGTTCCGGCCGAGTAACCATCCTTTAAGCGATCGGCCGGAGGGAAGACCCCGGCCGGTGGCATGTTCCGCCCCGCGAGGCACCGGAGAGGTATCGATGACCATGTTCCCGCGGCTCTGCCGCACCACCACCGCCCTGACGATCCCGGCCATCGCCCTCGTCGCCGCAACGTCCGCCGCTGCGCAGACCGCTCCGCAAGCCTCGCCCTTCCGCACCCAGGTCGCCGTCGTGGCGCAGACCGGTTCGGACAACCGCAACTCGCCGTCCGCAATGCGCGGTCCGGTGGCCGACAAGGGGACGGCCCGCCCGGTGGCGCAGGAATATCCCGCCACCGGCGTCGGCGACGGCGTGACCGCCGGCGGCTACAACCAGTCGCGCTGGGCCGAGGACTGGAGCAAGTATCGCGATCCCAAGAAGCGCGACGACATCCTCGATCGGCTGAAATACATCCCGATCGTCGGCGACGACGTCTATCTGACGCTGTCCGGCGAGTTCCGCGCCCGCGTCAACCTGACCACCAATCCCAATCTGCGCGACCGCGAAGCGCAGCGGCAGGACATCTTCCGCGTCGTCGGCGGTGCCGACCTGCATATCGGCGAGCATGTCCGCCTGTACGGCGAACTGGCGCATGCCGGCATGTCGGGCCGCAATCTGGGGGCAAAGGCCGGACAGTTGCACAACGACCTCGTCGTGCAGCAGAGCTTCGCCGATGTGACCGGGACGATCGGCGGCGTCGACGTGGGCGTGCGCTATGGCCGGCAGACCTTCGCCGATGGTCCCAATCTGATGGTCGTGCCGCGCGACAACAACACCATCTTCTTCGTCTACAACGGCGTGCGCGCCTGGGCGAAGGGCGACAAGGTTCGCGGCGACGTGTTCGATTTCAAGACCACCCGGCTGGGCGTCGGCGGCACGCGCGACGACATCGTCGACGATAACCGCCGTTTTTCGGGCGGCACCGCCGGCTTCGTCCTGCCCAAGACCTTGTTCGGCGGATCGAACCTGTTCTTCGACCCCTTCGTCTGGCGGCTGCGCAACAGCGCAGCGGTATGGGGCGGCCGCACCGCCGAGGAAGTGCGCAAATTCTACGGCCTGCACCTCTATGGCGATGCCGGTCCGGTCAACCTCGACTGGACGGTCAACCATCAGGGCGGCGAGTTCAACGACCGGCCGATCTCGGCATGGCTGATCCTGCTGCAACAGACGTACAAGATCGGCAAGGCGAAGACCGCGCCGCGCGTCGGCTTCCACTTCGACTATGCGAGCGGCGGCAATTCGTACAACGGTGGTACGCTCAAGACCTCGCTCGCGCCGTTCGGCAACAACATCTATTACAGCTACCAGCTCTATGCGACGCCGACCAACATGATCGCCTTCGCGCCGAGCGTGCAGGTCCAGCCGCACAGCAAATTGCGCGTCGCCGCCGAATATCAACTGTCGTGGCGCGACAGCCTGAACGATGCGGTCTACCGCGCCAACGGACAGGCGTTCGCCGGCACGCAACTGGGCAACGCGCGCAAGATCGCCGATACCATCCGCCTTCAGGCGATCTACACCGTCAGCCCGCGGGTCAGCCTGACCGCGCGCTACGAGCATCTGATCGCCGGCCCGGCGCTGACCGATGCCAATTACCGCAGTTCCGACTTCGTGGCCGGTTGGGTCAGCTTCCGTTTCTGATCGCGACTCTCCTGACGCCCCGGTACCCGTCACCGGGGCATTTCCTTGCCTGTTTGAAACGAGTCCGCTTATGTCCCCCGCCCCCCATGCCGCCGCCCGCGCGCTGCTCGCCGACCCGCTGACCAACAAGGGTACCGCCTTTACCGAGGAGGAGCGCGACGCGCTCGGGCTGCACGGCCTGTTGCCGCCGCATGTCGGCACGCTCGACAGCCAGATCGAGCGGCGGCGGCGCGCGCTGGCGCGGATGGGCGATGATTTCCAGCGCTATGCGTTCCTGCGCGAGTTGCAGGATTCGAACGAGATCCTGTTCCACGCACTGGTCCAGCGCGACCTGCCCGCCATGCTGCCGCTGGTCTATACCCCGACCGTCGGCGAGGGGTGCGAGCGGTTCAGCGAAATCTGGCGGCGGCCCCGGGGCCTGTTCCTGTCATGGCCCAACCGCCACCGCATCGCCGACATGCTCGCCGATCCGGCGCTCGACCGGGTGAAGGTGATCGTGGTCAGCGATGGCGAGCGTATCCTCGGCCTTGGCGATCAGGGTGCCGGGGGCATGGGCATCCCGATCGGCAAGCTGGCGCTCTATACCGCTTGCGCCGGCATCCATCCGGCCGAGGTGCTGCCGATCCTGCTCGACGTCGGCACCGACAATGCCGCGCGGCGCGACGATCCGCTCTATGTCGGCTGGCGCAACCCGCGCATCCGGGGGGCGGAATATGACGCCTTCGTCGAGGATTTCGTGGGTGCGGTTGCCGCGCGCTTTCCCGGCGTGTTGCTGCAATGGGAGGATTTCGCCGGACACAATGCGTACCGGCTGCTCGATCGCTACCGCGACCGATTGCTGAGCTTCAACGACGATATTCAGGGCACGGCGGCGACGGCGGTCGGCACGCTGTTGGCGGCGATCGGGCGGACCGGGGTGCCCTTGGCCGACCAGCGGGTGGTGCTGTTCGGTGCTGGCGCGGCGGGCAGCGGCATCGCCGAAATGCTGGTGCGGGCGCTGGTTGGCGACGGGCTGGACGAGGAGGCAGCGCGGGCGCGGATCTGGGCGGTCGATCGCGACGGGCTGATCCTGTCCGATATGGACGGCTTGAGCGGACCCCAAGCGGCGCTGGCGCGCGATCCGGCCGACTGTGCCGGCTGGACCCGCACTTCGCTGGGGGCCATCGATCTGTTCGATACCGTTGCCAACGTCCGTCCGACCGTGCTGATCGGCGCATCGGGCCAGCATGGCGCGTTCGGCGAAGGCGTGGTGCGGACCATGGCGCAGCAGGTCGCGCAGCCGGTGATCTTTCCGCTGTCCAACCCGGTATCGCGTGCCGAGGCGCATCCGTCCGACCTCTTGCGCTGGAGCGCCGGCCGTGCGCTGGTCGGCACCGGCAGCCCGTTCGGCATCGCCGGGGTCACGCAGGTCAACAACGTCTATATCTTTCCCGGCGTTGGCCTCGGCGCGCTGGCAGCGGGGGCGCGCTCGATCACCGATGGCATGTTCATGGCCGCCGCGCGGGCATTGGGCGGCATGGGCAGCGACGACACGCTGCTGCCGCCGATCGAACGGCTGCGCGACGTGGCGCTCGACATCGCCGAGGTCGTCGCGGCGCAGGCGGTCGCCGACGGGGTGGCGACGACACCCGACACCGTCGATCGGGCCGCGATTGCGCGGCGGATGTGGTCGCCCGCCTATTGATGTCTCGTTCCACGCGCCGGGAACCTTGCCCGGCGCAATGGCTTTGATGACGCACTGTCGTCATCGCCGGTTCACCTCCGACGGCACAGTATCGGCGCGAGAGGAACGAACATGAAGAAACTGTTGAACATTTTTGCCGGCATCGGGCTGATGCTGGCCGGGGCTACCGCCACCGTCTCCGCCACCCCCGGCGTGGCCGAGGCACAGCCGCATCACGCGCGCGATGGCCGTCACGACCTGCGCGACGATCGCCGCTGGGACCGCGATCGCCGCAACGACCGGCGCTGGGATCGTGACCGGCGTGGGGATCGCCGCTGGCGCAACGACCGTCGGGCGGGCAACGACCGCCGGTGGGGCAATTCGCGCTATCGCGGTGGCGAGCGGATCATCGACCCGCGCTCGCGCGAAGCGCGTGCGATGGGCGTCCAGTATCGTGGTCCCTGCCGCTATGTGATCCGCAACGGTCGCCGCGTCTGCGGCTGATCCCGACCGTTACGTAATGGACACCGGGGCGATCACGCGATCGCCCCGGTGTTTTCGCATCAGAAGCGCAGCCGCGCGCCCGCTATCACCGATTCCTGATGATCGTCGCGACCGGTCTGGGCACTGGCGACGCCATACAGTTCGAAGTTCGGCGTGTAGCGATAGGTGACGCCGCCCGACGCGGTGCCGACCATCGGCGCACGCCCCGCGCCCAGCGCCAGCAGCCCCAGTCCGCCATTGGCATAACCGCCGAGCGCTTCGGTCCGCGTCCCCTGAACCTGATAGCGACCGCCGAGCGTCACGAACGGCCGGAACGCCGCATCGGACAGTTCGCTGCGACCGAAGCCGAGGCCCGCATCGACGAAGCCCGCGCGATGCTGGTCGCGCGCGACGGTCAGCGCGAACGGGCTGCCGCCGGTTTCGCCCACCCCCTCGCGGGTCGTGCGGACGAAGGTGCCGCCGACGCGCGGGGTCAGCGCCCAGCTATCGCCGATCGGCGCGGCATAGAACACCGACGCATCGGCACTCCAGTTCGTCAGGTCATAGCGGCTGGTGGCCGCGCCGATCCGCCCCGGCACCAACCGGTCGGTCCGTGCCCGTGCGTCGTTATAGACCAGCGATCCGGCGAAACCGAAGCCGCCCGCGCTCTGGTAGCGCGCGGTCGCACCGGCGACGAGGCCGTCGGCACGGGTCTGCGTCGCCAGCGTGTTGATGAACTGGCGCGTGTCGAGCCAGCCGGCGAACACCCCGAACGAAGCGTTGGCATCACCATAGCCGATCCCGCCGAGATAGCCGTTGCCGCGCGTCTGCGCCTTGGCGGTGCCCTGCGTCGCGTCGGCGCCCAGCGTATGCCACTGCCCGAGGACCTGCGCGAAGGTATAGGCCCCCGCGTCGGTGCGACCTGTAGCAAAGGCCGGACCGCGCGTCGTCTGCGCCAGCGTCAGCGCATTGTCGACGCCGATCTGCGTCGCGGAGGCATAGGCTTCGGGCGTGACGAGCGCGAAGCGGGCCGCATCCGCCCCGCCATTGGCGTTGAGCAGCGCCGGTGCGGCAAGGCCCAGCGCGCTGCCGTCCGGCTGGAGCACCAGCGTACGGTTGGCATAGTCGATGCTGCGCGCGACCTGCGGCGTGACGCTGCCGTCGGTGCGGAACTGGCCGAGCAGCGAAATGCGATCGGACCGCTGCGCGACATAGCCGAACAGGTCGGACGGCTTCTGGATGGTCGAGTAGCTGCCGGTGATCCCGCCGCTGGCGACGATCAGGTCGAACGACGTGCCCGGCCGGATGGTGCCGGTGGTGAGCAGTTGCAGCGTCGATCCCGCTTCGATCGAAACCGCGCCGTTGACGACCAGCCGGTCGCCGCCCGACTGGGCGAGTTCGAACTGCGAGATCGATCCCGACAGCAGCGCGACATTGCCGTTGACGGTCATCGTGCCGATCGACGCACCGGGGCTGAGCAGCCCGGCAACGGTCAGATTACCGTTCACCGTGCCCGCCGACCCGAAGGTCGCGCCCGCGCCGACGTTGATCCGCGATGCGTTGATCGTCGATCCGGCCAGCCCGACCAGCCGCCCGGCGCTGAGCGAGGCGACGCCGAGCGAGGCGGTGCCCGAGATGGTGGCATAGCCGCCGGTCATCGCGAACGCCTCGACATTGCTGATCGAGCTGAAGGCGTTGGCCGAGGCGGCGTTGCCGCTGGTCACGGTGATGGCGTCATTGCCCGCCCCGCCGTCGACCGATCCGGCGAACAGGCCGCTGACGATCAGTCGCTGATCGCCGGCGCCGAAAGCGATCGGTGCCGTCACCCGTCCGTCCGACGCGATGGTCAGGTCGGTCGCGGCGTTGATCCGCTCATAGGCTTGCGTACCGGTCAGCGTCAGGATGCCGCTGCCGGCGCTCGCCAGCGTCTCGAACCCGGTCAGCGTGCCTTCGGCCAGCGTGCGGATGCCGTTCACCTCGATCGTCGCGAGATCGCTGCCCGCACCGCCCGCGACGGTGCCGAACAGCGCGCCGCCTGCCGCGAGGCGGAAGCTGTCGTTGCCCGCTCCCAGGTCGATGCTGCCATAGGCACGGCCGCCAGTGCCGATGGTGAGCGACTGATCGCCGTCACCGAACGCAACCGATGCCCCGCCTTCGCCGAAGCTGCCGGTCACGGTCAGCGCGCCACCGGCGAGCGAGACGGTTTCGAAGCCGATCGCCTGACCGCTCAGCGTCACCGCGCCGGTATTGGCGAAGCGCAACAGGTCATTGCCGGTGCCGCCGGCATAGAAGCCCGCCGCCGTCGCGCTGCCGATCGAGACGAGGTCGTCGCCGCCACCCAGCGCGATCACGCCGGCATCGCCGTCGATCACGACCCGCTCGGCGGCGTCGGTGCCGCCGATCAACCCGACGCGATTGCCCTGCTGCGTCAGGTTGAGGCTGGTGCCGGCCAGCGCGATGCGATCGAGCGCCTCGGTCTGGGTGAGGCTGAGCGTGCCGTTACCCTCGACGAACAGCCGTTCGAACCCGCGGATGCTGCCAAGGCCGTTGCGATCACCGGCGAGGATCACGTTGTACAGGTCGTCGCCATCGCCGCCATCGACGGTGCCGGTGACGCGCGACCCCGGACGGTCGACGAACACGTCGTTGCCCGACCCCAGCAGCACCGATCCGGCGACCAGCCCGGCGTTCAGGAAATAATCGTTACCCCCGTTCAGCGCCACCGATCCGGCGATCGTACCGTAGTTGTAGATCGTCTCCGCGCCATCACCGCCGGTGATCGTCGTCGCCCCGGCGCTGGTGAGCGTCTGCCCCGCCGCGACGGTCAGCGAACCGCCGCTGACGTCGACCGTGTTGAAGCGGAACGTACCCGAATAGGTGACGTTGCCGGCGCCGATCTGACGGAAGCGTTCGAAGTTGACGAACTGGTCGCCGTTGACGCTGCCGCCGCCACCGGCGTTGAGCACGAAGGTGTCGACGCCCTCGCCCGCATCGACCGTGCCGATCTGAGTCGCATAGCCGGCATGGAGGAAAGTGTCATCGCCCGCGCCGAGGAACACGTTGCCATCGATCCGGCCGTAATTCTCGACATAGTCGTTGCCGGCGCCGAGCGCGATCGAACCGATGATCGTGCCGGTGTTGCTGATCCGGTCGTCGCCACGGCTGCCCTGCACCGCACCCGCCAGATAGGGCGTGCCGAGCGTCAATGCCAGCAGATCGTCGCTGGCTAGCGTGGTGCCCGCCCCGCCCCGGATCGTGGCGGCATTGGTGAGATCGAGGGTGCTGCCGTACACGGTGATCGCGGACGAACGCGCGCCGGTCGCCTCGATCACGCCGTTGCCGAAGTTCGCGATGGTGGCGCGCACGCTCGACGGCCCGTCGACCGAGATCGCCGCACCCGACAAGGTATAGAGGCCGGGGCCGTTGCCGGTATCGAACACTCGCTCGATACCGCCGCCATTGGCGCGGATCACGCCAGAGTTGGCGATCTCGACCGTCCGCGTCACGCCCGCGAATTCGGCCGGCGCAAAGCTGGCAGCCACCGCCACGCTGCCCGAACCTTCGGCGACGATTGATCCGCCGTTGACGAGTTGCAGCTTGCCGCTGGTTACGCTGTCCCGCGCGTTCATGTACAGTGCGGCACCATAGTCATCGGGACCGCGCCGGGCCGCGATCGTCCCGGTGTTGATGACGACCACGCCGAAGCTCTCGCCCGGTGCGCCGGCGAACTGGCCGGTCGTGCTGGCTATCAGGCCGCCGCCCTGGATCGTGCCGCTGTTGCGTGCGACGATCGACCAGTCGCCGTAGAGTGCGACCGTATCCGCCGGGCCGAAGTTATTGCCATTACCGAACCAGTTATAGTTGGAAATGCCGCTGTTGCGGATAGTCCCGCTATTATCGAAGCCGATCGCGCCCTTCGCCGAAACCGTCACCGCCGAGCCGGTCAATCCTGCGCGACCAATCGTCCCGGCGTTGGTGAAGGACCCGGTCCGGCCACTGAAGAAGCCGATCGTCGCCTGGTTGGTGAAGCCGCCCACCTGCGGGAAGCGCACCAGATTGCCGGCATCGTTGTAGTTGAAAGCGTTGTAGTTGAAGGCGCTGCCGGTATAGACCCCACCGCTGAAGTCGACAGTGTTGACGAACGCGCCGTTTCCGCTGAGCCACAAGGCGTTGTAGGTCGGCGTGCCGGCGATCGTCAGCGTCGTCGCGACGTTGATCGCTTCCACTTCCTCGATCTCGAACCCGGTCGCGCTGCGTTGCCCCAGCGTCACCGTGCCGGTGGCGGTACGGCGATAGCGATAGACGTCGGTGCCATCGCCGCCATCGACCCGACCGGTCACGCCGGTGCGACCATCGGTTTCGACGAACAGGTCGGTCGAATTGCCGAACTGGAGGTCGCCGGTCAGCGTGCCGCCCGCGTTGACATAGGCCGACGAACCCCAGCTGAACTGGTCCTGCCGCAGATTGACGCTGCCGGTGATCGTCCCGGCGTTGTCGATGATGATCGAACGGCCGAGAATCGCAGTCTGTCCGCCGCCGGAAATCGTACCCCCCGCCTGGTTGGTGAGCAGCAGCGGATAGTAGCTGTACGTGCCCTGCGTGATGGCCGGTCCAGTCGTGCTGGCGATCCGGCCGCTGTTGGTCAGCGTCATGGTCTGGTAGATATCGTTATATGCTACGGCCGGGCCGGCGACCTCGATCGTGCCGCTGTTGGTCAGGTTGCGCACGTTCGACAGACCGGTCGCCGCCAGCCCGCCGGTCGCCTGGACGATCCGGCCGGTGTTGGTGACGTTGATGCTGTTGCCGATGCCGATGCCGCCGTTGAGGCTGATCGTGCCGGTATTGACGATCGATTCACCGCCGGCGATGGCATAGGCGCGCGGGAACGACGGCCCGCGATCGACGACCGCGATGGTCCCGACGTTGGTGAACGTGCTGCCGCTGCCGGCGACGACCGCCGCATTGGCGCTGCTATTCGTGCCGTAGTTGAGCGTCAGCACCCCACGGCTGGTCACGCGCAGGTTCTGCGTCGCCGCCGCCTCTTCGACCGCCAGCGTCGGCGTCGTCAGGATGAGGATCGGACCGGCGCTGGTGGTGACGTCGACCGAGGTATCGACGCTGCCGTTGCCGGCGAAGATCAGCGGGCGGGTGCCGGTGGTGCTGGCGATCGTCAGTGCGGCGTTGTCGTACAGGTCATAGCCGACGTTGCCGAACGTGCCGGGATTGACGCTGACGGTCGCGTCGCCGCGCACCCGGTAGGTGATGGCCGCGCCCGGCGCATCGACGGTGCCGTTGATGCCGGCGAAGATGCCTGGCCCGCCGTTGGCCAGTTCGGTCACGATCCGGCCGTTGTTGCCGAGGACCAGATTGCCGTTCAGGACGCCGCCGCGCAGCGCGAAATAGGTGTTGCTGCTGGAGCTGTAGACGCTGCCATCCGACAGCACGACATCACCGGTGATCGTGCCGGCGTTGGCGATCGTGACGTTGTTGATCGACTGATAGAAATTCTGGCCGTTCGATGCCGGACCGATCGCGCGCGCACCGCCCGAGATCGTACCGCCCGCGCGGTTCACCAGTTGCGCGCCACCATTGATCGCGACCCCGGTGTTCGCCGACGTGATTGTGCCGGCGTTGCGCAGATCGCCACCAAGCACCACGCCCGCCTGCGCCCCTTCGATCCGGCCGGTGTTGACATTGGGTTCGTTCGAATAGTTCGAGCCGTTGAAAACGACGCCGACCCCGGCAGTCGAACGGATCGTGCCGCTGTTGGTCAGCCCGGCGGAGAACAGGTTCGCGCCGGTCCCCACAGCCGTGATCGTACCGGTGTTGACCAGACGGCTTGCCGAGCCGGACTGAAGCGAGACACCCGATCCGGTCGACACGATGCTGCCGCTGTTATCGACCCGGCCACCGTTGTTCCATGCCACGGCATAGACATCGGGCGTCGCGGCGGTCGAACGGATCGTGCCGGCGTTGGTGAAGTTCGACCCGTTGTAGGACTGGCTGCCCAGATCGTTAATCACGACCGTTTGCGCGGCCGTCAGATCGATGTTGTTGACGAGCGTGCCATCGCCGCCGACGCGCAACGTGCCCGGCGAGGTGAAACCGGTCGCGAGCGTCACGGTGGTCGCAGGTGCCAGATACAGGCCGAGCGTTTCGAACCCGGTCGCGGACTGCAACAGCGACGACGCGAGCGTCGCGCTGTCGGCGAAGCGGACCTGGAACTGATCGGTGCCCGCCCCGCCGTCGATCGCGCCGCTGATACCGGTGCGCAGCGCGCCGTTTTCATAGGTGACGACCAGCGTGTCGTTGCCCGCACCGAAACGGACGTTGCCGGTGATCGTGCCGGTACGGTTGGTGATCGTGCTGCCATTGACGAAGTTCGAGCCGTTCGACGTGGCGGCCACCACGACGTCGCCGGTGATGGTGCCGCGATTTTCGAGCGACAGCAGGTCGGCGGCGCGGATCGCGGTCGAACCGGCGGTGGTGATCTGCCCGGTCGCCGTGTTGGACAGATACGCCGTGCGGGTATTGAGCGCAGCACCGGTCCCGGCATTAGCGATGACGCCGCTGTTGGTCAGATTGAGCGAACCGAAATTATTGGACGACAGATCGCTCTGGATTGTCGCTCCGGTGGCCGACGCGGTGATCGTGCCGGTGTTGGTGATTGAGGTGGTGTAGTAGAACGTGCTGTTACCGAGCGGGATCAACGCGCCGCGAGTGCCACCGTCGATCGTGCCGTTGTTGGTCAGGCTGCGCACCTGACCCACGATCGCGCCGATCGTGCCGCCCGTCCGGTTGATGATCGACTGGAAACCGCTGTTCGACGCATTGGCCAGCAGTCCGATGCCGGTGGTGCCGTTGATCGTGCCGGCGTTGTCGATCGTCGCGAAGGTATCGCCAAAATACAAGTTGCTTGGCACCGCCGGTCCGGTCAGCACAACGCCGACATTGCCGGTAACACTCGCCCCGGCGGCAACGTTCAGGTTCAGATACAGCGACTGGAAGTTGTAGAAGTTGTTCGACGACGCGCGCAGCAGCCGGATACCGGCGCTGCCGTTGCCGTCGACCGAACCGTTGACCGTGACCGATGCCGACGAATAATTCTCCGCCGGTGGCGTCAAATCGATCGCGGGCGCCCCTGCCCCGCGCACGACGGCACCGTTTTCGACGATGACACGCGGATTGACGACGGCGATCCGTATGCCGTTGTTGTCGGTCCCGCTGCAGGTAACGTCGGTATTTGCGACGGCCGGGTCGGGGGCGCATTCGGCATAGGCGGGTGCCGCGACCATCATCGCGAACAACATCCCGCTCGAGGCCAGAGCCCGCGACTTGACCAAGCCACGACCGGACGCGCGATTCATCATAACATTCCCCCTGTATCGGGGGGCAGCGCTATCGCAGTCCGCGAATACTGTCCATCGCAAACAACGGGTGGCGAAGCATGATGTACGCAAGTGGCTACAGAAACAAACCGAAAGATTATTTTCATATTTCTATCCGCCTTGTCTTTGCAAGGCAGGTGATAGCGCGGACCGCAATTTGATCCAGAACGGACTTTAATTCCATATCTGGATCGATCTCTGTCGATACGCTTGGGATTCGAGATCGAAACGATCCAGCAGCGCACCGCTCGCACCAAGAGTGCCGTCCCGACGTGCAGCACTACCGCCCCTGTGCAGCACCCCGGTGGTGGGATACCGGTGGTCACGCCTGTTCCAACGGATGCCGCCGATGCCGATCGCCCGCCTGCTGTTTGCCACGCTGATGTTGACCATGTCGTCGGCGGCACGGCCAGCCTTGCCGCGTATCGAAGCGATCGACCGGGTATGGGCGGGCCATTACAGCCGCTTCGCGCTGGTCACGACCGAGCGGCGGATCATCGTCGCCTATTATGATGCCAACCGGCAACTGACCGTCGCGACCCGTGCGCGCGACGATGGCGCGAGCTGGGTCTATCACCGGCTGGCGAGCTGGACCGGGTGGGACAGCCATAACTATATCGCGGCGGCGGTGGATTCCGCCGGGCAGATTCATGTCGTCGCCAATCTGCACAATGATCCGCTGGTCTATTTCCGTACCATGCGTGCGGGCGATCCGCGCAGCTTCGTGGGCGTGGCGGCGATGGTCGATGGACAGCGCGAACGACGGATGACCTATCCCGTCTTCCTTCGCGACGGCGCGGGCGGGCTGATCTTCAAATATCGCGACGGGGGCAGCGGCAACGGCAACGAGATCTACAATCGCTACGACCCCGCCACCGGACGGTGGAGCGCGCTGCTCGCCAGCCCGCTCGTCAATGGCGAGGGGCGGCGCAACGCCTATTTCGTGGGACCTACGCCGGGGCCGGACGGGCGCTTTCATCTGGCATGGGTGTGGCGCGAGACGCCCGACGCCGCGACCAACCACGACCTGTCCTATGCCGTCAGCCGCGATCTGGTCCACTGGACCCGGGCCGATGGCACGCCGCTGCCGCTGCCGATCACGCTGAAGGCAGCAGGGATCGTCGATCCGGTACCGGTGCGCGGCGGCATGATAAACAACAACAGCGTCATCGGCTTCGACCGGCAGGATCGGCCGATCATCACCTATCACAAGTTCGTCGCCGACGGATCGACCCAGATATTCCTCGCGCGGTGGGAGGGACGCCGCTGGCACATCGCACAGGCGAGCGAGTGGGCGGGGTTCCGCTGGGACTTCGGCGGCGGCGGGTCGCTCGACAGCCGGCTGTTCGTCGAGGGCGCGGTGGCCGATGCCGCTGGGCTGCTGCGCATCCGGGTCCGGCGCGACGGCGCGCCGATCGACCTGATCGTCGACGAGGCGACGCTCGCCCGACGGGGTGAGCGCCCCGGCACGACACTGGCCGACACGCTTGCGCCGCTGATCGCGACGCCGCCGGGCATGACGCTGAACACCGTCGAGAGCGACGGCGTGGCGATCGCATGGCCGACCCGCCCGCCGAACCGCGACCGGCCGACGGCGGACATTCCCGAGCCGACGACGCTGCGGCTTGTCCTGCCCTGAGCGGCGAGCGGGCCGACACCGTTCGATGACTTTGCCGGTCGGTTGCCCTATCCTGCCGGCAGGACAGCCGGAATGGCGGAGAGAATCGGACATGCGCCACGGCTGGATCGCCGCCCTCGGACTGCTGACCACCGCGACCGGGCCGGCGCAGGATGTGCCGCTGCCGCCGGTCATCCGCCCGCTGCCCGAACCGCCCGCCGCTGATCGCCTGCCGGGCGCGCGGGTGGTGCTGGCCGACTATCGCCACGACGACCTGTTGTGGGAGAATGATCGCTCCGCGCATCGCATCTATGGCCATGCGCTCGAAGCGGTAGAGCCGCCATCGGGATCGGGCATCGATGCGTGGGGCAAGAATGTCGCGCGGCCGTTCATGGATCGCCAGCTTCGCACCGGCGACCAGCATGGCTTTCATGGCGAGGGGATCGACTTCTACAATGTCGGTGGCAGTCGGGGCATGGGGGGCCTCGGCATCTGGTTCGACAACAAGCTGTGGACATCGCGCAACTTCACCGCGCACCGCATCCGCCAGACCGGCGGCGCGGTCGCCGAGTTCGAGGTCGACTATGCCCCGTGGCCGGTCGATACCGGCCGGCGGGTATGGGAAACGCGGCGATTCACCCTGCCGATGGGGACGCATTTCACGCGGATGCAGTCGGTCCTCCGCTCCAGTTCGCCCGGGCCGCTGACGGTTGGCATCGGCTTGTCGAAGAAGGCCGGCGGCGACGGCCCGACGCTGAACGTCGATCGCGCGCGCGGCGTGATGACGTTATGGGGGCCGGAGCATCCCGGGCATGGAACGATGGGCCTTGCGATCCGCGTCGATCCGGCGACGATCGTCGGCATCGGGCAGGATGCCGATAATTACCTCATCTTCCTGCGCGTCCGGCCGGGGCAGCCGTTCGTCTATCATGCCGGATCGGCGTGGAGTCGCGGCGTCGGCGGGTTCCGCTCGGCGGCGGCGTGGGACGCCCATGCCCGCGACGCCAATCTCGACTTCCGGCCCGTGCGTTGAGCAGCACTTTGCGCTAGGGCCGATCGACATTCAGCCAGGCGGCGGCTCTAGGCGGCTCCCCTCCTTGACAAGGGAAGGGCCGGGGGTGGGTCGGCCCGATAGGAAACGTAATCGCTCCACAACTGGCCGCCCCACCCCCAACCCCTCCCTTGTCAGGGAGGGGAGCAGATTGGGAAGCCATTTCGCTGAATGTCGATCCGCGCTAGACCTGCGGGTATGGGCGCAGAGAGACGCATCGCGATCGTCGGTGGCGGCACCGCCGGCTGGCTGACCGCCGCCTATCTGGCACGGGCGCTGGGCAGTTCGGTGCGGATCACCCTGCTCGAATCGCCCGGCATCGGCATCATCGGCGTCGGCGAAGGCACTTTCCCGACGATTCGCGAAACGCTCCGCTTCCTCGGCATCGACGAGGCGCAGTTCGTCACCGCCGCCGGAGCGACGTTCAAGCAGGGCGTGCGCTTCGACGGATGGCGGCGCGGCGGAGCGGTGCCGCACCGCTATTATCATCCGTTCGAGCCGCCCTTCCCCGCCGACCGGCTGGTCGCGCACTGGCTGCGCGCCGATCCCGCGACCCGCCCGCCGTTCGCGCAGGCGGTGACGATCCAGCATCCGGTAGCCGCCGCCAACCGCGCGCCCAAACAGCCCGGCGACGAGGATTTCGACGGCCCGCTCGCCTATGCCTATCACTTCGACGCGGTGCGGCTGGCCGGCGTCCTCGCCGATCGCGCCCGCGCATCGGGCGTCACCCATGTCGAGGGGCGGATCGCGGACGTGGTCCAGAATGACGACGGCACGATCGAGCGGATCGATACCGATGCCGGACCGCTCCACGCCGACCTGTTCGTCGACTGCACCGGCTTTCGCGCCGAACTGATCGGCCGGTTGCCCGGCGCGGCGTTCCGGTCGGTGGCCGACCAGTTGTTCACCGACCGGGCGCTGACCTGCAAGCTGCCCTGCGGCGATCCCGACGCCCCGATCGAGAGCACGACGATCGCGACCGCACACGAGGCGGGCTGGATCTGGGACATCGGCCTGTCGGGCGCGCGCGGCATCGGCTGCGTCTATGCTAGCCGCTATATCGACGACGATCGCGCCGCCCAGTTGTTGCGCGCCTATCTGGGGCCGGCGGCGGACGGGGTCACGCCACGCCGGTTGACGTTCGACGCCGGCTGGCGTCCGCGACAATGGGTTGGCAATTGCGTCGCGGTCGGCCTGTCGGCCGGGTTCCTCGAACCGCTGGAATCGACCGGCGTCGTGCTGATCGAGGCGGCGGCGGCGATGATCGCCGAACTGTTGCCGCATGCCGGGCCGGTCGATGCCCCGGCCGGGCGGTTCAATGCAGTGATGGCAGCGCGCTTCGCGGGGATCGTCGATTTTCTGAAGCTGCACTATTGCCTCAGCGACCGGACCGAGCCGTTCTGGCGCGACAATGCCGATCCTGCCAGTTGGTCGCCACGACTGACCGATCTGCTCGACCAGTGGCGGCATCGCCCGCCCAGCCGGTTCGACTTTCCGGTCGACACCGAAACCTTCGCCTTCTTCAACTATCAATATATCCTGTACGGCATGGGCTTCGCGACGGTGCCGCCGCCGGGCGGCGCGGCACAGCATGCCGAGGCGCAGCGGCTGTTCGCCCGTATCCGCAGCTATGGCGACCATGCGGTGCGCGACCTGCCGCCGCATCGCGTGCTGGTCGACGGATTGCGCGGACTGCCGGCTATCCCCGCGCGAACAGGTTCCTGAGCCATGTCGCGCGCCCGCGCGATGCCTGTCGCCAGTCGCCGTCGTCGGCGGGCAGCTCGCCCGGCGCGGGCGTATAGCGCCACGGATTGACCGTCCGCACCTTGCCCATCCGAAACGCGGCGGGATTGCCGGTCGCAAGCGTCAGCCCCTGTTCGAGCGCGGTGGCGGCGATCAGCCCGTCGACCATGTTGGCATAGCCGAGCGTCGCCGCCCGCATCGCCACCCCGGTATCGACCGGCAGGATGCGCCCGTCGAACGCGCGCCGCACCGCCCCGTCCGCCCAGCGCCGCAGCGCCGCCGCACCCGCCTTGTCCGCGCGTTCGATCGATCGTGCCCCTGCCCCCAGTTCGGCCAGCGCCAGCGCGGACACGAACAGGTCGGCGCGCGACTGCCCCACCGCCCATGCCGCGACCGCCGCATCACCCCGGCCGCTGCTAACGTGGCGCAATTCCCACAGCACATCGGTGTCGAGCAGGATCATGGCACCCGTCCCCGGATCGCCCGCCAGTCGGGATCGGTCGCGATCGCCTCGTCGATCGCCAGCGCCTCGACGATGCCGTCGCCCTGCCCCGACAGGTGCCGGAACAGGTCGATACCGACCAGCACATGCGTCGGCCGCCCACGATCGGTTACGACCACCGGACCGTCCTGCGCGAGTCGCTTGGCATGGCTGACGTCCTGATTGAACGCCCGGCTGGACAGCAGTTTCATGGCGAAATGCCCCGTATCGATCGCAAGATATGTAGGTACGTACCTATCTTGTGGCACCGGTACAACGATCGCCCGCCCGTCGGCGAAAATCATGGCCGTCGATCCGAACGGCCTATTGCATCGATCGCGTGCCGTGCGTGTAAGCGCCCGATACGGTCCGCAGACGGCCGGCCGTCATGGGGGAGGAACAGGAATGAACGACTGGCTGGACAGCCTTGGACGCACGGCATCGGGACTATTGTCGGCGCATGGGCCGGCGATACCCGCCACCGCGCAAAGCTATGCGCCGGGCGATTTCAGCGTCCATTTCTTCCTGCAACTCGCGGTCATCCTCATTGCCTGCCGTGTTGTCGGCTGGCTCGGCAAGAAGCTGCTGGCGCAGCCGCAGGTGGTCGGCGAGATGATCGCCGGGGTGGTGCTCGGCCCCTCGCTGCTGGGGCTGTTCTCGCCCGATCTTCAGGCGGCGATTTTCCCGAAGGAAACGAAGAACGTCCTGTATGCCGGCGCGCAACTGGGTGTCGGCCTGTACATGTTCCTCGTCGGCACGACGCTGCGGCTCGATCATTTCAAGTCGAAGGCACGCAGCGCGTCGTTCGTGTCGCTGGCCGGGATCGTTGCGCCGTTCGGCATCGCGGTCCTCATCACGCCGATGCTGCTCGGCGTGCCCGACCTGTTCACGCCGGGCATCAGCCAGTCGAACGCCACGCTGTTCCTCGGCGCGTGCATTGCGCTGACCGCCTTTCCGATGCTCGCGCGGATCATCAACGAACGCGGCCTTGCCGACAGCGCGCTCGGCACGCTGTCGCTGACCGCCGGGGCGTTCGACGATGCCGTGTCGTGGTGCGTGCTGGCGATTGTGCTGGCCACGTTTGGCGGGGGCGCGGGCGTCGCGATCCTCGCGATCGGCGGCGGGCTGGCATGGGCGCTGTTCGTGCTGCTGGCCGGACCACGGCTGCTCGCCCCGCTCGCCCGCATGGTCGAGCGCGACGGGGAGTTGCGCATTCCGGTGTTCGCGCTGGTGATGATCGCCTTCTGCGTCTCGGCGTTCCTGATGGACGTCGTGGGCATTCATGCGATCTTCGGCGGGTTCATCCTCGGCGCGGTGATGCCGCGCGGATTGCTGACGGAGGAAATCCGCCGCAAGCTCGAACCGCTGACGGTCGTGCTGCTGCTGCCGATGTTCTTCACCTATTCGGGGCTGAACACGCGGATGGACATGGTCAATTCGCCGGGGCTGCTGCTGATCGCGTTCGGCATCCTCGTCGCGTCGATTCTGGCGAAGGGCGGTGCCTGCTATCTCGCCGCGCGCCTGTCGGGCGAGGACAATCGCACGGCGCTGGGCATCGGCGCGCTGATGAACTCGCGCGGGCTGATGGAACTCATCATCATCAACATCGGGCTGCAAAAGGGCATCATCGGCCCGACGCTGTTCTCGATGCTGGTGCTGATGGCGATCGTGACGACGATGATGGCCAGCCCGTTGTTCGAGCTGTTCTATGGCCGCAAGGGCCGGGAGAGCGGCGAACTGGCCGCGCTGCCGCAGACCAGTTAACCAAGCGTGCGGCGCACCGCGTCGCGCCACCCGGCGACGAGTGGCGCGCGCTCGTCGGCGCTCATCGCTGGGTCGAAGCAATGTTCGCGCGCCCACAACGCCCGAATGTCACCGAGTCCCGACCAGACGCCGGTCGCCAGCCCCGCGAAGAACGCCGCGCCGCGCGCGGTCGTCTCCAGATCGGCGGGGCGTTCGACCGGCACGCCGATCATGTTGGCGAGGAAGCGGCACAGCCAGTCGTTCGCCGCCATGCCGCCGTCCACCCGCAGCTTCGCCGGCTGCCCACCGCCATCGGCCACCATCGCCTGTGTCAGATCCATCGTCTGATAGGCGACCGATTCAAGCGCCGCCCGGGCAAGGTGCGCGGCGGTCGCGCCGAGCGTCAGCCCGAAGATCGCGCCGCGCGCGTCCGGCTCCCAATAGGGCGCGCCCATCCCGACGAACGCCGGGACCATATAGACGCCGTGGCTGTCGGGCACCTGCGTCGCCAGATCGTCGGTCTGGCTGGCGTGGGTGATGACGCCAAGGCCATCGCGCAGCCATTTGATCGCCGCGCCGGCGATGAAGATCGATCCTTCCAGCGCATAGGTGGTCCGGCCACCCAGCCGATAGGCCGGGGTGGTCAGCAACCGGTGGCGCGACGCGACCGCCGTATCGCCGGTGTTGAGCAGCATGAAACAGCCGGTGCCATAGGTCGACTTGGCCATGCCCTTGTCGACACAGGCCTGCCCGAACAGCGCGGCATGCTGATCGCCCGCCATGCCGGCGACCGGGATGGCGCGGCCGAACAGGTCGGGCATGGTCGTGCCGAACCCATGCGCATTGTCGTGAACCTCGGGCAGCAGCGCCATCGGCACGCGCAGCAGCCGGCACAATTCCTCGTCCCAGCACTGGCGGTGGATGTCGAACAACATCGTCCGGCTGGCGTTGGTCGCATCGGTCGCGTGGGACCTGCCGCCGGTCAGCCGCCACAGCAGGAAACTGTCGATCGTCCCGAACGCCAGTTCGCCGCGCTCGACCCGCGCCCGCGCGCCCGGCACATGATCGAGCAGCCACGCGATCTTGGTGGCGGAAAAATAGGGGTCGACGATCAGTCCGGTGCGCTCGCGGATCATGTCCTCGGCACCGTCGGCCCGAAGCTGCTGGCATTGCGGGGTCCCGCGCCGGTCCTGCCACACGATCGCGCGGTGGATCGGCACACCGGTCGCGCGGTCCCACACCACCGCCGTCTCGCGCTGGTTGGTGATGCCGATCGCGGCGATCGATGCCACCGGCACCCCGCTGGTCGCGATCGCCTCGCGCGCGGTCGCCACCACGTCGCGCCAAATTTCCTCCGGATCATGTTCGACCCTGCCGGGTGCGGGATAATGTTGCGTGAATTCGGTTTGCGCGATGGCGATGCGGCGGGCCGCCGCATTGAACAGGATGCTGCGGGTCGAGGTGGTCCCCTGATCGACGACCAATAGATGCGACGCCACCTGCGCTCTCCCTTCACCCGCCGGAACGCGCCGGGCGGTCGTTTCGTTCGATCACCGGCACGGCAGGGGGTCAAGGACCACGATGGCGCAGGACGATACCGAACGCTTCGACCTGCTGGTGGTCGGCGGTGGGATCAACGGCACCGGCATCGCGCGCGATGTCGCCGGGCGCGGCCTGTCGGTGCTGCTGGTCGAGCAGGACGATCTGGCGGCGCATACCTCGTCCGCCTCGACCAAGCTGATCCACGGCGGCCTGCGCTACCTCGAATATGGCGAGGTCCGGCTGGTGCGCGAGGCGTTGATCGAGCGCGAGCGGCTGTTGGCCATCGCCCCGCACATCATCTGGCCATTGTCGTTCGTCCTGCCGCAGACGCACAGCCCGCGGGCGGCGTGGATGGTCCGGCTGGGGCTGTTCCTCTACGATCACCTCGGCGGGCGGAAAACGCTGCCGGCGACACGCACCGTCCGGCTCGACCGTTCGCCGCTGGGCAAGGGCTTGCGCGAGCGGCGCGGCAAGGCGTTCGTCTATGCCGATTGCTGGGTCGAGGACAGCCGTCTGGTCGTGCTCAACGCGCTCGACGCCGCCGAACGGGGGGCGACGATCGCCACCCGCACAACGCTGATCGATGCGCGGCGCGAGGGCGACGGCTGGGTCGCGACGCTGCGGTCCGACGGCGGCGCGCGGATCGTCCGGGCCACGGCGCTGGTCAATGCCGCCGGACCGTGGGTCGCCGACGTAATCGGCCGCATCGGTGGCGCGCGTGCCGATCGTGGCGTCAGGCTGGTCAAGGGCAGCCACATCGTCGTGCCGCGCCTCTACGACGGCGACCATGCGTTCATGCTCCAGAACGACGATCGCCGGATCGTCTTCGCGATCCCCTATGAAGGGCGCTTCACCCTGATCGGCACGACCGATCTGCCATGGACCGGTGCCCCGGCAAAGGCGGCGATCGGCGCGGAGGAAACCCGCTATCTGCTGGGCACCATCAACCGCTATTTCGCGCGGACCGTGGCGGAAGGCGACATCGTGTGGAGCTATGCCGGCATCCGTCCGCTCTACGACGACCATGCCGCCAATGCTTCGGCGGTCACGCGCGATTATGTGCTCGATCTCGATGCCGGGTCCGGGGGTGTCGACGCACCGCTGCTCAGCGTGTTCGGTGGCAAGATCACCACCTATCGCCGTCTCGCCGAACAGGCGATGCGCGATCTGGCGCCGTTCTTTCGCGACGCGGGCGGACCATGGACCGGAGCGAGCGCGCTGCCCGGCGGCGATTTCGCCGATTTCGATCGATTTGTGGCAGGGGTCATCGATCGTTATCCAGCACTGCCCGAACCGCTGCTGCGCCGCCTCGCGCGTGCCTATGGGTCGCGGGTCGACCGGCTGCTGGGGCAGGCGCGGACGCTGGACGATCTGGGGCAGGATTTCGGCGGCGGGCTATATCGCGCCGAAGTCGATTACCTCGTCCGCAGCGAATGGGCGCGGACGGCGGAGGACATCCTGTATCGCCGCAGCAAGCTCGGCCTGCATGTTCCCGCCGGCACCGCCGACCGGCTCGACGCCTGTCTTGGCGGGGCCGTCGGTTAGCTGCCGGCGGGCCGTTCGAGCTCTACCGGCGTGTCGAGCGCGTCATGCAGCCGCAGCGCGACCGTTCTTCCCGACGGCGCCGGCAGCGTGATCGACGATCCGACGAACCCGGCCGGCACCATCGTCATCCGCTGCGGATCGGCCGGATCGCCCGCCGCCGCAATCACGAACAGGTCGCGTCCGCTCAGCACGCACCCGCCGCTCGCGCCACAGGTCACGCCGGTGATCGCCGGCAGGCGGACGACCTGCGCCAACGGCCGCCAGTCCCCCGCCGCCTCCCCGCGCCGGACCCGGACCCTGAGCGGCCCCGCCGCGTCGGGCCCGAGCAACGCCTGCGGCACGATCGACGCAACGACGACGTCACTGCCGATCCGCTGTACCCCGCCCGACGCGAAATCGAGCGATACGGTCCTTCCCTCCGCGCCGGCGATCTCGATCGTGTCATCGCCGGTCACGCCGCCGTCGACCCGCAGCGAGAAGCGCAGCGTCGCATCGACCGGCACGATCCCGTCGGGCAGCCGCAGCGGCAACGTTCCCGCCACCGGCCGAACCGTCACGTCCCGACCAATGACGGCGAGCGACGGACGCTGTGGGGCGAGCGTCGCGTCGACGCCGGCGGTCCGCTCGTCGCGCAGCCGCACCTTCGCGGTCGTCGCCTTCTGGCCACCGTCGATCGCGCCATCGGCTTGCAGGACCAGCCGGTCGCCCTTCGCGCCGCGCGTCAACACACCCGCCACGAAGCGCCGCCCGGCGAAATCGAGCGACTGGACCTGATCCAGCCGTTGCCCGGTCAGCACCCCGTCGCGGTCGCCGGCATGGACCGTGAAGCGATCCAGCCGGCTCGCCTCGACCCGGCCGGTCAGGGCGAGCGCGACCGGATCGGCCACGCCGTAGCGCGCGATCCGGAGCGTCAGCGGACCCGGCCGGACCTTGCCCAGCGGCAACATCGCGCGCAGTTCGTCGGGTGCGGTGGCCTTCCACTCGACCGGCAGGATCGTGTCGTCGCCCGCGACGATCGCGAGGCCGGCGACACACGCCGATGCTCCGCCACGCAACGTCAGCGGCGATTCGCGACCGACGACCACCGAGGCGTCGGGCTCGGCGTGCCACGTACCGGCGGCATCGGCCTGCACCGCAAGGCGCGGCCCGGTGAAGCGATCGAAGCCCCAGCGCCCTTGCAGCACGCCGCCCGTGACCGGCCCGGCGATCGCCGGCATTCCCGATGTGGCGCGAACGCCGCCACGTTCCACGTCGCGCACCATCGGCACGTCAACGCTTTGCCCGTTGGTGGTGGTGATCCGCAGCGTCAGATCCTGGGTGTAATCGGTCGCGAACAGCAACGACGCATCGTCGAGCGTCAGCACCGCATCGGGCCGGGTCAGGCAGACCGGGGCGGTCGCACCGGCCCGGAACAGCGGCGGCATCGCCGGGCCGATCGGCGGCAGCGGTGCCACCAGCACCGATCGCGGATTCTGAAACGAAGGCGCGGCGTTCAGTTGCAGCGTCATCCGATCGCCGCTGCCCGTCGTCAGCGCGGGAAGATATTGATATTGCGCGCTCTGAAACGCGCCGAACAGCCGCGCCAGATCACGCGCGAGGCCGATATAGGGGCTGTAGAACCCCGCCCCGCCCTCGCGCGTCGCGGCAACGCCATAGGCGAGGTTCACCGGCGCGCCGGTCAGCGTTTCGGTGAAGCTAGTGCCCCGCCCGGCCTGAAGGATCGTCGCGCTGCGATCCTGCATCAGGCACGCCGCCTGCAACGCCCGCTGGCGCGTCAGGCATTCCGCATTCAGCTTGATCCGCAGCGCGTCGGCCAGGACCGGCGCGACCGATGCCAGCCGTTCGGGAGCACGCTCGCCGATCGACCCGACCATGGCGACGAAGGTGTCGAGCCGTGCCCGGTCGAGCGACGCCTGATAGAGATCCTGCGCCGCCCGCACGAAGATGCCGGGCCTACCGCGTACGGCATCGCGTACCGCGTCGAAGCCGCCGCCGGCATCGGGCACCATCAGCACGATCGCCTGTTCGGCGCCTTCGGGCACGCTCAGGGTCAGCGTGCTGCGTTTGGGCTTCCACGTCTCGGCACGGAAGAACCATGGCTTGGGCGGCGGATTGGTCGCGCCGCGCAGGAAGGCGACGACCATCAGATAGCGTGCCGACTGGTCCGCCGGCAGCTCCGCCCGCGCGACCAGCCGGTCGCCGGGCTTGAGCGACGGCACGGCGGTCAGCGGCAGCGTGGCGTCGCCCCGGCCGACGGTGATCGTCAGTTGCGGGCCGGTCAGGTCGAACCCGCCCTGCTGGGCCAGGGCGGGCGATGATGCCGCAAGCGTCAGCAACGCCGTGCAGAAGCGGAAGAATACGCGAACCATGGCAGGGCTATAGTCGATCCATGCGCCTCGACGCCACGCCGCGTATGCGGACCGCTTGACGCCGTCACCGGTGCTGTCCGATGATCGCGCCATGCTGAAACCCATCGCGCTTTCGATCAGCCTGCTGGCCCTTGCCGCAGGCGTCTCCGCCCAGACCGCCCCGCAGCGGCAGGTGGGCAGCGCCACCCTGTCGGGCGTGCCCGACATTCCGGGCGACGTGCGCGAGGCGGTCCAGCGCTATCAGAACAGCCGCGCCGCGCAGTTCGAGGACTGGTTGCCCGACGGGTCGATGCTGATCGCCACCCGGTTCGGTTCGACCCAGCAGCTCCATCACGTCGCGCGGCCAGGCGGGGGCCGCACCCAGTTGACCTTCGGGGCCGAGCCGGTGGCGGGGGCCATGGTGATCCCCGGCACCGACCGTTTCGTGCTGACCCGCGACACCGGCGGCGACGAATGGTTCCAGCTCTATGCGCGCGGGCTGACCGGGCCGGCGCGGCAATTGACCGAGGCGGGGACGCGCAACGAGAATCCGGTGTTCAGCAAGGACGGCACGCTGCTGGCGTGGTCGCAGGCGACCAAGGGCAGCGCCGCCTATTCGATCCTCGCCGCCGATCCGAAGGCCGGCGGCGCGGCGCGAGTGCTCTATCGCGCGGACGGGGCCGTCGCGCCGGCGGCCATCGCCGCCGACGCATCGCGGCTGATCTTCGTGCGCAGCCTGTCGAACCGCGAGGACCAGTTGTTCGAACTGGACATCGCCACCGGCAAGGCGCGCCGCATCGCCGCCGATGCCCCGCCGGCGCTCTATAACGATCCGCGCTACCTGCCCGACGGCAAGCGGCTGATCGCCATTTCCGATGCGGGCAGCGACACGCGGCACCTGGTCGAGATCGACCTGGCCACGGGCAAGCGGACGGTGCTGACTCCCGGCCTCAAATGGGACGTCGAAAGTTATGACCTGACCGACGATGGCCGGGTGCTCGCCTATTCGGTGAACGAGGACGGGCTGTCGCGGGTGGTGGTGCAGGACCGGATCACCCGCCGCGCATTGCCACAGCCGAAACTGCCGCAGGGCGTGCTGACCGCGCTGCGCTTCTCGAGGAATGGCAGCAACCTCGCGATCGGGCTGACGTCGGCGACCTCGGCGGGCGACGTGTGGAGCTGGGGCGTGGCCGATGGCACGCTGACCCGCTGGACGATGTCGGAACTGGGCGATCTTGACCCCGCGAAACTGGTCGAACCCGAGCTGATCCGCTTCCTCTCGTTCGACGGGCTGTCGGTCCCGGCGTTCGTCTATCGCCCGAAGGACGTAGCTCCCGGCACGCGCACCCCGGTCATCATCGACATCCATGGCGGTCCGGAAGCGCAGACCCGCCCCGGCTGGAACTATGGCGCGCAATATTTCGCCGATGTACTCAAAGCGACGGTCATCCTGCCCAACGTCCGCGGCAGCGACGGCTATGGCCGGCGCTATCTGAACCTCGACAATGCCGAGAAGCGCGAGGATTCGGTGAAGGACATCGGCGCGCTGCTCGACTGGATCGCGCGCCAGCCGGGCCTCGATGCGAAGCGGGTCGCGGTCTATGGCCAGTCCTATGGCGGCTATATGAGCCTTGCGGTCATGACGCATTATTCCGACCGGCTGGTCGGCGGGGTCGAGCGGTACGGCATCAGCAACTGGATCACCTTTCTCCAGAACACCGAAGCCTATCGCCGCGACAATCGCCGCGCCGAATATGGCGACGAGCGCGTGCCCGCGATGCGCGAGGTGCTGACGCGGATTTCGCCGGTCGCCGATGTCGGCCGGATCACGAAGCCGATGCTGGTGATGCAGGGCGCCAACGATCCCCGCGTGCCGCAATCCGAGTCCGACCAAGTGGTCGCCAGCCTGCGCGCCAGGGGCAATGAGGCATGGTATGTGCTGTTCGCCGACGAAGGGCATGGCTTCCAGAAGAAACCGAACAACGACCTGCGCCGCGAGGTCGAGACGGTGTTCCTGCGCCGGTTGTTCGAGCCGCCGAAGCGCTGACCGGCCGGGCCGGCGCGGGACAGGTCGACACGGTCCGCGCCTTCCCCGTGCCGGAAACGATTATTCACACTTCGCCAATACAGTGTAATATTATATCCTCTACCTGTTGCTGGTCCGAAGGTCATGCACGAAGAGGCGAACGGAATGTTTACGGATCAGATGGTGCATGCGACGTTGCAGACGTGGTGCGACAATGTCGTCGCGGTCGGCAAGGTCCACAGCGACAGTGGCGACGTCCATGCGTTCGCGACCCAGGTATTGAGCGACAATTACGACTATGGCGCGGGCAAGGTGCTGTTCAAGCCGACCCTGACCCATGGTGCGCAGACCTTCCGCCCGACAAAGGCCGGTGCGCTGTCCTATTTCGTCGGTGGCGATCCCGAGTTCCCCGATGACAAGGGGTTCAAGCTCAAACCATGGGTCAAGGTGTGGTACAACAAGCTCGATTATGTCCTGCACGGCGACATCGCCATCGTGCAGTGCAACGTCCACTTCATCGGCGCCGACGACAGCCACATCTTCGTGAACAAGAGCTTCGTGTTCAAGGAATGCGGCGATGGCAAGGTGCGGATCGTCCTTCACCAGTCATCGCTGCCGTATCAGCCCTGATCGTATCGCCCGGCCCGGTGCGGGCGGTGATCGCGACGATCGACTTGGCGAGCATCGGCGATCTGTCGGACGAGGTCGATGCGGACCGATCGGTCGGTACCGCCCTGCTCGTCCGGCGTCGTGCCGCGTTGACCGGCGAGAACCGGTTAAGGGTTCGGTTCGACCTGATCGAAACCGATGCGGGTAGCCGCTTTCACACCGGCTGCCGCACGCTGGGCCTGAACCCATCTATGTCGGTCCCGGCACGCAATGATGCTGCGTCGATGGGCCGGATGCGATCTGCGAGGTGCCGACCGGCGCGACCGGCGGGTTCAGGGGCCGGGAACTACTGAACCCGCCCGAGGTGCTTTATTGGCCGCCGCCGATCGCCGCCAGCGACGGCCGCCGCCTCGTCCTGTCGATCGATCCGCCAACCTACCGACGATCCTGACGATGACGGGCAAGCACCGGCGGTTCGCCTTAGCCGCCGGGTGCCTCGCCACCGCCGGGATCGAGGATCGCGCGCACCATCGTCGCGCGCTTCATTCCGGCGGTTACATTACCCTGCCCGCTGTAGAGCCCGCGCAGGATACCGCGATCGAACGGGGTCAGCGTGTCCGGTGTCGCCTGCCCGTCGCCGGGAGCGAACGCGGCGAGAATCGATTCCGCCTCGATCCGTCGCCCGGGGCGGGCGTCGGCCAGCGCGCGCATCGCCACGTAATCGGCGATCTGCAGCGGGGACCGGGTCGTGGCGGCGGCGGTATCGATCACCACCACCGCGCTGACGATGTCGCGGCGGAAGGCGTTCGCCAGCCGGCTGGCCCCCTGCACCTCCAGCGTCGGCGGTCCGTCGCCACTCACGGTCGCACGTTCGCCGTCGCGGCTGCGCGTCTCCCACTCCACCCAGCCGCGCGCGCCGCCCGGCTCGCCGAGGATACGGCGCATGTCGGCAAGGGTCTGCGCGCGCAGGTTGGCGGTGCGCCGCGTCATCAGGCCGCGCACCATGGCGCGCCCGTCGGCGGTGACGATCAGCAGGACGTTGGGGTCGCATCCCGGTGCCCCGATGCGCAAGCCGATGCCGTCGGCAACGATGCCGATCCGGTCGACGATCGCCTGCCCGGTTTCACGCGACAGGCCGACCACCCCCGGACAGATCGGATCGGTAAACCGCGCCAGCGGCTGATCGATGGTCGTCGGGGGAAGCACCGCCTCCACCCGGCGCGCGGTTTCGCGCATCGCGTCGCGTTGCGCGGCGGTAACGACGATCTCGCCTTCGGCCGGCTGCTGCGGCGGGGCGGCCTGAAGCGCTCCGGCGAGCAGCACGGTGAGCAAGGGCGATACCATGCGGTTCCTCTTGGGGGTCGGCGTGGGCCACCGGCAGGCGGCACGGGTTGGTGCGTACGCTAACAATAGCATAGCGGAAGGTGACAGTTCCGCATCATTTATACAAAATGACGTTTTTTCTAGGTGACGTAGCATTTTACAATTGAAAAGTTCTGCGAAACACGCAGGTTCCGCCCGGGGCTGGACATTTCGGGGGGAATGATTTTGAGCATAATTCTATTCGCCACGCGATACGATGCTGCCGGAACCGGTTCCATTGCTGCGAACCGCCGACTTTGTTCGCGGCAATCAAATCCAGCCCCGTTCTGATGTCACTCGTCGATCGAACGACCGGCCAGAGCCGGCGTCACGCGGTCAGCCGGGTTCGCGGTCGCAAGACTTCGACACCGGACCGCGTCCGACGAGCGCTTTGACAGGAACGCACTAAAAAGTGCTGTAATACCAACAGGGAAGGAATGGTGGGAATGAAACGTACGGTGATACTGTCGCTATTGTCGACAGTGCTGGCGACGGGAATGGTGTTTCCCGCGGTCGCGCAGGTCGGATCGACCGGAGAACAGACGACTACCGGCGATCCGGTCGCCGATGCCAAGCTGGAGGATACCCGCGCCACCGACAATTCGGGGCAGCGGAACGATGACACGATCATCGTCACCGGCACGCGCATCGTCCGTCCGAACAACAAGTCGGCCGCACCGATCGTGACCACGACCGCCGCCGAGATCGCGGCACAGGGCGCGACGACGATCGAGGAAGTGCTGAACCGCCTTCCGCAGATCCAGCCCAACGCCGAACAGAACTACGCCGATTCGAACGGCGCGCAGCGGATCAAGTTGCGCAGCCTGGGCTTCGAGCGCACGCTGTCGCTGGTCGACGGGCTTCGCCTGGGTCTGGTCAACCAGATGGATACCAGCATCATCCCCAGCGCGCTGGTCGAACGGATCGACGTGCTGAGCGGCGGTGCGTCGTCGGTGTACGGATCGGATGCGATCTCGGGCGTCGTCAACTTCATCCTGAAGAAGAATTTCGACGGGGTGCGGCTCGACGCCAACTACAGCTTCTACAACCACGACAACCGCGCCAACGCCGTGACCGACGCCGCCGGCCGCGCGTTCTTCCCGGCGCGCACCGGCACCGCCAACGACGGCGGGCGCAGCAACATCACCGTGTCGTTCGGCAAGAACCTGTTCGACAGCGCGGTGAACATCACCGGTTTCGTCAACTATCGCCAGTCGGACCTCGTGCGCACGGCTGACCGGTCCTATGCCGCCTGCGAAGTGACCCAGCCGACCCGCGACGGGCCGCTCGCCTGCTCGATCGCCAGCTTCACCCCCAACGGCACGATCATCCCGCAATCGGGGGCCAATCGCGGACGCGTGCTGGTCAACAGCCCGACCGGCAACCGGACCTTGGTCCCGATCAATTCGGGGCCGAACACCGCCGCCAATCCGTTCGACGGTTTCAGCTTCCAGCGCGAGTTCGAGCGGATCAACACCGGCGGCTTCCTGACCGCGCGGATTTCCGACGACATCGAACTCTATTCGTCGGCGCTGTTCTATCGCGACAAGTCGCGCAACCCGCAGCTCAACCGGACGCTGAACTTCGGCGCCTATGGCTCGACGCCGTATTCGCTGCCCTGCAACAACCCCTATCTGTCGGCGTCGCAGGCGACGACGATCTGCGGCGCGGCGGCGGGCACCGCTACCTATGCACCGATCGACCTGCGCTATCGCTTCGACGGCGCACCGCCGGTGAACGCGCGCTTCGTGAACAAGGGCTTCCGCGTCACGGCGGGTCTGCGCGGACAGGTGCTGGACGACAACTGGAACTATGACGTGGCGGGCGTGCTGTCGCGGCTGAACACCACCAGCTTCGGCCTCGCCAATCCCGACTTCAACCGGGTGAACCGCTCGCTCGACGTGACGCTGGTCAACGGCGTGCCGACGTGCCGCTCGGTCATCAACGGCAGCGATCCTGCCTGCGTACCGTTCAACGCCTTCATCCCGTACAACAGCGATCCGGCGGTCAACGCCTATTATTTCGCGGTCGGACCAGTGAACTTCTCCAACACGTCGCAAACCAGCAGCCCGCAGATGTGGCAGGCGCTGGCCACGCTGAGCGGCGATCTCGGCAAATACGGCATCACCTCGCCGCTCGCCGAACAGGGCGTCGCGGTCGCCTTCGGCGGGGAGTTCCGCGCCGAGAAGCAGACCAACACCGCCAATGCCGCGTTCCGTGCGGCGGCCGGCGGCACCGACGCCCGCTTCACGCAGAACATCGTCGAAGTGAACGCCGAGTTGCAGGCGCCGCTGATCGAGAACCGGCCATGGACCGAACTGCTCCAGTTCAACGCCGGCTACCGCGTATCGAAGTACAACCGCCTGCGCGGCACGTTCAACACCTGGAAACTGGAAGGCATCTGGTCGCCGATTCCCGATATCGGTTTCCGTGGCGCATACAACAAGGCGCAGCGCGCACCGAGCGTGACCCAGGCCGATTCGGCGAGCAACATCGTCTATAACAACATCGGTTCGCGCAACGATCCGTGCGCCAGCACGCCGGACCCGAGCAACCCCAACAACTTCCGCGCACCGACCGCGACGATCGCCCAGTGCCGCGCGACCGGGCTGCCCGACAATCTGTACGGCAGCCGGACGCTGAGCTGCCCCGACGACGCCTGCACGATCCGCAACGGCGGCTTCGGGCTGACCCCGGAAACCGCCTATACCAAGACGTTCGGCATGATCCTGCGTCCGCGCTTCCTGCCGGGCCTGACCGTGTCGGTCGATCGCATCCTCGTCGACCTTGAGGATTCGATCAATTACTACGCCGCCAACGACTTCCTGAACGGCTGTCTGAGCATCCAGACCGACTTCTACTGCCGTGGCGTGGTGCGCAATCCGGGCACCTTCACGCTGTTCAGCCCGGCAGCGGACAATCCGACAACCGGCTTCTTCGCACAGGGGCTGACCAACGCCTTCAAGTCGTCGTTCCATAGCTGGGACTTCCAAGGCCAATATGGCCGCTCGCTCGGCAAAGCGGGCCGGATCGACCTGTCGTTCAACGGATCGCTCGCCACCAAGGTCGGCAACCAGGACGCCCCCGAACTCGCCGATCGCAACTGCGTAGGCTATTACGGGCCGTTCTGCGGCGAGAGCCTGCCCAAGTGGACGCACAACATGCGCGCCACCTGGACGACCGCCGACAACGTGTTCAACACGTCGGTCAACTGGCGGCATACCGCGCCGACCACGGTGACCTATAACGTCACCGATACCGATCTGGGCATTCCGTTCACCGCCGCCGACCGCCGCACGACCTATGGCGGGATCGATGCCTATGACTACATCGACGTCGCCTTCGCGTTCGAAATCGCCAAGCGGATGACGTTCCGCCTGTCGGTCAACAACGTGTTCGACACCGATCCGCCGCTGGTGCCGAACTCGCGCAACCTGCTGGGCCTGCTGCGCACCAACACGGTGTTCCGCTACGACCTGCTCGGTCGCAACGTCGTCGCCGGGATCGGCCTGAACTTCTGATCCTGCGCTACCGGACAGGCCCGCCGCGACTGGTTCGCGGCGGGCCTTTTCGTTATTTGAGCGGCAGCAGCGCGCTGGCGGCACTCGCCGGATCGGCACGATCGAGCAGCGACAGCCACATCGCCCGCGCGGTGCGCGGCACCCGCCCGTGAAACGCCCGGCGGCCATCGATCGTCACCGTGACCGGCCGGTCGAGATCGAGCAGCCGGTCGGACAGGCGCAGCGTCGTTCCCGCCGGGACCGCGCCGGTCAGCGCGATGGTCTGTCCGGTGACGGTGGCAACGATCCGGTCCCCGGCGGCGACCTTGGCACCCGGTGGAATCTGCAACCAGTAGAAGCGGTCGCTCGTCACATCGTCCTGCACCCACACGATGCGTTTGGGCCAAGGGTCGCGGCGGAACTGCGCCATCCACGGCAGCGCCTCGGCGTCTTTGCGGTTCATCCAGTGCGGCAATCCGGGATAGATGCGCGACAGCCCGACATAGCCACCCGGATCGGCACGGCGCAGCGCTGCGAGCTCGGCGCTCTTCTCGGCGGCGATCCGGTTGCGGTCGTAGGCGGCATCGGCCCCGCCCATGAAGATCGCGAACGGCAGGTTGCGCACCGGTTCGAGCCGGGCTTCGTTGGGATGGCCCGCCATCGTCGCCGCCGCCGCGAAGCGGTCCGCCATGCGCGGCGCGAGCTGCCACACGCCGTCGCCCCCGGCCGAATAGCCCAGCAGATACACCTTGTCGGGATCAACGCCGTTGACCGCGACCTGATAGTCGATCAGCCGCTGGAACAGCGGATCGATATGCGGCTCATGCCACAGGTTCCACGTATCGGTCGGTGCGCGCGGCGCCAGATAGATGCCCTCCGCCGGTTCGTAGAGGCGAATCTGGTTACGCCATTGCTGGTCGTTGACCGCCGCCGGGGCATTGCCGCCGCCATGGAGCGAGATCCACAGGCTGCGGCTGCCGGCGGGAGCGTTGCCGAAGGTCCGGCTTTCCCAGCGCAGCGTCCGGCCATCCAGCGTGATCGCCTTGGCATCGATCGCCGCGCGCCCCGCCTCGGCGACGGTCCGCAACCGCGCCGCCGAGAGCAGCGACAACGCCCGTGCCGCCGCCGCCCGGTCGAGCGGGCGCGCGAGGACCGGCGCATCGATCGCCCGTTCGGCCGCCGGCCGTTCGAGCCATGTCGTCAGCGCGCTAGGCACGCCGCCGGCACGTTGCCCGCCGGTCGCCGGGGCCGGCACGAGCTGACACAATGCGGCCGCCGCGACGCAGCCGAGTAACGTCCGTCTGCCGGGAAGAATGCTGGGCATGATGGCTGTCCGGTTCGAGGAAATCATGGAAGGCGTCGCGGTAACGCGCCTGTCCGTCGACAATGCGCCGCCGCCATGGCCGACAACGCAAGATACCGTCAACCTTCCGACCGTATACCGTCGCCAATACTGGAGGTTCCGACAATGACGATCGAGACGCTTGCACGTTCGCTGGCCAAAGCCCTTCCCGCGACCGCACCGACGTTGAAGGCGGGGTATCGCGTGTCCGAACGGATGCGATCATCGCTCGCCGCCCATTGGCCGCAGACCATCCGCGCCAACACCGAAAAGATCACGATCGCCATCACCGCGCACTGCAACCTGCGATGTCAGGGGTGCAAATACGGGCGCGACTTCATGCCCGGCGCGCAACTGCCGTTCGAAATCGTCGAGAAACTGCTAGAGGATGCGGCCGTCGCCAAGGTGCCGGCGGTGCGGCTCTATGGCGGCGAGCCGCTGCTCCATCCCGACGTGGTGCGCATGGTCGAAACCGCCAACCGGCTGGGCGTCGGCTGCTACATGACGACCAACGCCCTGATCCTCGACCGCAAGATCGCCGACCTTCACGCCGCCGGGCTGCGCAAGGTGACGATCGGCTATTATGGGCAGGATGGTGCGTTCGACGAGTATGTCCAGCGGCCGGGCCGCTATGCCCGGTTCGTCGAGAGCCTCGAAAATACCCGCGCGATGTTCGGGCCGGACGAGCTCGATATTCAGATAAACTTCCTGCTCAGCCGGCGTTCGGCGAATCTTCAGGCGGTCGACGACATGATCGCCTTTGCCCGGCGGTTTCAGGCCAAGGTGCATGTCGACGTCGTCCATTACTCGCTGCCCTATTTTCAGGAGGGGCCGGAGCGCGAGTTGCAGTTCCGGCCGGAGGACAAGCCGGCGATCGACCGCGTCATCGACCATCTGCTGAAGCTGAAGGCGGCCGAGCCCGACCTGCTGACCGAGTCCGCCCCGGCGATCGCCGCCTTCGCCGACTGGGCGATGGAGCAGCAGGGGATGCGCATCCCGTGCGATGCCCGCAAGCTGTTGTGGGTCGGCGCCGACGGGTCGGTGATGCTCTGCTACGTCACCTTCCCGCTTGGCAATCTGCACGAGAAGCGGCTGGCGGAGATCCTCTACACCCCCGAACATCATCGCGCGGCACGCGATGCGTTCCAGCTCAACTGCCCCAATTGCCATTGCGAGGCGGGCGCACGGGTCGAGAAGCACGCCCCGTCGTTCCGCAAATACCGCCGCGACGCGGCCGATCGGCTCGCCCGAACGTGATCCGCGTCGCGCACGTCCTGCCACATATGGCGGTGGGCGGACGTGAACGGATCGTGGCCGATCTTTGCCGAACCACGCCGCGCCACGGGGTGATGCCGGTCATCGTCACCTTCGACGCGGCGACCGGCGCGGTTGTCGAACCGGAGGCCCCGGTCGTTGCGCTCGATCGGCGGTCCGCGACCTTCGCCCGGTCGCTGCACGAAACGATCGCGGCGGAGCGGATCGACGTCGTCCATGCACATGGCCATGTCACCGCCGCGCTGTTGCCAAGGCTTGCCGTGCCGGTGGTGACGACGCTGCATGTCGCGCTGGGCAGCGGCTGGCGCTGGCTTCCGGCGATCGCGGCCGGGCTTCGCCGCAGCGCTGCGATCACCGCCGTTTCGCACGATCTCGCCCGCCGCTTTCGCTGGGCCGGGCGTCCGGTCCGCGTGATTGCGCCGGGGATCGATCTTGCCCGCTTCGCCGGCGTGCAGCGGGTCGGCGACGGCGGCTTCACGCTCGGCATCGTCGCCCGGCTTCACCCGGTCAAGCGGCACGGCGACCTGATCGCAGCGTTGCGCCTGCTCGATCGGCGGGGTCAACGCTACCGGTTGCTGATCGCCGGCGATGGCCCCGCCGACGACACGATCCGTCAGGCAGGCGCGGGGCTCGACGTCATGCTGCTCGGCGCGGTCGATGATGTCGCGGGGTTTCTCGGCCGGCTCGACGGCTTCGTTCTGCCGTCCGATCATGAAGGTACGCCGGTGGCATTGATCGAGGCGATGGCCGCCGGCCTGCCTATCGTCGCCTCGGCGGTGGGTGGCATCCCGGCGCTGGTCGGCGATGCCGGCCTGCTCGTCCCCCGCCGCAGCCCGCGCGCGCTGGCGGAGGCGATCGAGCGACTGGCGACCTCGCCCGACCTGCGACACCGCCTCGGCAGCGCGGCGCGCCAGCGGGTTGCGGACCATGGGCTGGACCGACAGGCGGCGGCCTATCGCGCGGTATATCGGGACGTCGTGCCCCACCGCGATTGAACCTGTCCGGTGATCGTCGGCGTGGACAGCGGTCGATCCATCCGTTATGTAATGTTGTAACATTACTATCTGGACTATCGCTATGGGTATCTCTGCCGCCGTGGACCGCCGCCTCCCCGTTACCGTATTGTCGGGCTTTCTGGGGGCGGGCAAGACGACGCTGCTCAACCATATTCTCGCCAATCGCGAGGGACGGCGGGTGGCGGTGATCGTCAACGACATGAGCGAGGTGAATATCGACGCCGACCTCGTCCGCGGCGGCGAGGCGGCGCTGTCGCGGTCGGAGGAGGCGCTGGTCGAGATGACCAACGGCTGCATCTGCTGCACGCTGCGCGACGACCTGCTGGCCGAGGTGCGCGCATTGGCCGAGGCGGGACGGTTCGACTATCTGTTGATCGAAAGCACCGGCGTTTCCGAACCGTTGCCGGTGGCCACGACCTTCTCGTTCCGCGACGAGGAGGACGTGTCGCTCGGCGACGTCGCGCGGCTCGACACGATGGTGACGGTGGTCGACGCGGTGAACCTGCTCGCCGATTATTCGAGCCAGGATTTCCTTGCCCAGCGCGGCGCGGCGATGGGCGACGAGGATGATCGCAGCCTCGTCGGGCTGCTGGTCGAACAGATCGAGTTCGCCGATGTCGTCGTGGTCAACAAGGCGTCGTCGGTTTCTCCCGAGCAACTGGCGATCGTGAAAAAGCTGGTCGCCAGCCTCAACGCCGATGCGCTGATCGTTGCCGCCGATCATGGCCGGGTCGCCCTCGACCATGTGCTGGCGACCGGCCGGTTCGACGAGGAAGCGGCGTCGCGCCACCCGCTATGGGCCAAGGAACTCTATGGCTATGCGCAGCATCAGCCGGAGACCGAGGAATATGGCATCGAAAGCTTCGTCTATCGCGCGCGCCGCCCGTTCGATCCGGCGAAATTCCACCGCTTCCTGACCGATGGCGGGCTCGACCATGTCGTGCGGGCCAAGGGGCATTTCTGGCTGGCGACCCGCCCCGACTGGGTCGGTGAACTGGCGGTGGCGGGCAGCCAGACGACGACGTCGCGCATGGGCAAGTGGTGGGCCGCCCTCCCCAAGCACCACTGGCCCGACGACGGCCGGTTCGAGGAATTCGTCGCCCGCCACTGGGACGGCATCTGGGGGGATCGCAGGCAGGAACTGGTGTTCATCGGTATCGACATGGATGAGGGACGCATTCGCGATCGCCTCGACGCCTGTCTTGTCGCGGCGGACGGCTTCGCCCCCGAACGCTGGCGGGACCTTGCCGACCCGTTCCCGCAATGGGGCCAGCCGCAGCCGGAGCTGGCGGCATGACCGTGACGACGCTGCCCCGGCAGGTCGTCGCCGGCACCGATGCCGCCGCGCTCGATGCGATCGCCCGGCCGGAAGCCGCGCTCGCGCTCTGGTCGCGCGAACTCGACCCGGCGCTCCGCGATGCGCTCGAAGGGCTCGACTATGCGACGATCGACGACGTCCGTCTCGATTGCCGCGCGGGCGATGCGCTCGACGGCGACCTGCGGGCAGCCGGCTATGACGACATGCTCGCGGATGTGCTGGGGCGGGATATGGCGATGCTCGTCGCCCGTCATGCCGCGCTGACCGGCGAGGACCGGCTGCGGGTCCGGCTCGACGTGATCGAGACCGACTCCTGCCGCCGGTTTCACGCCGATTACGTCACGCTGCGGCTGCTATGCACCTATGCCGGGCCGGGGACGCAGTGGTGCGACGCCGACGAACCGGACGCGGTTCGCGATGTCGCGACCGGGTCGGTCGGAGTGTTCAAGGGCCGGCTGCTGCTCGACCCGCCGAGCGTCCTGCACCGGTCGCCACCGATCGCGGCGACCGGCGGCCGTCGCCTGATGTTCGTGATCGACCCCTGCCCCGTCGTCCCTTGAGGAACGCGGCCGGCATGAGGCAGCGGGGTTCGTCACTCGGCAGCAGCGGAAGCCTGACGCCACGACCGTGCGGGTCGATCGGACCGAACCCGGCCGGCGTCTGACAGTAATTCCGCACAAGAACCGAAGCGATCGGGAAACACGGCAGTTTGGCGGCAACTCGCGCCGCTCCGGCACGCCGATGGGTGGTCGCGTCAGCCCAGCGCGATCCGCGTGCCGAGCGCCGCCACAAGCGCCAGCGGCATCGCGACGGCGCCGACCTTCAGGAAGCGCCAGAAGCCGACGTCCTGCCCCTCGCGGCGGATCGCCTGCAACCACAGGATCGTCGCCAGACTACCGGTGATCGACAGGTTGGGGCCGAGGTCGACGCCGATCAGCAGCGCATCGACCACCAGCCGCGGCGGCTGCGCCTGTGCCACGGCGGTACTGGCGACCAGCCCGGCGGGCAGGTTGTTCATCAGGTTCGATGCGAAGGCGAGGATCGTGCCCGACACCGCCGCTGCCCGGACCGGATCGGACGATGCCGCGCGCAGCGCCGCCGCGACCTGTCCGATCACTCCGGTCAGGTCGAGTGCCTCGACCAGTACGAACAGCCCGGCGACGAGCGGCAGCACGCTCCACGACACGTCGCGCAGCAACGTGACCGGCGACGAGCGGGCGATGGCGCAGACGACCAGCGTCGTCGCAATCCCGGCGATCGCGGTCGGCAGCCCCAGTTCGATGTCGAGCGCCGATACCACCAGCAACACCGCCGCCGTGGCGACGATACCGACGAACGCGGCCTTGCCCCCTAGCGTCAGCGGCGTGCGCTCGACGGTGCTGATGCACGTTCCCGCCAACCGGTCGCGCTCCAGCCAGCGCAGGACGAGGAACGTCACCCCGATCGCCGCCAGCGACGGCCAAGCGAACGACGCGAACCATTGCCCGAGCGGCGGCATCTTGCCGCCATACAGCACGAGGTTGGCGGGATTGGAGATCGGCAGGACGAAGCTGGCGGCATTGGCGATCAGCGCGCAGGCGAACAGCAACGGCAGCGGATCGGCCTTCGCCTTCTTCGCGGCGGCATACACCGCCGGGGTCAGCACGACGGCGGTCGCGTCGTTCGACAGGAAGGTGGTGGTGACGATGCCGGTGACATAGACCAGCGCGAACAGCCGGGTGGGCGATCCGCGCGCATGGATCGCGGCGGTCGCCGCCACCCAGTCGAACAGTCCTTCGGCGCGCGCGACCTCGCTCAGCAGCATCATGCCGATCAGGAACAGATAGACGTCGCCACCCTTCGCCACCGCCCCCAGCGCCGCCGACACCGGCAGGAGGCCGAGGATCAGCAGCATGGCGGCACCGGCCAGCGCCCAGACCGCTTCGGGCCAGCGGAACGGCCGCGCGATCACCGCCGCGGTTGCGGCCGCACAGATTCCCCAGGTCGCCCCGGTCGCGAGGATCACCAGTGTCGTCCGTTCTTGTTGGGGCCGAGTTGCGTGCCCATGATGCCATGGTCGGGCCATGCACCAATGGTGTGGAGGTCGCGGCCGGGAGCGATCGGCGCACCGCGCCGGGGAATATCGGCCTCGCCGCGCACCAATATCCCGATCACGTCGCGGTCGTCGCCGGCGGTGACGGCGATCCGGTGCGCGCCGGCCGCCAGTTCGACCGCCGCCGACCACAGCCCGCCCTCGCCGGCCGCGACCATCGGCGTGTCAGAGCCGCCGTCGACCGACAGCAGCACCGGGCCACCGGTATCGCCGAATAGCCTGGCGACGATGTCGACCGTGCCGGGGCGCGGCACCTGCGTCGGATCGGCGGGGCGCGTCACCAGCCGGATGTCGGCGGGGGCGACGATCTGCACGAACGGCCAAGTGCCACCCGTTTCCTTGAACCGCCAGCTCGGCACGCGGTCGTGGAGCGTGATGATCGAAAAGCCGGGCCGGCCGTCGCCTTCCTCGATCTCGCCGGTCGACCGGGTCGCGCCATAGACGACACGGCCGTCGTTCAGCAGTTCGTTATAATGGGTATGGCCGGTATCGACGAACGCGACACGGGCATCGGCGAGGATGCGGGCGATCTCCTCGCCATCCGCCGCAAGGTCGCCGGGATAGGCGTGCATGAACACCACCGGCACCTGCCCCGCCGCCTCCGCTCGCGCCAGTTCGGCCAGCAAGCGGTTGCGGTGGTGCATGGTCAGGCGGAAGTCGGGGCCGCCCGCGCCGGCGGACACGATGTCGAGGAAGATGCAGCGATGACCGGCGACCACTTCCACCTCTGGCCGGTTTTCTGCCGGAAAGGCCGCCTCATACCGTGCAAGATCGACCGTTTCGTAATCATGGTCGCCGGGGATCACGCGGTACGGCAGGCGCAGCGACGCCAGCGTATCGGTTATCACGCGATATTGTTCGGCGGTGGCATGGTTTGCGTTGTCGCCGGGCAGGTAGACGAAATCCACGCCGTCACCGACATGGTCGTTGATCTCGGCGACGATCGCCGCCAGCCGGTCGCGGCTTTCCCAGCCGCTCGCCTCGTCCATATGCAGGTCGCCGATATGGACCCAGCTCAGCACCGCCGGCCGGGTCATTTGTGCGTTTCCGGCATCGCGATCAGGTACAGGACGAAGCCGACGGCAGCGATACCGGCCAGCGTCAGGAAGCCGGCGCTATATCCCGCCCACACGATGATCGATCCGGCGAGCGTCGCCGACAGTGCCGCGCCAAGCCCGAAGACGCTCGACACCACCCCCTGGCTGACATTGAACCGGCCCGACCCCTTGGTCAGATCGGCGACGATCACCGGGAACAGCGCACCGAAGATGCCGGCGCCGATCCCGTCGAGCGCCTGCACCCCGACCAGCCACCACGGATCGTTTGATACGGTGTAGAGCGCGCCCCGGATCGCGAGGAAACCGAACGCGACGAGGAACATCGGCTTGGTGCCCCAGCGTTCGGTGTTGCGGCCGACGACGATCGCGACCGGCACCATCACCAGTTGCGCGGCGACGATGCACGCGGCGGTCAGCGACGTCGCCTTGTCGGTGCCGACGGTGCGCCCCAGCAACTGGCTGACCGACGTCAGCATCGCCGCATTGGCGAGGTGAAAGGTGAAGGCGGCGAGCGCGAAGATCATCAGCGGGCGGTTTTCGAGCAGCGTCTTCCACCCGCTCGGCTCCTCGCACCCCTCCTCGGGTTCGCAGTCGAGGCCACGCGCGACGGCGTTGTCGATGTCGTCGTTGTTCAGCCGCGCCGACACCACGACGCTGGCGACGGTCAGCGCCGCCATCAGCCAGAAGACGACGACCGGTCCGAACGACCACGCGAGCACGCCTGCCAGCCCGGCTGACACCGCGTTGCCGGCATGGTTGAACGCTTCGTTGCGACCGACGCGCTTGGCGAACAGCTTGGGCCCGACCAGTCCCAGCGTGATCGCCGAGATGGCGGGGGCGAACACCGCACCCGCCGCCGCCGCGATCGACTGGGTGATCGTCACCATCGTGAAGCCGGAGACGATCGGCAGCGACAGGCTGCTCGCCGTCACCAGCAGCGCGGCGGCGATGACGATGCGCGGCTTGTTCTTCGCCCGGTCGATCAGCCCGCCTGCCGGCGTCTGCGACAACAGCCCGACGATCCCGGCGATGGTCAGGACCAGCCCGACCGTCGCCTCGTTCCAGCCATGCGACGGCCCGCGTACCACCAGCAGATAGATCGCCAGATACGGACCCAGTCCGTCGCGCACATCGGCGAGAAAGAAGTTGAGCGCATCGAGCGTACCGGTCGGCGTCGTGCCGCGCGAGCTTCGGGCGGTGCCGGGAGGGACGATTGCCGTTGCCATTACGTCTCTCCGACTTGTCTACACATCGATGGCGGCGACGCTTCTATCGAAGCGCCGCCCAAATCCGACCAGACAGGATTTGGCTCAATGCTTGTGCAAGACTTCCTGATGGAAGTCGTGCATGGGCTTGGGTGTCCGAACCTAGTCGAACCCGCATGGTCCGCAGCTAATCGTGCAACATACCGCATCGGTTCCGAAGCAATATGGAAATAATGCTATGCCGGCTTGGTTACGTTCTGGGTGTTCCCGAAAATAAGCTGCAATATTATACAATACACGTAAATGAAAAACGGGTATTTTCTGTTTAAAATTCTTGATAGCTTCAATTTAAATCACTTTTATCATAACATTACTTACCGATCAAAATCGAAACGCGCGGGTAAGTCATATAATTACTTCATAAATATTTTTCAATATTACAAGGCACCGAAAATTATCGCGCATTCGTGCGTGATATTTGGTTCAGAGAATGATGAAGATAATTTCCGACCAAAACGGTTCGCAGTCAACCCGAACCATGTAGAACAATGCTCGTCAGGACATCGTTCGCCCAAGCATATAGCTTGGCAGAATCCGATAGACTGCTGGCTATTCGCTGGCGATCTGCCGCATCGGCGAATGGCGAGTCAGCGACACATTTTCGATCAGGACCCGATCGGCCTCATTGCTCCTCGCACGGGTTGCGCAAGGACGTGGCACGTCGCCCGACAAAGAAACAGGCCGGCCAACCGGCAAAGCCAAATTTTGACCGAAGACAAGACCAACCACATGGTCGACCGTGCGATGGCGAAAGCAAATCGCCAGGATTGGCCACATGCCTGACGGGCTAGCGAGAAATCGCCGAGCCGCCGGATTTCATGCGTGTAGTGGCGGAGAGGGAGCCCGCCGAACCAAACCCCGAAACCCGCAGAAATCCTAGGGTCTGGAACACTGTTGGACAGAATGTCCATGTTTCATACCATGGCTAGAAAATCTGCCTAGAGCGAAAGTCAGGATCGGCGGGCTTAGGGTCCGCCTACCGTGGCCGGCTTCGGATCACCAGCTCGGTCACGTGCTGACCTTCGCCCCGGGCATGGCCGCCGACCGTCCAGGTCGTCGGCACTTCCTCGATCACGAAGTCGGCGAAGGTCTGCCGGATGAAGTCGGTGGCATTGATCGACATGATGAATTGCCCGGCGATGCCGGCGAGCTGCGCCGCCAGCTCGACATACCGCTCCCGGCCGAAGGGCAGGCCATAGCCGGTCGTCTCGTCGTACGGCGGGTCGAGATAGAACAGCGCGCCGGCGGAATCATACCGGCGGATCAGCTCGGCGAAATCAAGCTGCTCGATCGTCACGCGCCCGAGGCGCTTGCTGAGCAGACGCAGCTCGGCGCGCAGCCGGGCATGGTCGAAGCGCGACGACTGGTCGCGCCGGACGCCGAAGGTCCGCCCGTCGACCTTGCCGCCGAAGGTGAGCTTTTGGAGGTAGAGGAAACGGACGGCGCGCTCGATGTCGGTCAGCGCCGATGGGTCGAGCGCCTTCTGCCGGTAAAATTCGTCGCGCCCGGCAGGGAGGAAGCGCATCTCGGCGACGAAAGGCTCGTAGTGCCGGCGCACGATCCGAAAGAGATTGGCGACGTCGCCGGCGGCGTCATTGATGACCTCGATCGGCGCTGGCGTCGGCCGGCGCAGGAAGATGCCGCCCATGCCCACGAACGGTTCAATGTAGGCGCGGTGCGGCACGGTCTCGATCAAGGCGCATAGGCGCTTCGCGAGATTGCGCTTGCCGCCAAGGTACGGCGCAGGGGGAACGGCGGCGGTGATTGTACGCATGCGGGAATATTCCTCATCGAGAGGAGCGGTCGGCTACGCACGCTCGGTGAGCCGGCGGGACGCCGGATAGGGTCGCGACCCATCGAACCGCTGGCCCGGGGCCGGCGGTTGGAAGGATGGCGATCGATGGTGGGGTGGCTCCGGGGAATACGGAGACGGTGCTTGGCACGACCACCTGGTACCGGGTGGTTAGCCGCGCAGAATAGGCACTGCGCCCCGCGTATTCCCCGGAGGGGTCTTGTATTTCGCAGGCCACCCGGCGAACCGGTTGACCTATTTCCGCGCGCGCGGGCTGACCTTCACGGCTACGATCGGACCAGCGCCCGCTCGATGCCAGATCAGCCCGCGCCCGTCTATCGCGCCGATGCCTTTTCGATCACCGCGACGGTCCGGTCCGCCTGGCGCAGCGCGGCCGCCCGGGTGGTGACGTCGACGGCGACGCGGGCGATGCGCAGCAGCTCCTCGGCCGCGACGATCGCGCGCTCGATCCGGGCGGCCCGGTCCGGGTCAAGCGCGGGCAGGATCTCGGTGCGGATCGTCTGAAGGCGATCGAGCTGCTGCTGCACGACATCGATCGCGGCGCCGGCGGTCGCGAGGCGGACGCCGGCGGTGCAGCCGGTGGTCGCCAGCGCCATGGCGATCGCGACGGGAGCGAAGGGCCGCACCATCACAGGCCCTTGTACTCGGCGGCGGCATCGAAGCTCGGGCACCCCTTGATCCATTCGCCCGGCGTGATCCGGCCGTCGCCGTTGGTATCCGGCGAATAATCACGGTGCCCCTTGATCGTCGCCTTCGGCCACCGCGCCTTCAGCGCGGTCAGCAGCGTGACCAGCGCCGCCTTCTGCTCCGGCGTCCGCGTGTCCTTGATCGTCTTCCCGTCGGCCGCGCAGCCGCCGACATAGCAGATGCCGATCGTCCGCGCGTTGTAGCCGGCGACATGCGCGCCGGGCTGAGCCAGCGGCCGGCCGATCTCGATCGTGCCATCGAGTCCGATCACGAAATGATAGCCGATGTCGGCCCACTTCTTGGCGAGGTGCCACGCGCGAATATCGGCTGCCGTGAAATGCTGCCCTTCGCGGGTAGCCGAGCAATGGATGACGATGCCATTGATCGCGCGGGCGATCGGCGCGCGCGCGGCCGTCAGCCATGCCGGCACCGGTGCCGGCGCTGTCGAGAGCAGGCCCAGGCGCGCCGTCACCGCCGACTGCGGCATGGCGCGCGCCGCGATCACGGCGGCGAAAAGGATCGCGGTGATCCACGTCGACACATGGGCCGGGATCAGCGCGCGCAGCTCGGGCGGCATCGTCTGCCAGCCCGCCTGCAGGGCGACCGGATCGATCGCGAGGATGGCGGAGAGCAGTGCGCCGATCGCGGCGAGCTGCACGGACCACGCGCGCGTCAGCACCCGTGCCCGTTCGAGCAACGTCTTCATGTCGGAGTGTCCTTTCGGGAGGGCGGCGTCCGGCCGCCGGCGGTCTATGCCGAGCTTGGGCGCAAGCTTCGGTCTAAGCTTGGGTCTATGCCCGGGTGACGATCGCGCGCGGTGGCGCGCCGATCAGCGCCGGGTCGAGATGATAGAGCGGGGTCGAGGCGAGCAGCGCCGCGGCGGCGGCGATGTCCGGCCGGCGGGGCCGCAGCGTGGAGAGCAGGCGGCCGAGCGGCGGCACGGCGGAGATCGCCGAGCCGGCGAGGATCAGGGCGGCGGGATCGGGCATCATCGCCCTGCCCCCGCCGCCGGCAGCACCAGCAGCACCCGCGTCTCGATCCGGGCGAGCCGGTCGGCGGTCTGCCCGGCCTGCACGCGCTCGATCTCGCGGTCGGCCTCGCGCCGCTCGCGATCGGTGCGGATCTCCGCCTCGAGCTGGACGACACGCCGCGACGTGTCCTCGATCAGCGCCTCGGTCTTGCCGTCCGACCGGACCGCGCCACCGACGACGGCGATCGGGCCGACGATCGAGCAGGCGAGCATCACCGCTTCCTTCCACCCGAACGCCGGCCGGGGATCGGCGCTCATGCCACCGCCGCCATCATGCCGGCGACCTGCGCATCGCTGAAGGTGCCCCGTCGATAGCCGAAGAATTCGTGGTAGCCGTCGATGGCCGGTGACAGGTAGAAATAGTCGATAGGCGACGGATAGGCGCTTGGCGTCCATTGCGGCGAGTAGGAGATCGCGCCGTCCGGCCCCCGCACAACGAGACGGTAGCTTCCGCCCGTCTTCACAAGCGCGGTGACGATCCGCCCAGCAGGCAGGATAGTGGCCGTCCCCGATCCCGTCCGCGTGCCATCAGCAATGGTGGACAAGGCATTGATCCGACCAGGCGCACCATCGGCAGGACCACTTCGGTAAACGGCAAAGCGCTCCACCGCACCATGCGCGAGGTTCCAGAGGCGATCGTTCCCATTCTGCTGCGCCGTCGTCCGCTGCATGACGGCGGAGTGCAAAATCACCCAGTTATCGTCAGCAGGGATCGGTTGCCCCAGACGCATGTTATCGGTGTTGATGCCGACGGACGCGCCACCGGTCGGAATGTACGGCCCACGGATCGCGGCTTTCACAAGGCTCGGCGCGAACAGGCGGATGGTATAATCCACGGTCGCCCCAGACGGGATGAACATTGAAAGAAACATCCACATGCTACCGGTATTTGCAGGTAGCGCCGGGGTCGTGGTGATGGCCCAGTCACCTGCGACTTTCCATTCGCCCAGCGTCATCAGGTCATTACTGTATGTGCCGTAAATGGTACTTCCATCCCGGCTTCGCGCACTGGCGGTCAGGCCGATGTTGCAGCCCGGCATGACGCCACCGGGAAGGAGCCGCGCGCCTATCGACGCCGTCCACCGCTCATCTACGGCCGCGTCAGGCATCGAGGCGTTATTCGTGCCACTTAGCACTGGATAAGTGCTGGTGTTCGCCGTCGCGGTCCCAAATACGCGCAAGTCTATGTATGGCAGTACGGTCCCGTTGCCAAAATCTATGCTGCCCAATGCCTCGACACGGCGGGTAATTCCATTCTGTGCGGCGGTGGCAATCCCAATCTGCGGGACTTGGCTATTGGGCGCCGCCCCCGACCAACTGCTGTTCGGCATGAAATTTCGGTACGAAGTTCGGGCAAGGAACCCAAGACCGGGGACAATGAGGGGCGCGCTTGGAGCGACCCGCACCAATACGCCGCCCACTTCCTCGAATTTCAGGTCGGGCCGCGTAAATGCCTGCCCCGGCAGCGCAGCCGGATCGCGCGTGACGACCGCGCCCGATCGATACCACCCGGCACGGAAATCCATCCCCAGCTCGAAGCCAGCGAGCGGAAGCGCGCTGCCGAACAGCGCGGATCGAAGGGCGGCGTGCATCAGCTCCGCGCCCCCTCGATCATCAGCGCGAACGTCTCGCCGGCGGCCGGGGTGTACGCCCCGCGCGCCTCGATCAGCGCCCACAGGCTGCGCTCCTTGCCGACGACCGCGCCCGTCTCGCAGGTGATCCCGCCGCCGCCATTGACCAGCCCCATGCCGATCGCGCCGATCGCCGCCGCGCGGTCCATGATGATGTCGGCCGACCCGACATAGCCGGTGATGTCAGCGAGGCTGAGCAGGCCCGCGCCATTGTCGAACGCGGCATTGTCGCCCGCCGTCACCACCGGTACGCGGCGAAACAGGTGGACGCGAAACACCGCTCCCACCAGCGCCGAGCTGGTCTTGCGCAGCCGCACCCGCTCGATGCGGATCGCCTCGACGCCGGCGCGCGTGACCTCGGTCAGCTCGATCGGCACGACCGCGCCGGCGGCGACATTATTTGCGACCAGATCGCCGGCGGCATAGGCGGTGGTGTCAGCCGGCCGCGTCAGCGAGGCGGACACGACGGTCAGTCCGCCGGGCATGTACGCCGGCAGCGGCGTGGTGGTGCTAACATCGGTCGCCTGTCCGGCGTTCGCGCCGAAAGCGATCCCGACCGACGAAGGATAGGGTCCGCCTGCGGTGATCTGTTCCATGTCTTATCCTTCGGTTTGATTTTTCAGCTAAGTGAGCGGTCGGGTCAGCCGGCCGACCGGCCCCAGAAATCGATGCCGCGCGCCTCGACGTCGGCGGCGATGAAATCGGCCACCGCCGCGACCTCGGCATCGGTCAGCGCGGTGAATTCGGCGATCGCCGCGACGCGCAGCACCGACGCGGCGGTGCCGCCGATCCCGCCGAATTTCGATGCCATGGGCGCGCCGCCGACATCATTGCGGGCGACCGTGCCGATAAGCTGGAGGATCGCACCATTCTGCACCCACAGCGTCGCGTCGGCCGCACGCTGGCGGATCACGGCCATACGATAGCCGCCCTTGCGCATCGTGCCGTCAGGATAGAACCACGGCCGATCGGCGCTGCCGTTGTATGCGCTGGTATCAATGTCGGACGTGCCTCCGTCCGCACGCGGCCGCAGCTTCCAGACGTTCGCGAAAAGGAAGAGCCCATTGTACTGGCCGCCCCACCACACGACGGGGAGGCTGTCGGCCATCGCCGCCTCGGTTGGCTCGGCCGGCGCACTGGCAGGTGCCTGATACGGATCGGCAAAGACGATCACGACGGTGCGGTCGTATTGCGATCCGGCGACCGGACGGACGAAGCCGGCGGTGCTGCTCAGCACCGCGCAATCCGGTTCGTAGATTGGCAAACCGGCGACGGTCAGCGGCTGATCCGCCGCCACGCGGTTGGCGATGCTCTCCGCCTGCGAACCGCCGAGCAGGTGATACGCCCGGCATTTCGACAGCGAGGGCAGCGCGATGAGACCGAAGTCGCCCGCCGAGGCGACATCGGGAAGCTGGATAACGATCGCCATGGGATTATCCGATCTGGAAGCCGCCCGACGATGCGTCGAGCACGATGGAATGGGCCGGCAACCAGTTGTCCATGCGACGATTGATCGCGTCGTACCGAACAAGGTCGCCGTGGGTGTCGCGGAAATTGCCGGCACCGCCGACGAACGGCCGCATCTTCACCGATGCCGACTGCGCGTACAGCAGCCGATCGCCATTGACCGGCGCACGCGCCAGCACGACGCGGATCGTGTCGGGCGCGACCACGTCGGGCACCTGCGCCAGCCCGATCGCGCCGCCGGCGGCCGCTGCTGCCGCCCAACCCCGGCCGGGCTGCGCCGGCACCGTCAGTCCGTCGAAGCCCGGGCCCTCGGCAACGATCAGGCGCACCGCCGGGCTGCGCAGCCGGTAGCGGATGTAGAGGGCGCGGCCCTCGCGTTCGACCGCGATCGGGACCATCGGCGGCCAGCCCGCGCCGTCAATGAATACCCGCTTGAAGTAGAGCGCGGCATAGGCCCCGAGCCACTTGGCATCGCGCGCCTTCACATGGACGCCGGTCGGATCGGCGCGGAAATCCATGTGATAGATCGGCGTGCTGAAGCCGACCGGCGGCGCGCTGGCGAAGCCGGCCGGCACCGTGCCTGCGGCGAAGTCGATCGCCGCCTGAAGCTGCGCCCGACCGACGCCGAAGGGATCGGTGCCGGTCGAATACTGGCAGGTCTGATAGGTGACGAGGTGCGGCGCGAACCCTTGTTCGGGCAACGCCGCGCGCAGGTCGGCGGAATAGTCGCGCGCCAATTCGCGCAATTTCTGGAGGTAATAGGCGTAGCCGTTCGGCACATCGCTCTCCCCCTGATACCACGCGACGCCGAAGCAGCGCGCCCGCCCGCCGCCCGCCTGCGCGATCGTCCGCAGCGCACCGGCCTGCGCGATACCGCGCTGGTATCGGGCGGTGCCCTTGTTGTTTTCGACGATCGCCGTGCCGCCCCGGGCATTCTGCGCCGTCACCGGCACCAGCCCGAGATCCGCCGGCGAAAGGCCATTCTCCTTTTGGATCAGCTCGGCGAGGAATTCGCACATCCCGAAGAGCGGCGCTTCGCCGTCGCGGATCGCTACCTCCGCCCCCGTCACATTCGCGTCGGTGGAGATCAGCGGCAGCAGCGTGGCCGCGACGGCCGCCGGCGCGTCGACGCCGAAGGGAAAGGCGAGCGCCTTGCCCGGCTGCGTCAGCGTCATATTGCCGCCGCCGCTATGATTCGCGGCGAGCGACTGCCCGGCATTGAGCATGAGCGTCATGGCGGTCAGATTTTGCCCGGCGAAGGGAAGCTGCCCGAGCGTCATTGCCTCGGGCCTCCGCCCGTTCAGCGTGCGGATGCGCGCCGAGGCGACCCGGCTTACCCCGTCCAGCCCGATCGCGTCGACCACCTTGTCCGACTGGTCGGTGGTGACGGCGGCATAGCGCGTCGACGCGACCTCACGACCGCGCGCGGTGGCTTTGTCGAGGATCTCTTTCGCGCCGTCGCGCGCGGCCGTCGCGGTTACTCCCGCCGCGACGGCACGGTCCGCCTCCGTCTTGGCGACTGCGGCAATATCGCCGAGCTGGCCCGCACCGTCGATCACCAAGTCGACGACTTGGTCGGCAGCGATCGTGAGGGTCAGACCCTGATCGATCGCGCCCTGATCGGCGGCCCCGCCGTGCAGCGGGCGGTTCGCAGGCGCGCCGTCGCTGTCGATCGCGTTGCCGACCACCTCGATCTCACCGTGCAGGCGGGTCGTGCCGCCCCACTGCAATCCATAGGCGAAGGGCACCGGCTCGCCGAGCGCGCCATATTGGAAGATCGCCGGATTGGTCGCAGTCGCCTTGCTGATCTGGACGCGCAGCATTGCACGGGGCACGCCGCCTTCGATGGCCAGCGGTTCGATCCGAATGCCCTGCGCATCACCGGACACGACACCGAGGTCGACCAGCGGTGCGCCGGCGGCGTCCTGACTGTCACGGATCTGCATGCGCGGCACTGCGGCGGCGAGCGTCTCGGCGGAAAGACCGATCACCCGGATCAGGAAGGTGCGCGCCTCATTGCGCCGCAGGCGAAGCCCGAAGCGTGCGTCGATTGCCATGGGGTGACCCTTTCTAGCCGAGCCGGATGACGCGGCAGGTGATGGAATAGGATGCGCCGATCGCGAGTAGCGGCGCGATGAGCGTGGCGCGCAGCGTGCCAGCGGCCGGCGCGACGGCGGCGGTCTGGATCATGAAGCCGGCAGGCAGCGGGTCGGTCGGGAACAGCAGCAGCGCGTCGCCCTTCACCACACCCGCAAGGGGCAGCGCGATCGTGCGCGGTCCGGCGGCGATTTGCACCAAAGCCTTTTCGGCGATCGTGACCGTGCCGAGGTCGTTTACCAGTGGGGCTGGCAGCAGGCTGATAAGCGGGATGCTCAGCGGATCGGTGGCCAGCATGCCGCGCCCATTGAGCAGCACCGCGCAGACACCGACCGTTGGCTGGGTATAGGACGCCTGCAAAGCCACCCTGCCGTCGAGGCCGATCGATAGCGTCAGGTATACCCGCCGCTGCACGTGCGGGTCGGGGACCATATGCGTCACGCCGCCTGCTCCACATACTGCCCGTTGCCGCCCCAGCCCGGCGGCGGTGTCGGCTGCGTCGGGTAGGTGCCGCCGCTCGACGTCGTGCTCCACCCGAGGAAGGCGAACGCGGGAGATGCGCGCTCGGCCAGCGCCGGACTGGCGACGATCGAATAGGTGCCCGCGCTCAGGTCGTAGAACAGGCCATAGGTGATGCCCGAGCCCGCCGCGATGTCGGCCGCCGGGAAGGCGATCGATCGGCCGTCATCGAGCACGCCGGTAAATGCTGTGACGATCACCGAATTGTCGTCGCTGGTGATCGGATAGGCCACGCTGCGGCTGACGATCTGATACGCGGCGCGCTCGGCCGGCGGGGTTCCGAAGTCGCCCGATGTCGCCGGCCCCAGAATCAGCCGCGCGGTCAGCAACCCCCGGATGCGATAGCGCACGCTGACGTCGTACGACGTGCCGGGCGTGACGCCGGTCAACTCCTTGCGTGCGACCGTCGGCACCTCGCTGCCCGCAGCGATCCAGCCCGCCTCTGCCGCTTGGCCGGCGGCGTGGACGCGAAAGTCAAAGACGACCGCCTCGACATTGCCCCGCGGCGCGGCGCCCGAGACGATCAGCGCCGGGATCGAGACGCCCCCGGCCGTCAACGTCGTGCCCGCCGCATTCCAATCCAGAGCGCTCGGCGCGGCGGTGTCGGGGCTGGGAATCGACAGGTCCGGCGTGCGCGGCGGCACGCCGACCGCACCGAGCGCATATCCATGCTTCGCCGCATCCTCCGTCCGCGCCGTGAACGTCACGCCAAGCGATCCACCGTCGAGCTCGCGCGTGCGCAGTACTACTTGCCGGTTGATGAGATTGGCTTCGGGAATGTTGAGCGTCAGGCAGTCGCCCGGCAGATAACCCAGTGCCGCGATCGAGCATGGCAGCACGATGCCGTCGAGCTCGCGGTCGTTCAGCATATCGTACATCGCCAACTGCGCGCCCTGCTTCGCATTCTGCACCAGCGGATATTCGATCTCACGCGGACGCGGGGCGCCGTCGAGCGTGACATATTCCGGCACGCTGACCGCCTGAAGCGGCACGACTTCCCAGCCTTGCGCCTCCAGCCGCACGCGCGGAATCACCGTGTTGCGCCGCTTCCGCATCGATGCGGTCGACGGCACGTCAAGGTCGCCGATGATGTCTTCCGACGTGATGGTGCCGATCGAGACGCGCGGCGTCGCGCACAAGCACGACAGCGTACCCGCCACCGTCATGACTTCGCCGCCGCCCGCCTGGGCAAGCATCTTGAGGACATCCCAGTCATTGTCCGACGTGGTGTATGCCTGCCCGCCGGCTACCCACTCATTCTCATCAGCCACGTTGGCGGCTTGAACGAACGCATTCACGTCCACGCCGCCGGGAGCCATGCCGCCGCCGGCCATCAGGTGCCCGTTCTGCCGGAAGCCCAGCGCGAACTGGAGATCGAGCAGCCATGGGTTCTCGCTGTAGACGTGCGTGCTCGGATCGTCCCTACGGCACGGCCCCATACCGCCGGGATAGGTGTCATCCAGCCGCGGGTCCCAGACGAACACGCCCTCGACGACACGCGCTCGCTGGGGAATGCCGTTCGGATATTTGACGCCCTTGCTGTCGTAATCCAGCGTCCAGAGATCCGCCGCTAGGCCAGACAGCTTCGACGTTGCATCCCAGCCGGGGAAGTTGCCCGTCGGGCCGCGCAGTGCGCGCGTTTCGGGACATGCGCCGAGCTGGGTGTCGAGCCACATGTTCCCGGCGTAGCTGCCGATCGCCGCACCGTTCGCGTCGAACGTCACCGCGACCTTGTCAACCATCAGCGGCCCGATGCTCTTTACCGGCCCAAGCGAGAGTGCGGTCACCCAGCTTTCGCGCTGATTGCGCATGCGCGAAGCGGGGTCGTCGTAATACTGACGGTGGACCACGTTGCCGCCGACTGAGGTCCGGCCGAAAACAATGGGGATGCCAGCATCCTTATCGATCTTATATTTCGTGGGGTTGCCGCCGACCGTGCCTTTCGGCGTGGCGACTTGCGCCCCGGCCATGGCAAGCGCGCTGGCGGCGCCCGCAAGTGAGCCGATCGTGGTGAGCGTGGTCGCGGTCGCGATGCCGGCTATGGTGCCAGTGGTGGCCGCGGCGCCAAGAAGTCCAACCGTGGCGGCCGCTCCAACTCCGGTTGCGATTAGCGCGGCAGCGCCTACTACTAGCGCGGCCGTCTTCAATGCCTTGGGCATACAACCTCCGGAGGTGAAATGATTTTTCTCACGGTTGCGGCGCTGCTCAGCCAGCAGATCGACAAGTTCGACAGCCGGCCCCCGGCATTTTCAGCAACGGTCGATCGCAAGATGGAGGACGTTGAACGGTGTATGATCCGGTATGGATACCCACCGATCGTCTATCGGCAGCCCGACCGGCCGGACCAAGTGACAATCGTATGGACTGCTGCTGGCAATGCCGCAGGCCGGGTCGACCTTAGTCGCGATGGCTCGAAAACGACGGTTAAATCCTGGCTTCCGGTAAAAGCTATACGGGAGTGTGCGGGGATCTGACGGGCCTACTACGCGCGGATATGTGCTGAACTACGCCCGCCACGCCGCAACGAATGCCACCGGCTGGAAAACGTCAGCAGCTTCCAAGCCTTCCGCCCAGCCGATCGTCCGCCCGTTGCCGACTGCGACCATAAGCGAACCGCTCCACGCACCATCGCTCGGCACCATGACAATATCACCGGGCAGTGCGGCGGCTGGCGGTATCCGTTGCAATCCCAGTCCGTCCATCGCCTCGGCGAGCGTAGCATAGCCCGCTCGCCGCAAAGCCCCGACCGCTCCCTTCGCAGTCTTGTAGCTCCCGGCACGACCAAGGCCCGGCCGGTGCCCCATCTCGCGGAGCATGAAAGCGGCGAGGCGCACGCAGTCGTATCGGCCCCATTCGAAGGGTTTGCCCTGAAAGCGATCAACGGCCGCCTGCGTCGCCTGCTGGCGTCGGATCATCCGGCTCATAGCGCGCGGGCCAGATACTCGGAGCCACCACCGCCGCCGGTGCCGTAAGTGACCCCGGCTGGTACCTTCTCGACACCCCAGTACGAGGTCCGCTCGATGCCGGTCATATTCGCCAGCCCGGTTTCGCCCGGCCACACCATTTGGTGTGTCGCGTCAGATAGTCGCATGCCCCGCTCGGTGTCGTGAAAGACCTCCAGCGCCGAAACGCACCGCCATTCGACCGACCGCCCATCCTTTCCTACCTTCAGCCGCGCCATATCAAGCGATCCCGAAAAGACGCGGATCGGCTCAGGGATCAGCAACCCCGTCGCGCGATCGATCACCGCCAGCCAGCCGGACACCTCGCTGCCCTGCACGTTTGCGCGCGTCAGATCCTCCACCGCAGCGGATGACGGCGGCCGGAAAGTCAGCAACCAGTCCGGCGCATCATCGCCCACGCCGTCCATCAGGGTGCCGGCTGCATCGAGCACCCCGAACCGCTCGTCTTCGCCCGCGAACAGGCGGTCACCCCACATGACCTCGATCGATCCGACGACGTGGCGAAGCGTGTGGTCGGGGAAGGCAATCTCGATCAGCGGCGCGATTGGCGAAACGCCGGCGCGCAGTTCGGCTGACATCGCAGGAGTCAGTCGAAAGGTCATCGCCGCTCCTCGATCGTGAAGCTGACTGGCTCGGTGCGATTCAGCACGCTGGTCACACCCTTCTCGGCGAAGCCCAGCACCTTGCCCTCGATCATCGGATCGTCGAGCGCGACGCGCGAGCCGTCGACGGTCAGGCCGCGCAGCATCGGCCAGATCGGAAAGGTCATCTTCCCGTCAGCGCCAGCGAGGATCTGGCGCGTCCCCGCAACCTGATAGACGTGATGCACCCCCTTGTGCACTATCGAGAATTGCTGGCCCGGGGTCACCGGCGCCGACCGGCGGACGCCGCGCACCTTCAGCACCGACCCCGCCTGGCCCGCGCCGTCGACCTCGACGGCATAGCCATAGAGCGGGCGCTTGATCCCCGGCTGGCGCAGCTCGATGCGACCATCAATCGACAGCGCCTCGGTCAACGCCGAGATCAGCAGCAGCGTGTCGGTGTCCCGCCGCAGATTGGCAGTGGCAAGGTCAGCCGCCCATCGATCACCCGGGCGCGGCGTGCGCAGGTCGACGCCGAAAGCGCCGGCCTGCTCCCCGCCGAAGATGCGTGGCCGGACGGTGAGCGACCGAATCCGCGTCCACGGGATCTCGACGCTCACCACTGCCGCCCCAGCCGCCGCGCGCCAGCGGCGCTCGCTTCCGCCTGCCCCATCGCGGCACCACCGGCGGCACCGGCGGTTGCCGCCTGTGCTCCCATGGCGGCCATGTCCTGGTACACCTTCTCCTGCACCAGCGCGCCGCGCAGATCGAAATACTGCGACACCTGTGCCGGTCCTCGATCATTCGCCGCCAGCATCCGCCGCGTCTCGCCGGCTGGGACGATGCTCGCGCCGCGTGGCATGCGCGCAATCTCGGGTCCGAATTCGCCGACCAGCATGTCGCCGCCCGAGGTGTACGGCGTGCCGCTGGCCGCGCCCGGCGGACCGATGAAGCCCTGCGACCCGCCGGCGGCCGGCGTTGCGACGCCGGCGCCCGCACCAAAGACCTTGCCCAGCGCGCCAAAGACGCTGCTCAGCGTGGCATTGCTTTCGCCGAACAACAGATTTCGGACCGGGTTGAGCAGCGCGAGCTTCACGAATTCGGCTTTCAGCATGTCCAGCACGCGCTTGCCGCCATCGCCCCAGTCCTTCCACGTGTCAGGCGACAGGACCGTATCGACGAGGTCGCTGCCGAAGCCACGGATCTCCTCCCAGATCGCGCGCTGACGCTGCATTTGTGCCAGCACTTCGTTCAAGGCGTCGGCATTGGCGAGGATTTGCACGCCTTCGGCGCTGTCGATCGCGACGCCAGCGCGCTTCAGGTCAGCGATGAGCTTCAGTTTCGACAGCGTCTCTTCGCGGATGTTATCGTTCGCGGCAACCAGCGACAACTCCGCCCGGGCGATGCCGAGCGCGTCACCCTGGTCGGCGAGCATGCCCTTCACGAATTCGGCGCGGCGCTTGTCCTGCTCGGCGCGCTTATCGATCGCGGCCTGCTCTTCCCGGCCGCCGGCCTCCAACCCTGACAGTCCAATCCGGTCGCCAAGCAGTCCGGCGCGTGATTTCAGATAGTCGGTCCGCGCCGCCGTCTTCAGCTCCTCGGCATTGGCCGGCGACAGCCGCGCGATCTCCGCAAGCGTCACACGGTAGCTGTCCGCGGCAGCGGTGAGCGGCAGATACTGGCGGGTCAGGTCCGCCAGCGCGTCCGCGTCTTCCTTCGCTTGCTGCGCGGCATCCTTGAAGGTGGCGGCATCGGTCGGCGCGCGGCGGAAGCCGAGCACGTCGCTACGTTTGAAGGACGAGGTGTTCACCGCGTCGCCCTGATTGCCGCCGGTCACCAGCACGCGCCCGTTCGCCGCGGTCCCGGCGTAGAAGCCGACATGGCCCTGCGCGGCATTGTCGCCGCGCTTCAGGACGACGATGTCGCCCTGCTGTGGCTTCGTCGTGGCGGTGCCATAGCCGAGGAAGCTGCGCGCCGACAGGCTGCCGGTGCCCGGCAGGCCATTGGTCGCCAGCACGGCATTCACGAAGGCGGCGCACCACGCGACCATCTTCGGATCGACATTCATGCTCGCCGACTTGAAAAGCGCCTGAAGATCGGAGCGGCCGCCGGCGGTGTTCTCGCTCAGGCCATTATACCGCCGAGCGGTGGCGAGCAGCGCCGCGCCGCGCTCGGCCGACAGCTCGCTGCCAAGCGACGTGGTCTTGTTCCGCTCGCGCTGCTTGGCCTGCTCGGCCTCGATCGCGGCGTCGCGGTTCTTGGTGATCGCGCGCAGCTCGGCGTCCAGCGCGGCGCGCGCCGCCTTGCTGCCGTCGGCTGCCAGCCGGGCCCGATCCTTCACCGCCTTCGCCAGATCGTCGTAATGCTTGGTGATCCGCTTGATCGGATCGGTCTGCGTCGCGACGTTCTCAGCGATGACGTCGACGATGCGCATATTCAACAGGCGCTGGGCAGCATCGGTGGCTTGCTTCGCCTGCGCCAGCCGCTCCTCGAGGAATTCGATCCGGTCGTCGCGATCACGGCGCGCCATGGCAGCAGCACGCGGATCGGTGTTGGCGAACGCACTCTCCTCCAGTGCCTGGCGCTTCGCCAGTTCGCGCTCGAGGATAGCCTGCGTCTCCATCCGGATCGCCAGCACCCGGTCGCGGATGTCGCGGGTCTGGCTCGCGGCGCGCACGGCGGCGCTTTCCTCGCTGGCAGCGACGCCCTTCAGCGCCTCCTCCTCCGCACGAAGCGCCTGTACCAGCCCGTCGAGCGACTGGCCGAAGAGAATTTTCGCCTGTGCCGCCTTGTCGCTGGCGGCAGCATCCTCCTTCAGCTTGGCGACGACATCGTCGAGCGATTCCTCCGTCTCGAACAGCTTCATGACGAAAGGCGTCAGAATGGTGATCGCCGCGACCACCGCCGCGCCCCACGGACCCGACATGAAACCTACGAACGCACCGAATTTACCCGTCGCGCCTTCGACCTTCTCGCTGACGCCGGCGACGCTTTCGGCGAGGCCGCCTACATCGACGGCAGCGTCGTCCGACGCCCCGCCGGTCGCCTCGATCGCGGTCCCCGCCTTGGTGCTGCCCTCGGTAATCATCCCGAGAGCCTGGAAGAACTGGCCGGCCTGAACCGACAGGATCGTCATCAAGCTACCGCCCGATGCGTAGCTGGCGGCCACGTCGTTGATCTGGAACCCGAGCTGCTGATAGCCGGCGCGCTGCTGCCCGGACATCTGCACGTCACGCGCCTTGGCGACAGCTACGGTATCGAGCGCGGCTTTCTCGTGGCGCAGCTTGGCGGCATAGTCGTCGAGCGACAGCACACCGGCGCTGACCAGCGTCCGCGCCTCCTCGATCTCCCGATTGAAGCGGTCCTGCGCGGCGGCGGCCGGGTCGATCGCCAGCACCATCGCCCGCGCGCGCGCTTCGAGCTGGTCGTAATGGTCGGTGAAGGCCGATGCGGATTCCTGTGCCGACTTGCTCGGCGCGGCTGGACCGGGAAGCGGCCCTAGCCGCTCGGCGCTGACCCCACCATAGGCCACGCCCTGCTCGGCGACCGACTTCCGCTTCAGCGCTTCGGTGACCCGGTCGAGCGCCTGCTGCTCGTAGGACAGCTTTTTCGCATAGTCGTCGCTGGACAGCGCGCCGGCCGCTGCGAGCTCGTCTGCTTCGGACATCGCGCGATTGAACCGGTCCTGCGCGGCGGCGAGGGGATCAATCGCCAGCATCAGCGCCCGGGCGCGGGCTTCGGCCCTCTCCTGCGCGTCGAGCAGTTCCTTGAACGCCAGCGCGGAATCGCGCGCCGACTTGCCCGATACCGATGCCGGGCCAGCGGTGGCGTCCACACGCTGCTGGACGGGGCTGGTCGGCATGAAGGTGGCCAGCTTCGCAGCGGTCCGTGCCTGACGCTGCATCGCCTCCTCGACGTCCTCACCGGCACGCTGATAGGCGCGCGCCCAGCGCTTCGCGCCGGCATCCCCGCTGTCCGCGATTTCGCCGATGTCGCGGATGACTTGGGCCTTGCCCTCGGTGCCAAGGCGGATGGCAGCCTTGCGATCACTCATCACTGCCCCCTTCGTCGCTATCGGCATTGATCCGCCGCACGATCGCCGCATCGGCACGCGGCAGGACGTCCGCCAGCATGTCGAGATCCGCGCCGAGCGCCTGGCCGACGCTCATCACCGCGCCGTAATCGAGTGCGAACGGCAGCCCGGTGCCGCTGACCCGCAATTGTCGCTGACAGGTCGTCAGGACGTCCCAGACGCCTTCGGCTTCCGCGTCTTGCGGCGCTTCGGCACGATAGGGGCAGGCTTCGCACCGTCCGTGCTGCCGGGCATCGCAGCTAAGCTCACAATATCGCTCGCCTGCGTCGCCGCCGCTCCAGTGCCAGTCGGAGAGGCGGCGAAGCCGTTTTTTGCCCGCTCCCGCTGCGCGAAGGGCAGGACATAGGCATTGTCGAAAGCGTCGAAGATCACCGGATCGGCGAGCAGGCGTGCGAGCGCGTCGCTCGAGAATGGAAGCTGGTCGAAAACCGGATGGTTGTCGTCGCCGAGCACGATATTGCCGTCATCGTCGAGCCGATGGACCGCCACGGTCGATGCGTCCCAGTCGCGCGCGCCCGCCATGATGAGCGCGTGGCTCAGCCTGTCGGTCAGATCATGCAGCGTGTCGGTCGCATCGTCCTCGGGCTCCGGCCCGTGTTCATCCTGCCCTAGTGCTGCAAGCGCAGCGCGGCGGGCGCGGCGCATCATCGCTCGATCGATCGGCGCGAAAAGGACGCGCGCGCCCATGATCGTCTTCCACTCCTCCTTGGGAGCGGCGGGGGCGACGAGCATCATTCCGCGTCATCCCCGGCTGGAGCTTCTTCGCTCGGCGCCGGCAACAGTGCGACGCGCGGCTCGATCCGGAACGCACGTTCCTCATCGATGATGACGAAGTCGCCGCGCTCGACGACGAGGCTGTCCCCGTTGACCTTCAGGCGGCGGATTCGGCCGGCACCTTCGTCGAGGGTCAGGACGTGGGTGATCTCGTCGCCAGTGGCGGCGTCGACCACGCGCATATCGGCGGCCGGGGCGCTGGTCAGGTGCTGCATCGTGTCCACCTCAATAGCTCGCGACGTCATTGACGAGCGTGGCCGTGACCAGCACGCCGGCCGACGCGGCGGCGAGAAAATCGACGCTCTGCTGGATGCCATTCGGCCCCTCGATCGGGGTCTTCACGCGCGGGAAGAACACGCGCGGCGCCGAGAAGCGCAGCGACGACGTGCCGCGCGCCCAGCCGAACACCAGCGGACGCGGCGTGCCATCACGCCCCGATGCTTCCATCGGCGTATCCAGCCCCCGCAAGGTCAGGCTGCCGGTGAACGACGGCATGCCGGGGTCGACGTCCTCGATCTCGCCGTCCGGCTGGATCGTCTCGACCTTGTCGAGCGCGTTCGAATAGGTGAACTGCGCGCTGGCGACCCCGTTGTAGGTGTCGCTGGCCGCACCGACATAGCCGACCGCCTGCGCGAAGCGGTCGATCGCCGCATAAGCGGTCGGCGCGCCGGCCGACGACGCGGTGAGCGGCGACGTCTCGCCCTTGCCGATCATCGCCAACGTGGCGTTCAGCAGGCCGGTGCGAGACATGGCGATCTGCACCGAATTGGCGCGCAGGCCATAATTCGTCGAGTAGCGCGGAATTTCGGGCAGCGCGACCTCGGCGGCGAGCGACGGCAGCGCCGCGGCACCGCTGGTGAAGACGTGGGTATAGAGGCCCGACACCGGCCCGGTCGTCACCGGCGCGCCGAAGAGGGCGCGCAGCCACACCCCGATCGCGCGGGTATCGACGGGCACGACGAGATTGCCGTCGTTGACCGTCACATCCTGCGTCGGATCGAAGGGCGCGCGCCCCTGCCCGAGCAGATCGCTCTCGATCCAGCCGCGCGTCGCGCCGAGCTGGTGGCTGACGAACGGCACGCGCCGATAGCCGCTCGCCGGCGGCTGGCCATAGGTGCTCTCGAAGCCGGTATGTAGCAGCGCATTCGCGCCGCGCGCGCGCTTGGTCGGAATGACCGCCATAATAGGGTCTCCTGTCGAAAATGGCGTGGAAGGTGGGCCGCGCGGATCGCAGCCGGAAAATCAGATCGGCGAGCTGGTCGAATAGGATGCGACGATGTCGAGCAGCGCGCCACGCGGAGGGCGGCCGGAACCCTCGGCATGGACATCGCCGGTCATCGGCGCCGTAGCCTCGATCCAGTCGCACAGGCCGCTGAGGAAACGGTCGGCGACGATCTCGCGGCCGATCGCGCCAAGGCTCAGCGCGATCGCCCGCTCGCTGATCGCTCCCGCCGGTGCCGGCAGGATGATCTCGACCGGCACCCGGTGGTCGTAATTGTACGACAGCGCGCCGAGGTCGACCTCGGGATCGCCCGGCTCGCCGCTGCGGACGATCGCGCGTCCGTGCGGGCCCACCCTCCCCGGCGGCGCATCGTCGCCATCAAGGCCGATGACCTCCATCAAGGGCAGCGCCCGCGCGACCAGGGCACGGATCGCAAAGAGGACGTCGTCGCGCTTGGCCATGTCAGCCCCCCATGCGGCGCGCGAATTCCGCGCTGTAGCGACCGGCCCATTCGTCGGCGACGTGATCGAGGTCGAAGAGCTTGGGCATGGTGACGCGCGGGACGAGCACGAACATCAGCACGCGCTCGGTCTCCCGACCTGCCTTCAATCGCCCTGCCGAGGCGGGACGAAAACCCGGGCGCCTCGCGCTTTTCGCGCGGACCAGGTTGAGGAAGGCGAGCTGATTCCCGCCCTTCCCCTTCTGGTAGAACAGGTCCTGGTTGAAGGCGCGCTCGACTTCGTTGGGCGTCATCCGGCCGCTCTTGACCCGCCGGCCGCCGAAGCCACTGCGTCGGGAATAGGGCACCTTGTCGGTCGGAATGGCGAGAAAGCGCTGCCCGTTCTTCGGATAAATCGTCGCGCCGCGGCTCAGGCTGTCGATGATCTCGGGGGCATTCGACCAGATATAGCCGGTCGGCGTCATGCTGCGGCGCTGCTCGGGATAGACCCGGTCGCGCCACGTATTCGCGAGACGCTGCGAGAGCCCGGCGTCGACCGTCGAGCGGCGCAGATCCAGAATCGTCTTTCTGGTGGTGACTCGCATGGTCTCGGTGGCGACGGAGCCGATTTCACCGCGGATTTCGCGTGCCACCTCCTGAAAGTCGGGAAGGTCGAGCGAGATCTTCACGCGATCGGCGACCCGGTGACGCTCCAGATACCCTCGTCATTCGTCGGCGCGCCGAAAACCTCGAATTGCTCGCCGCTATCGACGATTTCGATGGTTCCGCCCTCCACCAATGCGACGGCAGGCAATGTGGGAAACAAAAAGCGCGTTTTCGGCTGGACGTATTCACCGTCGCCCCAGCTCGCCATCGCCGATCCCTCTTCCCGGATCGCCGCGAAGGGACCTTGCCCATCGATCCGCACCGACGTGCCGAATTCCTCCTCATTGAAGAAGGACGCGATGTCGTCGGGCGATTCGATAGGCATGGGCGTCAGCGGATCAGGACGTCGACCAGCTCGATCGCGCCGGCACCGAACAGCTTTTCGAGCTGGGCGTCGTCGAGATCATGCTCGGCGGCGAGCTCGTCGGTGATGATCGTGCCGCCATCGATCTTGTCGTCGGGCTCCGGGCCGGTGCGCAGCTCGTGGACCGCGCGCGGCAACTTTTCCTCGCGCGGCGCGGTCGTGCCGGTATCGGCCGTGGTGGTATCGTCGGCGGTATCGGCAGGCTTGCCACGCGATCCGCGTGCGGTGGAGGTCGTGGGGTCCATTGTATTTTCCCGTTGGAGAGTGCCGACCGTGATCGATCGGACAGGAAGACGCCCCGGTAGCTAGGCTACCGGGAGGCCCGATCGTTCGGCGTCAGCGGACGGTCATGCGCCCGCTGGCGTTGACGCGCTTCGGCACGAAGATTGGTGCCGACTGCGTCATGAGGATCTCGGCGCCCGGATTTTCCTCGATCCAGTTTTTGCTGAAGAGCCGCGCCGCGCCGTAATTGTTGCGCGGGTCCTGAATCGCGCCGTAGCAGGGCGTACCCTCGTAGGCGCCCGGCGCACCGACGATCAGATCGTACGGCTGGAGCAGCTTGCGCAGCGTGCCGTCGACGTCCTCGTAGCTGTCATTGTAGACGTACAGCTCGACCGTGCCGACGCGGCCCTTGAAGACCGGCGATCCGAGCACGCCCGGCTTGAAGCCGAGATCGATGGCGCTCGTGTTGCCGGCATAGGTCGTGTCGAGCCGGTCCTTCAGCTTGGGATCGGCGGCGAACAGCGCCCACGCCAGTTTCTCGAAGACGACATGGCTCGGTGCCGCGCCGCACTCCTCGGCGATCTCCTCGATGAACGCATCGAGGCTGTCGAACGGCGACACGCCGCTCTCGCCCCAGCGCGCGGTATTGAGGAGGGCCTTGGTCAGCGATGCCTTGCGCCCGAAGCTGACCACCGATCGCGGATAGTCCTTGCCCTCGATGATGACACCGCCGGTGCGCAGGATCTCGGCCGACATGACCTCTTCGCGCCGGTCGATACGATTGACGTGCTTCTGGAGATAATCGAGGAAATACAGATCGCGGCGCTGGGCCAGCGTGAACGCGCCGCCGAGCGGTTCGCCCGGCCGCCGCTTCGAGATCTTGTCCGGCTCGATGCGCGTCAGCGGCTTGGTATAGCCCGGGGCGAAGCTGTCAGTCTGGAACGGCTTGTCCTGGTCGGGCGTGCCGGGCGCATAGGGACTGACCCACGGCGCGATGCGCAGGTCGTCGAACACGCGATCGAATTTCACGTCGGGCGTGTCGAATTCGATCGGAGCGGCGCCGAAGAACAGCGCGCGGAGGAAATTGCCGGGGCCGCGCAGCGGGGCGATCAGGCCGGCGAGGGTCGTGACGTCATAGGTATCCATCGCGGATACTCCTTCCGGAAACGGAGAAGGGCCGCCCGATCACCGTCGGACGGCCCCTTGAATGGGTGTAGAGGGCGAGTGCCGACCGATCAGATCGAGAAGGTGATGCTCTTCAGACGCAGGCCCTCGCGGATGCTCGTGAGGGTGTGGCCGGCGCCGAGGACGAGCTGGTCGCCGATCAGATCGGCGCGCTCGTACACCACCGCCTGCTTCTCGCCATCGCGGGTGTCGACGGCGTAGGGCAGCACGACATCGGGCGTCTGGCTACCATCGCTCGATGCGGCGGCCGACAGCTTCGCCTTGCCATCGGCGGTGACGGTGCCGAGCACGCTGCCGGCGGCATACAGCACACCGGCCACCAGCGTAACCTTGCGGGTGATGGGCGATCCGCTGCGGATGAGGGTCTTGGCCGGCGACGAGGTCTCCGACGAAAATTGCGCGTTTGCGTACATGCGCGGGTCCTTCTGGAATGGGCCGCGCGGACCGTCCGCGCCGCCGGAGGGGTGGGCGTCAGCCCTTCAAATGCGACAGCGCGGCGTGACCGGCGGTCCGGGCGAAGGCGAGGATACCCGCCGCCTTGTCCGCGCCCGTCTTCGGCTTGCTGGGGTCGGCGGTCGCCGATGCCCCGGTCACCGGCAGCTCGCCCGGCTGCACCGAACCCGCACGGAGCTGGTCGACGGTCGCACCGCGGTCACGGCTCGCCTTTGCCAGCCCGATCGCGAAGTCGCCGGCGCTCTGACCGGTGTCGATCGCCGCGCGCAGCGATGCCGACATGCTCGTCTCCGGGCACAGCTCGGCGAGCGCGAGGATCCGACCGCGTTCGCCGTCCGCTGCCTGCGCGGTGGTCTCGGTCGGCTCGGCGACGGCGGTGACGGTGGTGCCCTCGAAGCCCGCCTCGGCGAGCTGGGACTGGATGGCAGCGGCAATGTCGGCCGACCCCATGATCGAAAGGGCAGTGATTCCGGCGATGGTCTTCGCCATGGCGGTATTCTCCGTGGATTGGCGCGCACCGGACCGTCCGGCTCGCGAGGGTTGTGCCGGCGAAGTCCGGCCGTTGACGCGGGAGACGAATTCGGCCTGCGAATCCGCCCATCCCATGACCTTGTCGACGAGGCCGGCCTTGACCGCTTCCTCGCCGCGATAGACGCGGGCCTCGGTGGCCCGGACCGCCTCTTCCGACATGCCGCGCGCCGTCGCGACGTGCGCCACGAAGCGGCCATAGGCATGGTCGATATTCGTCTGGATCGACTGGCGGACCTCCTCGGGCAGCGCTTCGAACGGGTTCCCGTCCGCCTTGTGCGCTCCGCCGTGGATCAGCGTGACCTTGACCCCGTCCTTCTCCAGCTTGGCCGAGAAATCGGCGTGCATGCAGATGACGCCGATCGATCCGGCGAAGCCGAGGTCCTGGACGGTGATCTCGTCGCAGCACGCCGCGATCGCATAGGCGGCCGAGCAGCCCGACCCGCGGATGATCGCACGGCTGGGCTTCTTGCCCCGGTCCGCCATCATCATCGCGCAAAGCTCGTTGAGGTCGGTCACCTCGCCGCCGTCCGAATGGATGTCGACGATGGTGCCCTTCACGCCGGCGTCGCGCTGCGCGATCGTCCACGCCGCGCGGATCGCGTCATAGCCGGTGAAGCCCGACGACGGATTCACACCGCCGCCGTTCTCGGCGATCAGCTCACCCCGGATATTGATGTGGGCGACGCCTTCCTGGACGTCGATACCCCACTCGCCGGTATTGGCGGCTGGGAAGCGCTCGGCCGAGGTGCGCTTGGCCTCGATTTCCGCACGCGCGCCAGCCGCACGCGCGACCAGTGCGTCGATGCCGAGCTGCTCGCCACCGGCGTGGACGAGGAGCTGCCCGACATCGAAGCGCGGCCCGACCGCGCCGAGCACGATTGAGGCGGTCGAGGGCAGCACCGCGAGCGGTGTATTGAAGAGCCGGCGCGTGATGTCCGCGCGACTGAAGGAGCGCATGCTCATTCCTCGTCCTTTTTCTGGTCGGCTGGCTCGGCGTCGGCCGGCTCGGCCGTGGGTTTCGCGGCACCCGGCTGCGATGGCACCGGCAATCCTTCGGCCAGCCAGGCGCGATGCTCGGCGCCGCGCCGGCGGATATTCTCGCGGAAGCTGCCGCCGGTCAGCTCGGCGGTGATGTCCTCACCGGTCCGCCAGCCATTGTCCTGCTGGGTCTGGAAGCCCTTTGCCTCCTGCGCCGGATTGAGCGAGATCTTGCCATCGCCGCGCCAGTCGACGCCGCACCATGCCGCGCGCACGCGCAGGTCACGGAAGAAGCCCGGCATCTTGTACGCGCCGGTCGCGACCTGCTCGGCGAGGAAGCAGACATAGGTCGGGACGCAATGGTCGCCCCCGATCCATGCCCGCTCGGCGCGAACCTTGAGGTACAGCGCCTCCAGCTCGGCTTTCGAAGCCGTATAGCTGGAATTGAACATCAGCATCAGCACGCCATGCGGCACGCCGATCGCCGCGCCGATCTGCCGGCAAATCGCCTGAAAGAACGGGTCGAAATTGGAATTCGGCCGCCCCGGCGTCGAAATTTCGACCTCGGCGTCGCTGTCGATTTCCAGCACCGACCCCGACTCGAATCGGTATTGGTTCGGCTCGGCCGGGGCTTCCAGCGGGGCGACACCATCCTCGCCGTCCGTCCCGTCGCCATAATCCGGCTCGGGCATCGGCTGGCCGCCGGGCGTCTTGTAGACGATCGCCAGCATCGCCGAGAGCACCGTAGCATACAGCTCGGCGTCGCTGGCATCGGAGATCGTCTTGAGCGGCTCGATGATCGGCGCGAGCATGCCGACGCCGCGCACCTGCTCGGGCCGCTCCCTTTTGAAGATATGGACCACGCGCGGAAGCTGGAGGTCGCGGTCCCAGGCTTCGATACGCTCGGGGACCAGATGGTCGGCGCTGCGCAGCACCAGGTCGCCCGGATGCTGCTTGAGGATATGATAGGCGACCGCCGCGCCATAGGCATCGACCTCGACACCGCCGGCGATCTGCCGGCCGGTCTTCGGGTCGATCCCACCATCCATCACGCCCGGCGGATTGCGCAGCCGATCCGCTTCGATCAGCTTCCACGCGGTCAGCGCCACCCGCCCGGGCTGATCGTCGGGCATGACGCGCAGTGCGAGGATGTCGCCCGAGGTAATTGCCCCGCCATAGACCACCGCCTGCTGGCCATAGCCCGTCGACTTGCGCTCGGCATCCGGGTCCTTCGACGACAGATAGGCATCATAGTCGGTCGCGATGCGGAGCTGCCAAGCCTCGGTCTGCTCCGGCGTCAGCCCCAGCGCCTCGCCGTCGATCGCCGGCATTGCCATGAGGCCGGTGCCGATCGCGAAGGTCACCATCCGCCCGATCGCCGCGGTCGCGATCGGCTGGTTCATCACCGCATCACGCTGCTCGGCACGGAGACGATCCGATCCCGGCAGCATATCGGCATTCGCCGATCGCGCCCGCGCTGTGCTGCCCCGCCGGCGGCCCCGCTCGCTGTTCGCGCCGCGGTATCCGCCGGTGCCGAGCATCGATGTCGACGCGGCGATCACACCGCGCTGGACGATACGCTCGGCACCGGCGCGCGGGCTGAAGAAGCCGATCGCGCGATCGAGCAGGGTCGGGCGCACCTCGAATCCCATCGTCAGCGCATCCGGTACCGGCCGCCGCGCACCCGACCGACCGCGCGGGGCGTCGGTAGCGCGCGTTGCACCGGATTGAGCTTGTCGACCCAGCTCGACCAATAGTCGATGCCATTGCGGATCTCGACCAGATCGGCGCGCGTCATCTTGCGCCCGGCGATCTCATAGCTCTGGTTGTCGAGCACGCGCGCCTCTGCCTTCATATACAGGGCGAGGCGCGCGGACGCGGTTTCCAGCGTGATGCCGACGTCGGTCATGGCATCTCCTTTCAATGCTGGCGGACGACGCGGACGCCGCGGCGTTTCGGTTGCGCCGGTCGAACGGCCGCTGGACGTTGCACCTGAACGGTGGTGGTGGCCGCCGCAGGCTTCGGCTGCTCGGTCGCCGGCGTGTCGGTCGCCAGCACGATTGCCGGCGCGATCGCGCGCGGCGGTCGCGCCCATTGCGGCACCCGCGTCAAATTCTGGTCGAGCCCGACCAGCCGCAGCATCACGACCAGCGAATAGACCAGTAGATCCCACGTCTCGTTGCGGACGCCTTCCGGCTTGGTCCACAGCCCCTCGGCCTGCTCCTCGGCCCGCAGCTCGTCGATCCGATTGCTTGGCAGATCGGACGGCAGATCGATGAATGCCGGCCCGGCATGCGGACGCCGCAGGCGATAATCGGCGATCGATTTCATGCGGTTGACGTTCGGCACGTAGAGCTCGCACTCCGGCGCGCCCTTCACCTGTCGCTTGGCATCGACCGTCGGCGGCGGCAGCAACCGCCCGTTCGGCTTATTGCCGCCCTTCAGCAGCGTGATGACTGTCGCCGCCAAGGCCGCCCGCTTCGCCTTCCGATTGCCGGTGACCATATCGTGCCACCAGGCATAGGCATTGTCGGTAGCGTCGTCGGTGCCGCCGGTATCGACCCCGGTGCAGAGGATCTTCATCCGAAGACTGGGATCGCGCTGCATCGGGTAGGTCCGCGAAAGGACCTTCTCGTACAGCACGCTCCAATGCTCGGGCCGCTTGAATGGCTCGAGCTTGGTAATCCCGTCCGCCAGCGTCAGGATGTCGTACCGGTCGATGATCCACGCCCGATTGCCGACGCCATGCCCGACGATCATCACCGAAAAGCGGTCGATGCCCAGATCGACCGTGGCGGTCAGCGCGACCACGCCATCGGGCACCACACCCATGACATAGGTCGACGCCGCCGCGCGCTGCGTCAGCATGTCGACCGTCACCGGCGCGTCCCCCGATCCCCGCGAGACGTAATTTCGACCGATGACCGTCTGCGAATGCGACTTCAGCGGGCCTTCGTCCTGGTGGTCCGCGAACCGCAGCTCGGCGAGGCGGTATTTCTCCGCCATGCTCGACCAGGGCGCGAGGCCGAAGGTCCCGTCCCAGTAATAGCTGTCGATCGTATTCGGCTCGAGCTCACCCTCGCGTCCGCCTGGAACCGCGCGCTGCCCCTTCCCGATCCAGCGGCCGGTTGCCATCAGCGCCGGCTTGTCGGTCTGCTTGTGCGAGCCGCCACAGGTCGGGCAGATCATTTCGACACTGGCGCCGGCCTGCATAGCGGTCCCGTCGCGCACGAAGTCCAGCCGGTCCCACGACATCTCGAAAGGATCGCCGCAGGCTTGGCAGTCGACATACCACCTATTCGCGGTGCCCGACGCCACCAGCGGCTCGATGCCTCGCTTCGGCCCCTTCTTCGGGCTCGAATTCACATACAGCTTGGTGCCGTATTCGAGGAAGCTGGTGGTGCGCCCGCCGAACAGCGACACCGCATCGCCCTGATCGCCGATGTCGTCGTCGAAATCGTCGAGGTCGTCCATGCGACCGCGCGAGAACGGCCGGGCGCGAAAATTCGGTCCGCTCGGGTGCAGGAAGTGCCAGTCGCACCCCTTGAACCGCTTGATATTGATATTGTCCGACCCGATCCCGCTAAGCTGGCGGGCATAGACGTCGGGGCATTCCTCCAGCAGCTTGTCGATCTGCGTCGTGACATACGACGCGACCAGCTCCTTGGTCGGCGCATAGAAGGCGATGTCCGCCGGGTCGTAGATGACCGAGTGGACCTGCCAGTTGTTGCCGACCTCCGACTTGCCCATCTGGCTCGGCCCCATCACCGCGACGATCGCGTAGGGGCTGGTCATCGCCAGCGAATTCGTCGGCTGGACCAGGTGCTGCATCGGCACCGGGCTGTCGCGCCACGGACCGCTATATGCGCCCGGGTTGCGCAGGAACCGGTGTTCGTCCGCCGCCTCCATCGGCGTCAGCTTCTTGGGGAACAGGATCTCCGCGAAAGCGCGCTGCATCGCTGCCGCTGCCCGTGCAAATCGAGGCGGGACACCCTTCGCACGCTCGAGCTCGGCGAGGACCGCAATTCGCGCCTGGTTAAGCTTCAGCATCGGTCTCGCCGGGCTCACCGTCAGTGCCCAGCTTCTTGACGAACGCAGCGAGCTGCTCACCGATCTTCGCCTCGATCGCGTCCTCGACCTCGCGGGACAGATTGAACTGCCTCCGGATCGCCGCGCCGACCTGCTGGAGCTTGCGGCGCAGCTCGATCACGGCGTTGACGGTATGGTCCTCGACCTCTGCCGCGCGGCAGAGTTCCCCGATCAGCATCCGGTAATTCAGCTCAGCCTGCGCAGCGCGGAATTCCTCGTACCGCTGCTTACCCGTCAGCTCATTTTCACTGTCGGCGAGATCGCCGAGCGCGGCTTGGCGCCACTGCGCCAGCACCGCCCGCCGCGCGGCGTCCTCCCCCCCGCCCTGCTCCCGCGCCTTCCACCAGTCGACCGCGCCGGCCGCGAGGATCTGATAACTGACGCCGGCGCGGCCACGCTCGAGCAGCCAGTCGGCATCGTCGGGGGCAGCCTTCAGATGCTTGCGCATCGTCTCGGGCGTGACGCCGCAGATCGATGCCAGCTCGTCGAGGGTGACGACCAGGTCCGACCGATCCTCGTCGTGATCGAGATCGGCCATGACACCTCCAGCGCCCCCGCCACCGGACCCAAAGGCGTAATAATAAGGCGTAACGGTTTCCCGGAGCAGGAAACGCGCGTGCGATGAGCCGTCGCCCCCCGCATTAACCTCAGATGCCGGGGAGGACCCAAAGGGGGTCCATCCCAACAGTTGGGACGATTTGACCGCCTACCAACCGCCTCGCTGGCCGTCCGCGCTGAGATAGCGCGGTGGGTTGGTGGCCGGCTGGGGCTTGCCCCGGGCCGCCTCGTCGAGCCGGCGCGCAATGTCGCGCGCGCCATCGGCCATCGTTTCGTAAAGCCGATGGCTTGGGATGGCAGCGCGACCCTGCGCGATCAGGAGGTCGAGCGCGTCGGTGCAGCGCTCCATTTCGTCGAGAAGCGGCGTGCTATCGGGCATCGCGACCTCCCTGAAACGACGAAACCCGCCGGGTTAGCGGCGGGCTTCGGTCACACATCGGTGCGACTATGAATTTCGGTAATGCCCGAAGATCAAGCGATCGTCAAGCGGCCACCATGATAGATGATGCGCAGGCCCCTCCGATCGTCAAGCGGCCACCATGGTAGATGATGCGCAGGCCCCTCAGCGCGTGCTTCAGGTGCCCCGCGGCGTCCGACCAGCGCAGCAGCAACCGCTGATCGAGGAACAAATGCCAGTCACCGATACCGATGATACGATCGGGCGCGCCCTTGCTGATCGCTGCGCCGATCGTGTCCGGCATCGTCGCCATCAGGTGGTGCAGCGTCATCTGCCGCGAGATCGCGCCACTGAGCGCGGGCAGCGCATCCTTGCGGGCGGCGATCAGCCAATCGAGCCAGCGAGGTCCGGCATCGGCGAAGGGATCGAGGGTCACCTCGTCGGTGGCCTTGCGCACGTCGCGCCCGGCATCCTTCAACGCCGCGAGGATCCGATTGAGCGCCGCCTCCTGGCGTTCGTCGCGGGCATCGGCATCCTCGATAAGCTGCTCGCGGTCGACGCCGGCGGGCAGTTCGTCGACCAGGCCCGACACCATGCGGGCATACAGGCTGCTGACGGGCGACGTACCCGGAAGCTTGCGCCAGTAGAGCATGGCGAATCGACGCCCGGCATCGCGCAGGTCATTCGACGTCGCATCGGGCATCCCGTCGAGCAGTCCGGCCAGCCACGCGCGTCCGATGGGATCGACAGACTCCTCGGCGTCGACGATCGGCGCCGGCGGCACACCTTCGGTGATGCCCTGCCGCCGCGCCGCACGATTCGGCATCGTACCGGCCAGTGCCTTCTCGGCGCCTTCGGACAGCCAGAGCTCGGTGCTGTCCTCGCTGATCGCGCCGATACGCCGCATGCGCTGGAGCTGCAGCTCGGCCGTGCCCTTGTCGCGCGCCGGCGTGCGGACCAGTTGTCCGCTAGGATGCCGCTTCCCGTGTTTCCGCTTCCGTCCTGCGCGTGCCATGCTGCCTCCATCATCGCACCGCGCGACGTTCACGGTACGTGCTTCAGGCAGGCCGTTGAGGATAGTCCGCAATCCGGCACAACTAGGTCAGCTACGCCCCGGACGAAATGGAACAACATTTCCCTGCCCATCGGTCCCGCGCAGCTTCAACGGCGATACCGAACCCTCATTGGACATGTATCCGATAGGCAACGAGCAGAGCGACTCTACGTCGTTTGCAGGCAATCGTACTGCGTCAAGCAATTCGGACCGCGTGTAAACTCGTTCGTCGCATAACAAGCGGACTGATCTGCTGAGCAACCGCGGGGCTTCCGGTGTTAGCTCATTGTCCAGTGGCTCGCACTTCCTCCAACCCTTCGCACTGTAATGTTTGAACAGACGCTGCTTATACTCGTCACCTACAATTTCCAGATTTGAACAACGCATTATCATAGCGCCGACAGAAACCTTCCAACGCTCTTTAAGCGATACAAACGCTGGCAGCGACGGTGACCAAACCTCCGGACCAAAACTTTCGGCAGGCAGCAAGAATGCGCCAGCAAAATAGAACGCTTGCCGCTCGATCTCTTTGAATGCCGCTGCATCGTACAGCGATCGTTCGGTTAGACCACCGTGCAACACCAAATGTCCGAGCTCGTGCGCAGCATCCAAGCGTGACCGTGCGCAAGTCTGCTTATCCGTCGCAAGGAATACATATGGCCGCTCGTCAACGTCCGACCAGTTGGACAGGCCGTCCATCGTGGCCGCATCGACCCGTTCCTTCACGACTACGATTCCGGCGTTCTCCATGGCGAGCAGCAGATCGGAGATCGGGCCCATACCAAGGTCCCATGCTTTCCGGCACTCACTTGCCATCCGCTCAATATCGTCGTCTCGTATCTCCCTAAAATCCTTGGCACCGATCTGGGGAACAGTAGGTGCTGGGAGGTCGACAGACTCTTGGAGCTTTAGGGAAATATCCTGCGCCCAACGCATCCGCGCCTCCACCCGGCTGCGAACCGCTTTTGTGGCAGCAGCCATCGACCGAGCGAACATCGGTGCCTTGCCGTGACTGACCGGTGGGTTCAGGAAGAATGATACCGGAAGGTTCAGCCCGCGCGCCACTGCACCGAGCGCATCCATTTCCGGCAATTGTTCGCCGGCCTCCCAACGCGAAATGCTCGAGCTGGTCCGTCCGCTTAAATCGGCAAGCGCAACCTGTGTAAGGCCACGCGCTGCTCGCGCTTCGACAAGCCGCTCCGGAGAAAACCCCGGCACACCACTACGCATTTCATTGTCCTTCTAGCATCGCGGCAACTACTCTCCACGATTGCCCTTCTTGAGCTTTGGAACAGCTTGGTCTTTGATCTCGACCACCGCTTCGCGGGCTGCCCCTTGGCCGACATCGGCATCATGGTACAGCGCCAGCATCTCGTTCAGCGACATTATATCCGCCCATGACCCCAAGTCGTGGTTTGGAAAGCCGATGCCTACCCAACCGGGTATGGATGGATCTCCTTTCTTGTTGGCTGCCACCACGAGAACGGCGCAAATCTCGTCATCGCGCGGCATCGAGTGAGGCATGTAAAAGTCGGGCTGCGTCGGGCTCAGCCAACGGTTCGTTTCTGCCATCTGTTTTCGAAATTTGCTTGCTCGAGGCGGGCCGCGATGAGCTTGAACATTGCCTCGTATCAAGATGATGCCGTCGCCCCGGGCGACGCTGTAGCGGCCGCCCTTCGGATTAGTATGCGGACTCCCGACTTCCAATCCGTTGCGCTCAGCTACGCGACGGAGGGCAGCTTCCAGCCGGGCATGGCGAAGCTGCCCAAGCATATTACTTCGCTCAGGTTGCTCGACATACGTGCTCGCCAGCCGGTTGGCCTCGGCGAATGCCGCATCCGCTTCTTCCTGCAGTTCGATGACCAAGGAACGGGGACAAGCCCTCACGAACCGTTCGATGCATTGTCCCATACTAAGCATATCCCTGTTGCGTTATGTGGAAAATCGCACAGAAATTTTGCGTTTTCAAGCCTAGAGATCATGACGTACCCGGATATTTTTCCAGCTCGGCAATCAGATCCGTCGTGAAGGCAGCTACCGTTGTGTCTACGGAAAAGGCAGATGCGATGGGTTGAACGACTGGCGCAGGTTTCGATACCGCCCAACCTCGGCCAGCGCAGGCGAGCTGGAGTTCGCAATCGGAGAGATTGGCTGCGCGATCGACCAGCACGATAGACCGCGCTCGACCGGGGCTATAGCAGATGAGCCCGGCGTCCTGCAGCTCGTCGAGCCACCGGCCAACGTGCTGACGCTTCATGCCGGTGGCCTGTGCGATCTCGCCGTGGCTCGGCGATGCCCCAACGGCGCGAAAGTGTCGACGGATGCTTTCGAGGACGAGCTGACGGCGGGACGACATCGATCGGCTGGGGGTAAGCTTGGTCATCGGCCTCCGGCTGCCAATTGACGCATGGCGGCGGCATCGTCGTGACGGCCCATCTTGTCGAACATGGCTGCCGTCCGCTCGTAATCCGCCTCGCTATGGGCGGCGCGCGTTCCGCACGACGCGCCGGCCGGTGCCTCTACGTATCGCAGCCCCGCCTTGCCGTCGCGGATCGGCCCGGCGCCGAGCTGGACGACGCGGGCGGCCCACAGCGCAGCGTGGTCGACGGCGCGGCGGCCGGAGCCGGTCATATGGGCGCGGTGGCCCGCCGCTGCCGAGGCATAGGCCCCAGCCGGCCACTGGCGGGAGATCGTGCGGGCCGGCTCGGGCAGGTCCTCGACGGCTGGGGGTTCCCAATCCCCTGCCATCGGCATAGCCCGCTTTTTCCGAGCCCCCTGGGGGGCAGAAGATGCGTCAGCATCTTCAAGGGGTATGGTTCCAGAAGGTTCTGCCCCCCGGTTTCGGGACCCTTTCGAGCCGGAAACGGTAGTCTTTGCACCCGCGCGAAAGCCCCCCGATTTCGGACCCCTTGCCGCCGGCGCGTGCTGGCGAGCCCCTGTGGAGCTCGCAGGACGTGCGCCAGCAGCAGGCGCCGGAAAGCCATCCGTTTCCGGCTGGCTTTCGATGCCCAGCCGATACACCCGCACCTGCTGTGTCCGACCGACGCGATCACCGGTGTCGTCGAGGAGGCCAGCCGCACATAGCCGCTCGATCGCGGACCGGACGGTCTTTTCATTGAGGCCCGACAACCGGCAGACAGTCTGATTGGACGGATAGGCACAGGCGCGATCATTGGCGAAATTGGCATAGACCAGCAGCACCAGCTTCTCCGAGGCGGATAGCCCGGCCATATCGAATGCCCAGGTCAGGGCGGCGGTGCTCATGCGAATAGGTCCATTTGGGTCGTGGGCTTGGCGAAAACGCGGATGGGCACGGCGGGCACGTTGCCCGCCAGCCGGCCGCTGACATCGGCGGCGATCGATTCGAGCGCGGCTGCACGGTTCTGCGCGCCTCGGTCGGGATCTCGCCGCAGATCGCGCGCGCGGGGTACGATCTGGGCAAGAAAGCCATTCGCCCATGCACGGTACGAAGGCGTTGGTTCGGGCGGCGGCATCAATATGCGTCCCGCAGATCGCGCTCACGGCGAAGGCGCATCGCCAGCTCGCGACTGGCGATCTCACGGCGGCCATGCTCGGCCGTACCCACCAGCTCGCTCTCGATCATCCGCCGCGCTTCCGCGGCTGGTATCTTCTTGCGCAGGATCAGGTCGGCATATTCGGCACGCCGATCGTCGGGGCACCACCCCAGCCGCGCCTTCAGATAGCCTGCGATTGCTCGCGCGCGGGCATCGGGCTCATGCGATCGCGCCCGGACCTCGGGACGGCTGGCATGCGTCCGGTACAGCCATCGACCATGATCGCGAAGTCGCGTGCGCTCCTCCCGACTCATCGTCGATCGCCAGCGCGCTGCGCCTTCAGCCAGGCGCGCACCATGCTCCTCCCGCCGGCCCGGCTGCTCATAGTATCGAGCCAGCCCGCCCCGCAGCCGTTTGACATAGGCCGGGTCGGCGAAGCGCTTTGCGGTCGCGCATGGCCGACAAAGGCCGGTCGTGCCCTGTGTTCCGATCGTCGCACCGCACCCTTCGGCGGCGCATATCCGCGTTGGACGAACCCTGGCCATCAGCAGCCCCCTTCCGAGCTCGACCACTCGGCGCAGGTCCGGTGATGCACGAAGGGATAGCCACCATCAGCGACGCGACGGCGCAGTCTCGCTGCATCGATCGGCCTCGGTCGCGCGATAACCGGTGCGACCGTGATCGCGCCAGCCGCCGGCTGGATGTCGCCAGCGCGCATCATGCCGCCACCGCCAGCCGCGATTCGATCGCGGCGCGCATCGCGCGGTTACGCACCGGCCCGCCGCGCAGGGTCGGCAGCTTCGCCCACTGCTCCCAATCCTTGGTGGTGCCCTTCAGCAGCGTGTGGAGCAGCGCGTCCTCGCCGGCATCGGTGAGCGCCAGCAGGTCGACCAGCGCGGCGAAGAGACACGACGCGCTGACCAGCACCTCGTCGGGGAACGCCGCGCCGATCAGGTCGAGCGCCTTCGCCGTGACAGCCTCCCCGCGCTGCTTCAGCGCGCCCCGGATCGGTGCGATAATCGCGATCTCGCCAGGAGCCTGCCCCTTGGGTGACGATGCGCGCGCCATGCGCAGGCCGGCGTCGGTCACCATCCGCTCGATCTGGACCGCGAGCGGATCGCCGGCGCCGACGGCCGCGCGATAGTCGTCGAGGACGCTCATCGCCTTGCGACCGCGATTGGCGGCGATGAACAGCTTGGCTTCCTCGATCGCGCCGGCGCACCGCTTCAGGACGCAGGGGAGCTGGTCGATGTCCCCGCGCTGGCGGGCGGCGGCGAGCCGGTGCTGTCCGTCGACGACGAAGCGGCGATCGTCGGGCCGGATCGATACCTTCAGGACGTCGAACAGGTCCCAGTCCCATTCGCGCGCGATCTGCTCGATCAGCTTGCCTGATGCGCGGGTGTCGATCGAGCGCTGGTAGCTGTCGTCGACGTGCATCTCGTCGATCGGTAGCCATTCGATCGTCGGCCGGCGGCCACGCGGGCGCGGGAAGGTCGCGGCGGTCATGCTGCATCCTCCGCGTCATCGACATCGCCGGCAGCGTCGGCCGGTGGCTCGAAGGACAGATAGGGCGGCACCCAGCCGGCCCCGCGCAGGCGCCCGGCATCGGTCAGCCCGTAGCGGCTCTGATCGGTCAGCAGCCCGCTCATGACACCAGCGCAGGCTTCGGCCAGATCGTCTGACTTCTTCGACCCCAACCGCTTGGCCACCGCCGGATCGACCGCCTCGAGCGCGCGGATCATCTCGCCCTTGGGCAGGCGCGAGAAGAACGCCTTGTCGGGTGTGAAGAAGCGGCGGACGTCGCCCGAGATATTGAGCATCTCGGCCAGCCGGTCGTGCGTCCCGACGCGAAAGCCTTCGACCCCGACCGATCGGGCGAGCATCGTCGTCGCGACGAGCGCCGCCGCGCGCTCCACATCAATGTGCGGTGCGGTGGCGAAAAAGGCCAGCGCCTGCGCGGTATCGGGCTCGATCATCCACGCCTGGCGCCGAAGCCGGGCCAGCGCATCCCGACGGACCTCGGCGCCGGGCTGCGTCGCGAGATCGGACTGCGCGATGTGCGGATCGTGATCGTGGCTCGGAAGCCGGTCGGTGCCCAGCTCGGCGGCCCCTTCCCGCCCATATGCCCCCTTGTCGGCCGGGCGCAGCATGCCTCGCGCGAGCACGAAGATCAGGTAGCGATGCGCCAGTCGCTCGGCGATTGGATTGTCGAGCAGCGCCGCGCCGAGGATCTGGCGGTGGTGCGAGCGCATCACCTCCAGCGCGTCGCTGGTCAGGCCATGCTCTTCGCGCGCGACGTCCTCGGGCATGCGATACACCCCGGCATAGGCTTTGCGATCGGAGCGGAAGCCGCTCATCACCCTCTTCGGGGCTTCGGCCTCGGGATTGGGCGCGGGCGTCGGGATGCTGGTGCGGGTGGTGGCGACGGTGTCGGGCACCGCCGACGTCGAAGCTGCCACGCCGATCGGCGCGGGCCGCCAGCCGTGCGGACGATACAGACCGTCGACGGCGAGAGCCCCATCCCTGATCGATGCGACCGCGATGACCGGACCATCGGGGAAATTTCCAATGGCATTGATGTCGATCGCTTCGCTGACCAGCCGCTTCTCCTCGGCGACCAGCCGGGCGACCTCGTCGCCATTCTCCCCCGCCAGCGCCACCCAGCGTGGTGCCGGCCCGTCCATTTCCAGCTCGGCGATGACGTCCAGCCGATCGGCGATCGCGTCGCTCCGCGCATCGATCTCGCGCAGCCGGTCGCGCTGGCCATCGGTCAGATCGGTGACGATCTCGATCGGCGTGCCGACTCCGGCCGCGCCGAGCTGCAGCGTCACATTGTCCGGTAGCTCCAGACGCTCGCGCTCGTCGGCGACGCGCGCATCGTACAGCTCACCGAGGAGCAGCAGGTCGAGCGGACGCGGTCCCTCATTCCCGAAGAGGTCCTCGTCCGACCGCCCGCCAGCCGCGTGATACGCATCGATACCGACCAGCGCGAGCTTGCGCTCGACACCGGCGGCCGCGAGGTCGCGGTTGAGCGCGGCGCGGATTTCGAAGGCGTGGGTCAACCGCTGGTCGAAGACGCGACGCTGCAGGGCAAGGTCGCTGGTCGACGCATAGATCTTGGCGATGTCGAGCGTGATCCGCCCGGCACCGAGCGCATCGAGGATGTCCGGGTGGAGCTGCCCCAGCCGCATGCGCTGCTTGACGTGCAGCTCGGTGGTGCCGAAGCGCGTGGCGATCGCCGCGATGTCGGCGCCGTCCGATGCGAGCTTGGCAAAGGCGGCGAATTCCTCGACCGGCGGCAGTGCGACCCGCGCGGTATTCTCGATCACGCTGATCTCGGTCGACGTCGCTTCGTCGGCCTCGCGGATCTCGACGTCGACGGGGTGGTCGGCTGGCAGCACGCCGGCGTCGCGCAGGCGCTGCAGGGCGCGCAGCCGCCGCCCGCCGGCAAGAACGCCGAAGGATCCACGCGGCTTGGCGACCTTGTGGACGATCAGGTGCGACAGCATGCCGTGCGCGGCGATCGACGCCTCCAGATCCGATGTGTCGTCGTCCTCCCGGGTCTGCCGGACATTGCGCGGGGAAAGGACAAGCTTCGATAGGGGGATGGTGGTAAGGCTCACGGACGTGCTCCGGTGCTGGTGGTAAGGCCCGGAGCGCGCGAGGGTCCGAACGGGCGGAAATGGCTCACCGGCGCGTGTCGAGCACGCCGGCTTCGGATCAGGGGGCGGGGCCGCGTCACGCGGTCTCGCTCCCGCATTCGCCGGTGGCGATCACCAGCCGGCCGAATTGGGTAAGGATGGCCGGACGCTCGCGCGTCACGATCCGCCGGGTGCGCAGCGCCTTCAGCGTCATGCCGTGTCCGGCGACGATCGCGCGGTCCGCGAAGAGGTCCTCCTGCGCCGCGCGCAGCGCGCGGCGCATCGGTGGCGACAGCGTGACGGCGACCATGGCAGGGTCGGGCGACTGGCGACGATCGCCAGCGGGGGCGCGGCGCGTCATCACGCCACCGCCTGCAGCGCGCGCTGCAGGCGCAGTGCGTCGTGCAGCAGTGTCGCCATCGCCGGCGATAGGAAGTGCTGACCGCTCGAGATCTGCGCACGCAGCAGTTCGGTCGAGCCCCTCGCCGCCGCTTCCCGTTCGGCGCGATCTCCAGCCGGATTGAAGCGATACCGCTCGACGATCGCGCGGACATACGTGCCGGAGCGGTCGAGCGTCGCCGCGATCTCCGCCACCGACAGTCCCTCGTCGTCGAGGTCCATGACGGCCGTCTCGATCGCGGTCATGCCGTGACCGCGCTGCGCGCGCGGCTGATACCGCTTCGCCTGCGCGCTCATCACATCGGCTCCGAATCGTCGTCGAGGAAAGGAAAGCGGTGCTCGAGCAGCGCCGGCTCCGTGGCATCGGCCTCGGGCGGCAGCATCGCCGCGATCGAGGACGGCAGCCCGTAGCGCCGGCTCGGCGCCCGCGCCGTCGCGACCTCGCGCGAGCAGGGCGTGTACTGGTACAGCGATCCTCCGCCGACCAGTACCGGCGCGAGCAGCGCGCCCGCGAAGATCGGCTCGATCGCCATCAGCTTGGTGCCGAAGCGCTCGACCTCGGTGACCCGGCCGATGATCGTGCGGTGCCCCAGCACCTCGACGATCGCATAGTCTCCGTCCGGCAGCGGCTCGCGCACGGGATCGGCCTGCGTCTGTCCGGGACGCACATTCGGGCTCACCCCGTCCGCCAGCAGATTCGGCGGACGCAAATCGTCGGTCGCGGCGGCGGGTGCCGACGCGGTATGGTCGTCGCTCATAAATGCTCCTGTGTGTGCCGGGACGCCGGCGGTTACGGCTGGATCACGTCTTCGCTTTCCCCTCCTCGGCAATCGCCCTGAGACGGTGGCGCATGCGCGCGCTGGCGCGGTCGAGATCGTCGAGACGCTCTTCCACCAGCCGCGCCTCTGCCGGAGTGATCCGTGCCCCGCCCGCCCCGCTGCTGCTCATCGCATCGCCGATCGCGCGCGAGACGTCGCCGAGCTCGGTCGTCAGCTCCAGCGTCGACGCGACCAGTCCCGCCTCGTCGTCGTAACTGCTCGGCAAACGGACGACGACATGGCCGCCGATGACCCGCGCGAGGGCGTGGAGGATGAAAGGGTGTCCGGCGTGCCCGTGCCCGATCGATTCGATCGTGGCCGCGTCGCGAATGGTGATGCTGTCGCGGTGATTGGGCAGCGAGCAGCGCGACAGATGGCTGTCCGAAAGGTCCGTCTCGCTCGCGCAGACGGACAGGCCGCCAGCCGCCTGGATCGCGTGCTTGGTCGCCAGCGCAAGGATCTGCTCGCCGACCGGAAGCGCGAGGTCAGCCATTCCCGCGCCCCCGACCGCCCGGAGGGGAATCGATGCGGCGCTTTCCCGGTGCGGCCACCCGCCGCGCGGGAATATCTCCAGCCGCATGGACATCGAGACGACCCGGCCGCGGCGGCAGATCATCGAAGGCGCTCGCCTTCACCTCGACACCACGCTCGGCGAGGTCGTCGATAATGCGGATGCGCCAGCTATCGGGCACCTGCCGTCCGGTCTGCCGCCACTTGCGGCGCTGCGCCGCGCTGGCGCCGAGGTCGGTCGCGATCGCGTCGACGATTTCCCAGGTGAGCGCCGTCATGCGACTTCCCGCGCGCGCATTGGGCAGTCGGCGCAGCCGCAGGATCGGACACTCGGGTGCTCGGCGCGCGCGTCGCAAATCGTGCAGTGGGTGACGTACGAGTCGCTCGCCGTCGCATCTTCGATCCGCTGCCCCGTGGTCCAGTCGATCGAGATACTATCTCGTTCTGCAATCAGACGCAGGTGGGCGGTGCGGGATTTGGTCAGCCCTCTCTCCCGCCAGCTATGCACGGTCGAAACCGGCGCATGAGTGGCTCGTGCTACGATAGCGGTGCCGCCGAGGGCGTCGATGAGGTTAGATGCGAACGAGTCCATAGCCGCTATGTTGCGATAATCGGAACACCCACGCAAGCCTCATGTTCCGAAAATCGAAATTGCGATAATCGTAACGTCACGTTTCAACGGGGCATGGAAATCGAACAGATCCGGCACCTGATGATATTACGTGGTTATCGTCAGGCAGACCTTGCCCGCCGGCTGGGGCTGGCACCGAACAAAATAACGAAGGCGTTCAAGGGAGAACGGCGGTTCACGGCCGAGGAGGTCGATAGCATCCGAGAATGGCTTGCTCCGTCAGCCGCCGCTCAAGAGCCGAAACTCCGGGCGATTCCTGTTATTGGGCAAGTGGCGGCTGGGAACTGGCGCGAGGCGATCCAGCGCGCGTCCGGCGCGATGCCCGCGCCTGATGCTTCAATCCCGCCGAACGCCTTCGCGATCCGGGTCGATGGTGATTCGATGGATTTGCTGGTCGAAGATGGAAGTATGATCGTCATCGATCCGGACGACAGGTCGCTCTATCCAGGCCGTTTTTATGTGATCTTGAACGAAGATGGTGAGGCGACCTTCAAGCGATTCGAAGCAGACCCGGCTCGACTAGTGCCGTGCTCGTCCAACGAGCGGCACCAGCCGATTGTCATTGGCTCCGACGATCATTTCACCGTTGTCGGCCGGGTCATCTGGCGGGCAGCGCGGATGTGACCGATTGCGGAATACAACTGATCGGTACTTCGCGCCGTTGGATGTCGGCCGGGACGGTGACGTAGAGCGTGCCCCATTCATCGTACGAGCCAAGCCCCAACTCCAGTAAATCGCGAATCACTTGGTCCCGATCGCTCCTCCAAGGAGCGACCGGCTTCCCGAAAGACGTCACCCGCCACTGCCGTATCGTACGCACATGAACCTCCTAACCAACCTGCGTTAGAACATAATAGGAACATATTTGAGCCCGAGCCAACCCCTGTTCCGATAATCGCAACATAAGGGTTGACGGCGATGTTCCGATTATCGCAACATGCCCGCATCGCCTTAGGGAAGCATCCAGCTTCTCGGGTGACGGGAGCCAGCCGTTGTTGCACACCGCCATTTACCCGGCCGCGCAGGCCGAGCCCGATCCCGACGTCGAACAGGCTATCGCGGACTTTCGCAGCGTCGCCCGCGAGATCCGCGACTGCAGCGACCGGATCGTCCGCCTTCCGAGCGGGAGCGCCGAGCGGGTCGCTCTCGAGCAGCGCGTTTTCGCCGCGACGTCGCTCCTCGATCTGCGCGCCGAGCGCATCGGCGGCGCCTGGACCGGTCAGGCGCTGCTCGAGGTCACGCAGGCCGCGATCGATCATGATGCCCGGCGCGTCCCCAGCCCGCGCGTCGGATCGGCGCGCGAACGCCTCGACCGCGTCCAGCAAGCGGTGACCCGCAAGGCAGCCGCGACGCGCCGCCTCGCCGAGGCCGAGGCGGAATTCACCGCAGCGTCGGCGGCCGTCGCGGTGGCCGAGCTCGCCGCCGCCTACATCGCCGGCCGGAGCGCGCGGTCGTGATGCCCGCCACCGGTCCGTCGAAGCGGGACGCGATCCCCCTTCCCGTCATCCTCTTGGTCGCCTTCATCGGCACGTCATGCGCAATGGCGCTCGTCGTCCTCGCCATCCACTGGCTGGCGGACATGCTCGCGAGGGCACTGGTATGAGCGAGCTGCCCAGCCTCTTCGCGCCGGCGCAAGCCGATGACGAAAACGACGGCGACGTCCGTGCCGCGATCGTCGAGTTCACGCCGACGGTCATCCGCATCCGTGAATTATCGGCGCAGCACTTCGCGCTGGTCGATGGGTCGGATCGGCAGGCGGTCGAGGAAGAGATCGCCTCGCTGACCGCCGACGTCGCCACGCGCGCCGGACGGCTGGCGCTGACGCTCGACGATCTTTTCCGGCTCATCAACGCAGAGTTGCGCACCAGCCGCGCTGATACCAAGGCCCCGCACGGCGACTATCTCCGCCACCTCTGCGACACCTCGACTGGCGCCTACGGCGATCGCCGCCAGATCCGGCGCGAGCTCGATCGGCTTCAGGACAATCTGAAGCGGTCCGACGACCAGTGCCTGCAGGCGGACCGGGCATGTGCCGGCTTTGTCGCCGGCTGGCCAGATCGGACTGGCCGGGCATGATGATGGTCATCATCAGCATGCTGGCCTTCGGCGCCGGCGCGGCCGTGGCGGGCTTCGTCCTGATCGGCACCGACTGGCGCCGGGTCTTCACGATCGCCAGCGGCAGGCCCGACCCGCACCGCGTCGCGCGCGGCACCGACCAGCGGTGGCGGCGCGTCCACATCGAGGCCGACGCCCGCGCCCCCTTCGCCCGCACCAGCCGCCCGCGCTGATCGCACACCCCTCCGGCCGCCGGCGCGGCCTTGCCACGGAGATTGCCCCTTGACCGAAGAATACGAGAACAGGGTCCGCGAAGACGTGACCAAAGTCGCCTGCGAAGAGCTGAGCGACGTGCTTAACCGCCGCATCCGCATCGCCGCCACCGTGCTCCAGCCGCACGATCTGACCTTGATGCTGACGGAAATCGCCTCGTCGGTCCTGCGGGGAGCGATCATTTTCGGGGTCCAGCGCGCGAAGGATGGGCACGTCGACGGGCTCATTGACGACGTCGTCCAGCATGTCGTGCGGTCCACGAACGCCTCCAAGCCGGAAATCCTTGCAGTGGCGGCTGCGATGAACGGCGGGACTCGGGGCAGCGCCTTGATGGATGTCGTGCGCGCCGCTCGCAGCGGGAGCGCGATCAATGGCTAAAACCGCGCTTATCGACGGCCAGATCACCGGCATCATCGCCCGTGAGCTGCGCGCCCATGCCGATCAGGTGATGCCAGCCGCCAGCCTGCGCGGCGATCTGCATGCCGATTCGCTCGACATCATGTGTCTCGTCGTCGTGATCGAGGACGAGCTCGGCGTGCAGATCTCCGACGCACAGACGTCGTCGCTGTACGACGGCACGGTCGGCGACGTCCTGCGCGTCGTCGAGAAGGTCCGGCCGCGATGATCTGTTACCGTGACCGCACCTTCTGCATCGCCGATTGCACCCGGACCGACTGCGACGTCCGCATGACGCCCGAGGTGCAGGCGGGTGCCGACCGCTGGTGGGCCGGCTTCCCCGGCCCCGCCCCGATCGCGACCGGCGACCGGTCCGCCCACTGCGAATATCACCAGCCAAAGGAGCAGCCGGATGGCTGACGAAATGGATCTCGCCGCCGAGCTCGAGCAGGAACATCTGCAGCGCAGCATCCGCGCCGCCTGCCAGCCGATCACGATCGGCGTCGCCGGCGAATGCGAGGAATGCGGCTATGATAGCCCCCGCCTGGTCAGGGGACGCTGCGCCCCGTGCCGCGACGGCCGCAGCGCCCACCAGCAGCGCCGGCGGCTGCAATGAGCGCGTGGCCGATGTGGGAAGTGACGGTCGACGGCCGCTACCCATCCGCCATTGCCGCCCCCAGCCGCGGGGCCGCGGTCTATCAGCGCTTCCTCGACTGGTCGGACGTGTCGGACATCACCTTCCGGTGCTTCCTCGACTTCGCGCGGGCACGGCGCATCGCGCCGGCGCTGGCGTCCGACCCCTATGGCTATGTCCGGTCCTATTACGGCCGTGACATCCGGCACGGCACGCGCGTGACGATCACTGGCGAAGGAAAGGACCTCGAAGGGCGCGCGGGCACCGTCGTCCACCCCGGGAAGGACAGCACGCAATACGCGCATGTCGTCCTCGACGGCGACGCTCATGCCGGCATCTTTCATCCGCTGAGCGTGGTGGTGTCATGAAGAGCGGCCTGTCCCACGGCGATCGCGTCGTCTTTCTCGGCATCGGTCCGCGCGGTGCGCACGGCGACGTCGTCAAGGACAACGGCCGCACCACCAATATCCGCCTCGACGAGCACGGTGGCATGCTGGTCCGCACGAAGGACCTGCACGCCATTCCGCGCCGGCCGAAGCCGGATTTCTAGGAGGCACCATGGATCTGCTGTCGATCTGGACGATCACGCGCAATCCGTCCGACCTGCCCGGGCGTCATGTCGCGCGTCGACACGCTATTGAGGCGGACGGCCTACCGCACGCCACCGACGACCACTTCGTCGGCGACACCCTCGACCAAGTCCGCGCGCAACTGCCGACGGGTCTCTTCAATCTCGGCCGCCAGCCGGCGGACGACCCTGTAATCGTGGAGAGTTGGATATGAGCGCAATGGGGCGCATCGTGGCAGCCGACAGGCTGCTGCGCCTTGACGAAGTCAAGGCGATCGTCGGCCTCGGCAAGACGATGATCTACCGCAAGATGCGGGCTGGCACCTTCCCGAAGGCGTGCAAGGCCGGAGGCTGCTCGACCAGGTGGAGCGAGCTCGAGGTGCATGCGTGGGTCGCCGAGCAGCTCGAGCAGAGGGCCGCTGCATGACCGCGCGCGAGCAGGGTTTGAAGGTCGAGCTCGTCGACGGTCGCCTCGTCATCAGCATTGGCATCGATGCGTTGATGACGGCCGTAAAGGGCTCCCCGAGTTGGGAGCAGCAGATCGAAGATGATCGGGGCTGGAGCATCGAGCAGCCGGACGGCTTCGCGGCCGATGTCGTCGCCGAGCTCGAGCGCGAAGAGGAGGACGGCACGACGCCGGTCCACCGCATGCTCGACGAGGCATTCGAACAGGCAATCGATCAAGGATCGTTGCACATCGACTTGGGGAAGGACGCATAATGGATACGCTGGACATCGTGCGCTTCGCTCGCGAACGCGCTGGCTCCTACGGCGCGCTCCGCACGTCGGCGCCGACGGCGGTCGCGCTGGACGCTGCGGCCGATCGGCTCGAGGAGTTGCTGAAGGAAAGCACCCAGCCGCCCGATAAGCATACGCCAGCGAAGCCGCCGTTCGTTGTCTGGTCGCCGGATGGCGAGACGCCGCCGAAGGTCGCCCACATGACGCACAAGTCGGCGCATCGCGCGGCGCACCTCTTGGCCGAGAGCCACGAAGGGCGGACGTTCTACGTGATGGCGCGCAGCGGCCGGCCGATCACCAAGGGAAAGGTATCCGAATGAGCTCACCACCAGCCGCCGATGATGGCTTCGTCGCCGCACCGCTCATGGTGTGCGTACCCGCCATGGTGGTGCGGCCTGACGGCTTCTTCATCCCCCCTGAAGCGGGGTCGGCGAATGTCGCGTTCGGTGCCTCACCCGCTCCCGACGGCAAAGCGATGCTTTGTATATCTATTCGGCATGTAGACGGCACGGTGCTGATCGCAGCCATTCCCGAGCCCTTGCTGGCGGACGTGACGGCAGCGATGAAGGATGCGACCCGGCAGGCGAGGACGAAGCGCTTCGCGCAGCCCGGGCGCGCGCAATGACCGCGCTCGATCCGCCGGCAACGCCAGCCGAGGAAGCCGCAGCCGAGGCGATGTGGCGGATATGGAGCTTGGGCGGTGCTTCGCGCGTGCCGTCGCTTTGGAAGGCCGAAGGGCAAATGATCCGCGACATATGGCGGGCCTACGCGCGCGTCGCCCTCGCCTCCGCCCCCGCAAGCGTAAGTGCCGCCGTCCGCGGCATCACTGACGACTATATGACCAGCGAGGTCCATCACCCCGGCTACGTGCTGATCCCGACCGCGCGCTTCGATATGCTGCGGCAGGCAGAGGCGTTCGCAGTCCTTGCCATAGAACCTGCCGTGGACGGGTATGTGACCATGCCGAAGCACGCCACCCGCGAAATGGTCGAAGCGGCCGACGCCTGCACCGATGCCTACAGCGCCTACAATGCCATGGTGGAGGCCGGTCATGCTTGCGTCTGAAATCATGACCGAGGAATGGCTTGTCGAAGTGCTGGACGACAGCATGCAAATGGACTGGACCGCCGTTGACGGTGCGCGGGCCATCATACGCGCGTTGCGAGCGGGGTTGATTCGGCTGCCACAGACGGGCGGACAGATCGCGCACGTAGCTTCTGCCGGGGACAGGGTGCAGGCTGTTGAAATTCTTGCACAGGCATTCGAGCGATCCGGCGATGATCTGTCGGCCAAAATGGTGCGGGAAGCCGAAGCCAACAGCAAGTTGCGGAAGGGCTATTGCACCCCGATCCACATGGAGGTCGCCCTAGACGCTCTGGTTAACATGCGCGCTCTGGAAGCGACCTTCGGTTACCGGCCCCCATCCGGGGATCAGGGACCGGTCTCGGTCGGACAGGCGACCCAGCCCACTCAGGTTGGCGACACCGATGCTCGCGAGGTGGGCGAGCGCCCACCGGTGCATCGGGAAGCCGAAGGGGTTTGCCTTAATCATCCAGTCCAAGCCGCTTGGGATAGCGTCAGTACCCTACCAGCGATTGCGTTCAGCGAACAGGAGGCGGGTGCTCTCGCCGCCGCGCTCGCCCGCCCGCACTCCGCTGTAGCGCCTGCCCGGGATGGGGTGGAGGTCGGCAAGGTGCTGGACGACATCGTGCCGCTTTCCATCGCGTCGACATGGGATGAAGCCGAGCGCCGCAACATCATCCGCGCCATGCAGGAATACGCAGCCCTCGCCCGCCCGCGCGCAGCGGTGGGGGATTGGTCTTTTGATATGGCCGCTGCACCGAAGGGCGTCGACCTTCTTGTCTACCGTCACGACGGCGACAAGATGCCATGGGTGAACGGCGTCCGTGCTATCGCCTCCACGGAGTGGGGCGGATGGTATGACGCCGAAGGTGAGCCGATCACGGCTCCGGTCGCGTGGGCCGCCCTGCAATCCCCGCCCGCGAAGTTGGAACCATGAAGCCCGCTCTTCTCGCGCTGGCGCTGGTCGGGTGCGTCCCCGCCAGCGCCGATCGGGCGGAATGCCAGCGCCACACCGCGCCGTGGGAAGTCGAGAAATGCCGGGCGGGTGACACCGTCCGCGAAAGCACGAACGATTCGCTGGTCTAGCGATCCGCGCCGACCGACACCTCCAGCGCGCGCGATGCACGGATATCCGCCGGGGTCACGGACCAAAGCTGCGCCAGCCGCGTAGCTTCCTCGTCGGTCGGATCGCCGCCGTCGATGATCTCGAAAAGGCGATCCCTCGCGATCCCGGTCCGCTTCTCGATGACGTGCAACGGCGTCGTATACTGGCCGAGCCACGCATCGAGCCAGCCGGTGCCACGTCGAATCGACTGATAGACGGGATGCACCTCCGACCACGCCGGCTCCGGCGTGACGACCGGCTTCTCACCCTTACGACGCATCGCCCCTCCCCGGCCCCGTCGCTGCATAGCGGACAGGCCGGCTAATCTGTGACGCTGGCGGGTCGAGGTCGACGATCAGCAGGTCCGCCCATTCCTGCGCCAGCTCGCGCCGGCGCGGCATGTACGCCGCGCGATTGTACGCCGATTCGACGCGATTTCCCGGGACGTGCGCCAGCATGAGATCGATGATCGCGCGATCCGGCGACAGCCCGGGCTGACCGATCTCACGCCATGCGCGGTCCGCGCGTTCGTTCATGATCGTGCTGAAGGCCGCGCGGAAGCCGTGCGGCACATGCCGCTGGTAATAGCCTGCCCGGATCAGCAGCGCGCGCAGGGTATTTTCTGATATGGAATGGTGCGAGCGGCGCTCCGACGGAAAGAGGAGCTCGTACCGGCCGCTCACCTCGCGCAGTGCATCGAGGACTTCGATCGCCTGGCGCGACAGTGGGACCAGGTGGTCGCCGCCGACCTCCTCCTTGCGCTCCTTGTCGCCCTTCATCCGCGCGGCAGGGATGCGCCATAGCGGGGCTGGCCCGTCGAGCCCCTCGAATTCATCCCAGCGCGCGCCGGAGATTTCGCCGGGCCGGACGGCGGTCAGCGCCAGTAACCGCAGCGCGAACTTGGTGCCGGCGCGGGTGCGCTCGATCTCACATTTCTTGAGCAGCTCTCGCAGCCGCGCCAGCCGCTCGTCATTGTCATCGGTCCCGTCGATGATCGACGGCTGCTTTTTTGCCTTCGGCTTGTCGGCGAGCAGCTTGTTGAGCGCAACCGGCGCCGGATCGCTGGTGCATAGCTTGGCGACCATGCCGACATTGAAGATGTCGGAGATCCGTTGGCGGAGGCGGTGGGCGCTCTCGATCGCGCCGCGCTGCTCGACGGCGTGCAGCAGCTCGAGCACGCGCTGCGTGTCGATGTCGGCCAGCGGCAAGCCGCCGATCGCGGGGAAGGCATCGCGGCGCAGCGACTTCAGGACGTCGTCGGAATGGACGGCCGACCAGCCGCGAACATTCGGATCGGTCCAGTGGTGGGCGTCGCGCACCCGCGCCGAGCCGTGCTGCGCGATCCATGCGTCCAGCTTGGCGAGAGACCAGCCGCTGCGCTTTTCGAACCAGCGCTCGGCGACGACCTGAAATGTGTTCTCGATCGCAACGTCGCGCGCCTTTCGAACGAGCTGCTTGGCGACGCTTGGATCGCGGCCATCGAGCAGGAGTCGCTTGGCCTGGTCGCGCGCCTCGCGGGCTTCGCCGAGCGACACGATCGGATAGGCCCCGATCGTCAGCGTCTTCTGCGCAGGCTTGCCGGCGGCATTCTTCCCGAAGGTGTAATTCATCCGCCAGTGCTTCCCGCCGGCGGGGGTGACGTGGAGAAAGAGCTGACCGCCATCGGTCAGCTTGTAGGCCGCCTCTTTCGGCTTGGCCGCTTTCACCTTGGCATCATTCAGAGCCATGGCATCGCTCTCCGTACCATGGATACCATGGATTTTGCCGCGCATACCACGCCGCATGCCATGGTATCGGGTGAACGCTGGTGGATGTATGTGACCATTTGTCCCGGTTCTATGAGGGACAAATCGTCACGTTTCTAGGGGATGTGAACGCCTCTGCGCGCTGGCGCACAGCGTATTGGCGGAGAGGGAGGGATTCGAACCCTCGGTACCCGTAAAGGCACGCCGCATTTCGAGTGCGGTACAATCGACCACTCTGCCACCTCTCCGCAGAGGTTTCTCGCTCCATGCCGCAGGTCAGCGCGGCACGGTGGTCAGCGAGGGGGGCCGGTTAGCCCAAGGTTTCGGGACTTGCAAGCGCCTCCTTGCTGCAATCGCCCCGACACCCTAAATATTTCGCATGAAGGCCATGACCGCCAAGCCCCTCGACCTCGGCACGCCGCTGCCGCCGATCGCCCATGCCCGTTTCTCGATCGGCGACGTCGTGCGCCATCGGATGTTTGATTTCCGCGGTGTGATCTTCGACATCGATCCGGTCTTCGCGAACAGCGACGAATGGTATGAATCGATCCCGATGGAAGCCCGCCCGCGCAAGGACCAGCCCTTCTATCACCTGCTCGCCGAAAATGCCGAGGCGTCGTACGTCGCCTATGTCAGCCAGCAGAACCTGATCGTCGACGACAGCGAGGAGCCGGTCGACCATCCGGCGATCACCGGATTGTTCGACGATTATGCCGGCGGCCGCTACCGCCTGCGCCGCGAACATCGCCATTGAGGCGGGCGGGGTCGTCCCCCGCCCGCCCCTCTATCAGAACTTCACGCCGGCGCGCGCATAGAGATAGCGCCCGTTGAACCCGAACGGCGAGAAGCTGCTGTACGGGATGAAATAGTTGTTGATCGCCGCTGCCCCCAGGATCGGGTTGCGCGTCGGATACACGTCGAACAGGTTGTTCGCGCCGATCGCCAGCTCGAACTGGCCCGGCGTCGCCCGCAGTTCGAGGTCGGTCAGCCACTTGGGCGTCAGCACGACATCGGTCGCCACCGCCCCGCCCGGGGACAGCGTGTTGCCGTACCGGTTAGTGCGCGCGGTCAGCCCGAAGATGCCCTGCGACCAGTCGGCGCCGAGGTTGATCTTCGAACGCGGCTGGCCCTGCGTCAGCCGCAGCGATTCCTGCCGCCCGAACAGCGTGACGCCGGGGATCGCCGACAGCGTCGAACGGTCGGTGATGTCGGTCTGGTTGTAGTTGTAGCCGGCGGTCAGCGTCACGCTGCCGATGCCGAGATCGGGCACGCGATAGGTGCCGACCACTTCCACACCCTGCGTCCGGGTATCGATGCCGTTGATGAAGAACCGCGCCGAGGTGATGTCCTGAATCCCCGCGCCGCGCAGCACCGCGACGACCGCCGCGCCCTGAAGATTTTCCGACAGGATGACGCGGTCGTTGATCTTGATGTTGTAATAGTCGGCGGTCAGCGTCAGCCCGCGCAGCGGGGTCAGCGTCAGGCCGCCACCGATGTTGAGCGACTTTTCCGCCTCCAACTGCCGCGAGCCGAGCGCCCGCGCCACGGGATCGCCGACGCGGAACGTGCCGATCTCGACAAGGGTGCCGCCGATGTTCTGCGTCGCGAACGAGGAGAAGAACTGCTGCGCGAGGCTTGGCGCGCGGAAGCCGGTGGAGATCGATCCGCGCGCCGCGATCCATGGCGTCGGGGCGAAACGGGCGGCGACCTTGCCGTTCACCGTGTTGCCGAAGTCGCTGAAATGTTCGAACCGGCCGGCGGCGACGACGTTGAACGCATCGCTGAACTTGCCGTCCAGCTCGACATAGCCGGCGATGCTGTCACGCGACGCATCGACCGCGCTGTTCGGAGAGAAGCCGGGGAAGCCCTGCGATCCGGCGGCCGCGCCGTTGCTGAACGCGAACGGGCCGGCGGCGTAGCTTTGCAGTTCGCCGGCGAGGATCTTGTAATTCTCGTTGCGATATTCGCCGCCCAGCGCCAGCGACAGGTCGGACAGGAAGCCCACCGACAGATCGCGTTGCAGGTCGAGGTTCACCGTCTGCTGGCCGAAGCGCGTGCCGCCCGCCTTGAACGCGCGCTGCGATTGCGGACCATAGGAGGCGTTGAAGCTGTTCTCGATGCGGAAGTCGAAGGCGTTGGTGCCATAGACATAGGACAGGTCATAGGCGAAGCCGCCCAGATCGCCCTTCACGCCGACCGCCGCCGCGAAATCCTCCATCTGGCTGGTGATGAGCGGAAGGAAGCCATCGGCGTAGAACGGCGTGCAGACCGTGCCGGTGAAGGTGCAGTCGCGCAGGTCCTGGATATTGCTGTTGGTATCGCGGCCCGAAGCGCGACGATAGAAGGCGGCGCTTTCGCCGTCGCGGATGCCATAGCTGCCGAATACGTAGAGTTCGGACGAAGCGCCCAGATCGACGCCGCCGTTCAGGAAGAAGTTGAAATCGGTGGTCTTGGCGTCGCCGTAGCGGTGGTTGACCCGGTCATAGGTGAATTCGCGCGAATCGACCGTGCCGTTCGCCTGCAGCGGATAGTTGCGGCGCGGGTCGAAACCGGCGCGGTTGGTCGGCTCGCGATCACGATATTCGCCGGTCAGGTTCAGATAGCCCGATTCGCCGACCGGCAGACCCATGTTGGCGGCGAAGGTAACGGTGCGGCCGTCGCGCACGTCGCGGTCGTCGCCGGTTTCGTTCAGGACATAGGTGCCATCGGCGCGCACCTGCGGCTGGCCGTTCGTCTGGGTGGCGATGCCCGATACCTGACCGACGCCGTCCATCGTCGTGACGTATTTGCCATAGGTCATCGTCGCCCGGCCGCCCTCGCGGCGCTTGAGCTGCACGTTGATGACACCGGCGATCGCGTCCGAACCATATTGCGACGAGGCACCGTCGCGCAGCACGTCGATCCGTTCGATCGCGAGGCTGGGGATGGTGTTCAGATCGACCGCCGACGAGCCGCGCCCGACCGATCCGTTGGCGTTGAGCAGCGACGTCGAATGGCGTCGCTTGCCGTTGACCAGCACCAGCGTCTGATCGGGCGACAGGCCGCGCAGCGTGGCGGGGCGGACCACGTCGGTGCCGTCGGTGATCGACGGCTGCGGGAAGTTGAACGAGGGGACGAGCTGGTTCAGCAGCTTGTTCGTCTCGGTATAGCCGGCGTTGACCAGGGCATCGCCGGTGATGACGTCGACCGGGACCGGGCTTTCGGCGACGGTGCGGCCCTGCGCGCGCGTGCCGACGACGACGATCTCCTCGCCGGCCGGTACGTCATCGGCGGGCGGCGGCGTCGCGATCTGCGCATTGGCCGGAATGGCGACGAGTGCGCTCGTCAGCACCAGCGCGTTGAAAAGGGTGTTACGCATCAAAATCTCCCCCGAACGATGTTTCCCGCATCGTCGTTGCGCCCTGAGCGTCCGGCACCCGCTTTTACAATACAAGCCGCTCGATAGAGGCGTCATGCGAATGTCACAGCGCTGTTGCCGCGCTGCAACAACGCTTTCCTACACCCGAATCGGTGTTCGGCATTGACAGCCGGGAACGCTTTACGTAGGTCCAGCGCTACTTGCCGCGTGGGGTATCTCCACGCGGACATATTGCATTTGGGAAAGAAGCAAGGGCCATGTTCGCAATCGTGCGCACGGGCGGCAAGCAGTATCGCGTTGCCGCAGGAGACAAGATCGTCGTCGAAAAGCTCGATGGCGAAGCTGGCAGCAGCGTGACGCTCGGCGACGTGCTTCTTGCCGGTGACGGTGCCGACTTGAAGTCGGTCGACGGACTGACCGTATCGGCCGAAATCGTCGCACAGGCGAAGGGCGAGAAGGTCATCGTCTTCAAGAAGCGCCGCCGTCACAACTACCGTCGCAAGAACGGTCATCGCCAGCAGCACACCATCCTGAAGATCACCGCGATCGGCGACCAGCGCGCCGACGACAGCGCCGCCGCATAAGCGCCTGAGCGAATACGAGGAGTTTGAACCATGGCACATAAAAAAGCAGGCGGTTCGTCGCGCAACGGTCGTGATTCGGCCGGCCGTCGCCTTGGCGTGAAGAAGTTCGGTGGCCAGGAAGTGGTCGCGGGCAACATCATCGTGCGCCAGCGTGGCACGAAGTTCTATCCGGGCGTGAACGTCGGCATGGGTAAGGACCATACGCTGTTCGCGCTGGTCGATGGCCGCGTGGCGTTCAAGGAAGGCAAGCTCGGCCGCAAGTTTGCGTATGTCGAGATGCAGGCGCAGGCCGCAGAATAACGGGCTACTATCCGGGTAGCCCACCAGGGTGACCCGGGTTCCGGCAACGGAACCAGCCAACAAGAGGGAGGCGGGTCATCCCGGCTCCCTTTTTCTTTGCTCTCTCCGGTCCCACCGCGCCGCACAATCCGTGCCGCGCTTCAGGAGAGAGCCCGTGTTCGCCCGTACCGAACGGTTGACCCTGCGCCCCGGCTGGCCCGAGGACGCCCCTGCCCTGGCCAGCGCGATCGGCCATGAAGCGGTCGTGCGCAATCTGTCGCGCGCGCCATGGCCCTATACGCTGGCCGATGCGCAGGCCGCGATCGCCAACGGCTATGCCACGTCCGGTCCGCATTTCCTGATCTTCGCGCACGACGGGGGCGAATGCGCCCTGATCGGATCGATCGGGATCGGCCCGTTCGGGGATATATCGCACAATCTCGGCTACTGGATCACGCCCAGCGCCTGGCGGCGGGGCTATGCGACCGAAGCGGCCCGCGCGGTGCTGCGGCTGGCGGCGGCGCTCGGCGTGGAGCGGGTGGCGGCGGGACATTATGTCGACAATCCGGGGTCGGGCGCGGTGCTGCGGCGGTTGGGATTTGCCGCCACCGGCGAAACGCTGTCGACCTATAGCGCCGGGCGCGGTTGCCATGTCGAATCGATCGAATATGCGATCGATCCCCGGCTGGTCGCCTGACCGGCGGCGGGAACGGGCGACGGGTACGGGCGGTTGATACCGCACGGCACCCCCGCCGTCCCGCGAAAGGCAACCGGCCGATGATCGATCCCGAAACCCCGAACGAACCCAAGGACATGGAAGAGGCGCAGGAAGAAGCCGCCGAGGAACGCGAGGAAGAGGGCGGCTATCAGTAAGCCACCATCGGGGCGGCCATGACCGCCGCCCCCTACCCTTCGATCAGATCGAGATAGGCGACGACGTCGCTGCTGGTTTGAAGATACAGCCCGCCCTGAACCGCTTCCGGCTCATTCGCCGCCGCTGCCAGTGCCTCCGACAATGTCCCGTACAGGATGGTCGTCGCCACCCCGCCCTCGTCGTCGAGATGATAGAGCCGGACCGCCGCGTCTTCCGATACCGTTCGCATCGCTTCTCCCTGCGCCGATGCCGCCAGCGAGGCAAGCGTCAGGCGGTCGCCAGCCGTGCCGCGGCGAACTCGCTGTCGACCAGCCCGATCAGCGCGCGATCGTCGAGGTTCCATGGATGGAAGCCCGGCAGGAAAAACGCCGCCCATGCGCCCAGCACCCGCCGCGCCATGCCCGGCCGGCCGAACGCATAGCCGAACAGCCGCCACTTTACCCCGGCACCGGTCAATCCGTCCTGCGCCAGCAGGTCGAGCATGCCGGCGGTGCGGCCACGAAAGAATTTGGCGGTCACGATCAGCATCACCAGCGCCTTGATCCGCCAGCGCCGGAACCGGCTCCAGTCACGGGTGGCATGGACCCAGGTGTCGTAGGCGACGCCCTTGTGCTCGATCTCCTCGATCGCGTGCCAGCGCCAGAGGTCGGCCACCTGCTGCTCGCCGCCCGCCAGATGGCGGGGATCGGCGACCAGTTCGTGCGCGAGGATCGCGGTGAAATGTTCGAGCGCCATCGTCGCCGCCAGATTGGCGATCGGCGGCTTGCCTCGAGTGATCGACAGTTCATGGTCGACCCGCGCGTCCAGCCGCGACGTGTCATAGCCATGATCCGTGACCTGCCGGTTGAACGCCATATGCTCGCGCGTATGGATCGCCTCCTGCCGGACGAACGCGCGGATTTCTTGCGCCAGCCGCGGGGGCACCTGATCCTGATACGCCCGCACGCTGTCGATGAAATAGCCCTCGCCCTTGGGAAACGTGACCGACAGCGCGTTGTAGAAGGCGGTGGCGTACGCGTCGCCGTTCAGCCACCAGCGTCCGGGCGCACGGTCCCGCCCGAAGCGGACGTCGCGCGGGGTGATGGTCAGATCGTCGGGAGTCTTTGCTTTCGCCACGGTTCTGCTCCAACTAACCGATGCGAAATGTGATCTACTTACAGTGATGTCAATAGCTCGCCGTCGCCTGTCCCCCGAAGCGTCGCGCGATGCCGCGCTCGATGCCGCGCGCGATCTGCTGATCGAAGCCGGGCCGCAGGCGGTGACGCTGAAGGCGGTCGGACTTCGGATCGGGCGGACGCACGCCAATCTGCTCCACCATTTCGGGTCGGCATCGGGACTGCAAAAGGCGCTGGCCGAGCGGATGGCGACGACGATCACCGCATCGATCGGCGCGGCGGTGCTGCGCGCGCACGAAGGCGATCACGATCCGCGCGAGGTCGTCGACCTGACGTTCGATGCGTTCGATCGCGAAGGCGCCGGCGCACTGGCGAGCTGGATGATCCTGTCGGGCAACGACGATGCGCTCGACCCGATCCTCGATGCGATTCACGCGCTGGTCGACCGGCTGGGCAGCGAACAGGCGCTTAGCGAACTGCCGCTGGCGGAGGAGACGCTGCAACTGGTGCTGATGGCACTGGGCGATGCGCTGCTCGGCGGGGCGATGGCGAAGGCGCTCCGCCTGCCGCGCGAAAAGGCGCGCGACCTGGCGACCCGCGCATTGCTGCGCACGCGCGGCGACCTGCCGTGCTGATCCGGCCGGCGACGCCCGATGACGCATCGGCCATCACCGCCATCCTGATACCGATCGTCCGCGCCGGGGAAAGCTATGCGCTCGACCGCGACCTGCCGGTCGATGCCGCGCTCGCCTTCTGGCACGCGCCCGGCAACACGGTGTTCGTCGCCGAGGTCGATGGCCGGGTCCTCGGCAGCTATTTCTGCCGGGCGAACAAGGACGGCGGCGGACGGCATGTCGCCAACTGCGGCTATGCGACGCATGGCGCGGCGACCGGACGCGGCATCGCCCGCGCGATGGCGCTGCATTCGTTCGACCATGCCCGCGCCGCCGGCTTCCGCGCGATGCAGTATAATTTCGTGATCGCTACCAACATCCGCGCGATCGGGCTGTGGTTGTCGCTGGGGTTCGAACAGGTCGGGCGGCTGCCCGGCGCGTTCGACCATCCGACGCTGGGCGAGGTCGACGCGCTGGTTCTCCACCGGTGGCTCTGACACCCAAGGAACACCCTTCCCCCATCGCGCGACTCCGACTAAGCGGATGCCATGCATTTTCTCGACCAAGCCAAGATCTTCGTCCGTTCGGGCGTGGGTGGCCCCGGCGCCGTCAGTTTTCGGCGCGAAAAATTCATGGAATATGGCGGCCCCGACGGCGGTAACGGCGGCAAGGGCGGCGACGTCATTTTCGAAGCGGTCGCCGGCCTCAACACGCTGATCGATTTTCGCTACACCCAGCATTTCCGCGCGCCGCGTGGTTCGGGCGGTTCGGGATCGAACCGCACCGGAGGCGGCGGTCGCGATCTCGTCATCCGCGTGCCGGTGGGCACGCAGATATTGTCGGAGGACAAGGAAACCGTTCTCGCCGATTTCACCCATACCGGCCAGCGCGAGGTGTTCCTGCGCGGTGGGGACGGCGGACGCGGCAACGCCAGCTACAAGACGTCGACCAATCGCGCCCCGCGCCAGCACGGCACCGGCTGGCCGGGCGACGAGGCGTGGGTGTGGCTACGGCTCAAGCTGCTCGCCGACGCCGGGCTGGTGGGGCTACCCAACGCCGGCAAGTCGACCTTCATCAATGCCGTGACCAACGCCAATGCCAAGGTCGGCGCCTATGCCTTCACCACCACCCGCCCGCAGTTGGGCGTCGTCAGCCACCGCGATCGCGAATTCGTGGTCGCCGACATTCCCGGGCTGATCGAGGGCGCGGCCGAAGGCGCCGGGATCGGTGACCGCTTCCTCGGGCATATCGAACGCTGCCGGGTGCTGCTCCACCTGATCGACAGCCATGTCGACGATCCGGTCGCCGCCTATCGCATCGTCCGGCAGGAACTGGAGAATTACGGCGCCGATCTCGCCGAGAAGCCCGAGGTGATCGCGCTCAACAAGGCCGATCTGCTCGACGAGGAACTGACTGCCGCGCTGATAGCCGAACTGGAAGCGGAGAGCGGTGCGACGGTACTCCCGCTGTCGGGCGCGACCGGACAGGGGCTGGAGGCGGTGCTCGACCGGCTGCTCGCCGCGATCGGCCCGTCCGAGATGCACGCCGGGGAAGCCGACGGGGAGCCGGGCGAATGGTCGCCGGTCTAGCCGACGCCCCCCGCCCCGACGCCGACCTGTTCGGCCCGCGCCTGGTCGTCAAGGTCGGCTCGTCGCTGCTCGTCACGGCCGACGGCACGGTCCGGCGCGACTGGCTCGCCGGACTGGTCGCCGACATCGCCGCACGGGTGAAGGCGGGGCAGCAGGTCGTCGTCGTCTCGTCGGGAGCGATCGCGCTTGGTGCGCGGCGGCTCGGGCTGCCCAGGGGCGGCCGGGCGAGCCTAGAGGATGCGCAGGCCGCCGCCGCGACCGGACAGATCGCGCTGTCGAGCGTCTGGGCGGAATTGCTCGGCAATCATGGCCTCACCGCCGCGCAACTGCTCGTCACGCTCGACGATCTGGAGGACCGCCGCCGCTATCTGAACGTCGCCGCGACACTCGGGCGGCTGCTCAAGCTGGGCGTCGTGCCGGTGGTGAACGAGAACGACAGCGTCGCTACGGAAGAAATCCGCTTCGGCGACAACGACCGGCTGGCCGCGCGGGTCGGCGCGGCGGCGCGCGCCAACGGCGTCATCCTGCTGTCGGACATCGACGGGCTGTACGACAGCAATCCGCACGCCAACCCCGATGCGCGCCTCATTCCCCATGTCGAGACGATCGACGCGACGATCCTCGGCATGGCGGACAGCCGCTCGTCGTCGGGCATGGGATCGGGCGGCATGGTGTCGAAGGTGGAGGCGGCGCGCATCGCCACCGCCGCCGGCGCGACGCTTGCCATCGCCAGTGGGCGGATCGACCATCCGCTCGCTCGCTTCGCCGCGACCGGCCATGGCACGGTGTTCGCCGCCCCACGCCATGCCCCGGCGCGCAAGGCATGGCTGTCAGGCGGGCTGACCGATCGCGGGGCGATCCGCGTCGATGCCGGCGCGGTCGCAGCCCTTGCTTCGGGACGCAGCCTGCTGCCCGCCGGGGCGGTGTCGGTCGAGGGCGATTTCGCGCGCGGCGACCTGATCCGCATCGTCGCCACCGATGGTCGCACCGTGGCGCGTGGCCTCGCCGAATATGACGCGATCGACGCCGCGCGGATCGTCGGGCGGCGCAGCGACGAGCTGGGCGACCTGCTCGGGTACGCGCCGCGTTCGGCGCTGGTTCACCGCAATCATATGGCGTTGCTGTGAAGACGATGGCGCTGACCGGCGGCACCGGTTTCGTCGGCCGCCGCGTGATCGCGCTGGGTGCCAGTGCCGGCTGGCACATCCGCGCGCTTACCCGCCGGGCGCAACCGGCCGAGCCGAACGTAAGCTGGGTACGCGGCGCGCTCGACCGGCCGGAGAGCCTGAACGAACTGGTCGGCGGTGCCGATGTCGTCCTGCACCTCGCCGGCGTGGTGAGTGCGCCGGACGCGGCGGGGTTCACCGCCGGCAACGTGACCGGCACGCAGGCGATGGTCGATGCGGCGCTGGCCGCCGGTTCCCGCCGCTTCGTCCATGTCTCCTCGCTCTCCGCCCGCGAGCCGCAGCTATCGGCCTATGGCGCTTCCAAACGCGCCGGTGAATCGGTGGTCGAGGCGAGCGATCTCGACTGGACGATCGTCCGCCCGAGCGGGGTGTATGGTCCGGGCGATACCGAATGGCGCGACATGTTCCGCATGGCGAAGATCGGGCTCGCGCTCCTGCCGCCGCCCGGCCGGCTCGCGCTGGTCGCGGTCGACGATCTGGCGCGGTTGCTGCTCGCCCTCGCCGATCGGCCCGGTGCGCACGATCTGTACGAGGTCGACGATGGCAACCCGCTGACCCATGCCGAACTGGCCCGGCTGATCGGGCGGGCGGTCGGGCAGCGCGTGCTGCCGCTGCATCTGCCCGAACGGCTGCTGCGATTGGGTGCGCGCATCGACCGCAGGTTTCGGGGTAGCGGGGCCAAGCTGACCCCCGACCGCGCCCGCTATCTCGCCCATCCCGACTGGACCGCCGACCCGGCACGCCGTCCGCCCGCCGAGCTGTGGGAACCGCGCATCGCCACGCCACGCGGCCTTAGCGATACGGCGGCATGGTATCGTGCGCATGGTCTGCTATAGGCCCGCGCAACCACGCATATTGGAAAGACCCGCATGAGCGACCGTGCCGCCACCCTCGCCACCATCACCGGCCTGATCGACCCCTTCAACAAGAAGGGCGTGGCGCTCACCGATGCGACGACCTTTGCCGGCGATCTCGAATGGGACAGCCTGACCGTCATGGATTTCGTGGCGGCGGTCGAGGATGAATTCGACATCGTCATCACCATGAACATGCAGGCCGAGATCGAGACGGTCGGCCAGTTGGCCGATGCCGTCGAGAAGCTGAAGACCGCCTGAAGACATAAGGCCCCGAACATGACCGAAGCCGCCGCCACGCCGCACGCCCTCCCCGCCGACCCGAGCCCGGTCGCGCCCGAACGCGATCTACTCAGCAAGTTCGACGCGCTGATCGCCGAACGCGAGGCGCTGCTGGCGACCGGCGTGCGCGATCCGTTCGCGATCGTGATGGACGAGGTGAAGTCACCGACCCAAGCGGTGATCCGCGGCAAGGACACGATCCTGCTCGGCACCTACAACTATATGGGCATGACCTTCGACCCGGACGTGATCGCGGCGGGCAAGAAGGCGCTCGACGAGTTCGGATCGGGCACCACCGGCAGCCGGGTGCTGAACGGCACCTATGATCCGCACAAGGATTGCGAAGCGGCGCTGCGCGAATTCTACGGCACGACCCACGCCATGGTGTTCTCGACCGGCTATCAGGCGAACCTCGGCATCATCTCGACGTTGGTCGGCAAGGGCGAATATATCATCCTCGACGCCGACAGCCATGCCTCGATCTACGACGGCTGCGCGCTCGGCAATGCCGAGGTCGTGCGCTTCCGCCACAATTCGGTCGAGGATCTCGACAAGCGGCTCGGGCGCCTGCCGAAAGAGCCAGGCAAGCTGGTGGTGCTCGAAGGCGTCTATTCGATGCTCGGCGACATCGCGCCGCTGCCCGAAATGGTCGCGGTGGCCAAGAAGCACGGCTGCATGGTGCTGGTCGACGAGGCGCACGGCATGGGCTTCTTCGGTCCCAACGGGCGCGGCGTGTATGAGGAACAGGGCGTCGAGGCGGATGTCGATTTTGTCGTCGGCACCTTCTCCAAATCGGTCGGCACGGTCGGCGGCTTCTGCGTCTCCAACCATCCGAAGTTCGACGTGATGCGGCTGGTATGCCGGCCCTATGTCTTCACCGCCTCGCTGCCGCCATCGGTAGTCGCCACCGCTGCGACGTCGATCCGCAAGCTCCGCCATGCCGGCGACAAGCGCGCGCATCTGTGGCGCAATTCGAAGCGGCTGCACGGCGGGCTGAAGGATCTGGGGCTGAAGCTCGGCACCGATACGCCGCAATCGGCGATCATCGCCGTGATCCTCGAGGATCAGGCCCAGGCGGTGGCGATGTGGCAGGCGCTGCTCGACGGCGGCCTGTACGTCAACATGGCGCGTCCGCCCGCGACCCCGGCCGGCACCTTCCTGCTGCGCTGCTCGCTATGTGCCGAGCATAGCGCCGAACAGGTCGAGACGATCATCGGCATGTTCGAGGCCGCCGGCAAGGCGGTTGGCGCGATCTGATCCGACCTACTCCCCTCCCTTGCCAGGGAGGGGAGCAGTAGCACCCTCGCAACGGGACTAGCTTCGCCCGCAACCTCCGCTATAGCCGTGCCCATGCCATCGATCGATCGCTACATGGCCCGGCTGATCGCGGTGCCGCTGTTCTCGACCCTGCTGATTTCGGCGATGCTGCTCGTGCTCGACCGGATGCTGCGGTTGTTCGACTTCGTCGCGGCCGAAGGCGGACCGGTCAGCGTCGTGTGGCGCATGCTGGCCAATCTGCTGCCCGAGTATCTGGGGCTGGGCATCCCGATCGGGCTGATGCTCGGCATCCTGCTCGCCTTTCGCAAGCTCGCAACCTCGTCCGAGCTCGACGTAATGCTCGGCGTCGGTATGAGCTATTGGCGGCTGCTGCGCGTGCCCTTCTACTATGCGACGGTGCTGGCGGCGGCGAACCTTGCGATCGTTGGCTTCGTCCAGCCGCTCGCGCGCTATAATTACGAGGCGCTGCGCTTCGAACTGCGCTCGGGCGCGCTCGGCGCGTCGATCAAGGTCGGCGAATTCACCAAGCTGGGCGACCGGATGACGCTGCGCATCGAGGAAAGCCGTGGGTCGGGTGCCGACCTGCGCGGCATCTTCGTACAGGCCAGCCAGCGCGACGGCCAGTGGCTGGGCGTGACCGCCGAGCGCGGCCAGTTCCTGCGCACCGACGATCCCAACACGATCATCTTTCGCCTGACCAATGGCACGCTGATCCACAACGCGCCCGATTTCCGCGTGCCGCGCACGCTGACCTTCACCGCGCACGACCTGCCGATCGATCTGCCCAAGTTCGGCAATTTCCGCCCGCGCGGCGGCCGCGACCTCGAACAGACGCTGCCGCAGCTCGCCGTGGCTGGTCATGATCCCAAGGTCAGCGAGGAGGATCGCGACGCGGCGCGCGCCAATTTCCACTTCCGGCTGGCGGAGGTGGCGACGATGTTCCTGTTGCCGCTGCTGGCGCTGGCGCTCGGCGTGCCGGCCAAGCGATCATCCTCGGCGCTCGGCGTGTTCCTGTCGATCGTGCTGCTCGTGACCTATCACAAGGTCAATGAATATGGCGAAGCGGTCGGCGGCCTCGGCCGGATCGATCCGATCATCGCGCTGTGGGGGCCGTTCCTGCTGTTCGCCGCGCTGGTGTTCCGGCTCTATTATGTCGTCGCCTATGTCCCCGGCGGCCAGCCGATCGGCGGGCTGGAACGCGGTGCCGCCAAGCTTGGCAAACTGATCGGCCGGTATCTGCCGGGCAAGCGCAAGGCGACGGCGTGATGCGCGCGCTGTTCCCCTCGACCACGATTGCCGTCTATATGGCGCGGCTGTTCCTCGTGCGGACCTTCGCGATCCTGTTCGCGCTGGTGCTGGTGTTGCAGGCGCTCGACCTGCTCAGCGAAAGCGGCAAAATCCTTGCCCAGCCGGGCAACGGGCAGGCAGAAATCCTGCGCTACGTGTCGCTGCGCACGCCGCAGATCGTCGCCCGTTTCCTGCCCTTTTCGGTCCTGCTCGGCACGATCCTGACGCTGACGCAGCTCAATCAGAACAGCGAGATCATCAGCCTGAAAGCCGCCGGCCTGTCGGCGCATCAGGTACTCGCCCCGCTGATCCTCGCCAGCTTCGGCGTCGCCGCGCTGTCGTTCGGCTTCAACGAGCGGGTCGTGGCGCGCGCCACCGCGACGCTCACCGCATGGGACAATGTCGACTATGGACCGATGCCGGTCGACCGTGGCGATCGCACCAACGTATGGGTGCGCGACGGTGACAATCTGATCCAGGTACGGCAGGTGTCGGGTCGGGGTGAGGCCACCCGGCTGCGCGGAATCACCGTCTACACTCGCGAAGGCTCCTCGCTCCGCGCGCTCGTTACCGCCAGCGCGGGGCGGCGCGAGGATGGCGCATGGCGGATCGAAGGGGCGGAGCGCTTCACCGTCGCGACGGGCTTGCGCGAACGGCTGGGCACGCTGCGCATCGCCGGCGGCGTGCGGCCCGACCAGTTCACGCTCCAGAACGTCGATCCCGATGGCCTGTCGTTCACCCAGCTATCGGTGGCGATCGACGATCTGACCGAAGCCGGCCGCCCGACCAAGGCGCTGGAAGGCGCATTGTGGCACAAGCTGTCGGGGCCGTTGTCGGCGGTGCTGATGCCGCTGCTGGCGGCGGTCGCGGCGTTCGGCGTGGCACGATCGGGCAAATTGTTCGTCCGCGCGGTCATTGGAATGGCGCTTGGCTTTACCTATTTCGTGGCGGACAATTTCGCGCTGGCGATGGGGAACCTGGGTGCCTATCCGCCGTTTCTGGCGGCTTGGGCGCCGTTCCTGTTGTTCTTCCTGATCGGTGAGGCCGTGCTGATCCGTACCGAGGAATAGACGCGATACCGTCCCACTTTGGCCGCAAAGCGCCGCCAAAGCATCACAATGGGCGTTACATGCCCGGTCAAGGAATCGTTTGAGGAAGTTGTGCCGATGACCGCGATCACCGAGAAGCAGGGCTTCTGGAAGAAGTCGCACCATCTCGACAAGATGACCTTCAAGGAGTTGGTCGTCGCGTTTTTCCAGTATCCGGCGATCATCGCCTATCTGGCGCTGTCGGTCGTCGCGGTCGGCCTGTTCATCTGGTCGCCCGCGCCGCTGGTCCCGACGCTGGCGTCGATCGGCATCGCGATCGTCGCCTATCCGCTGGTGTGGTATGTGCTGCACCGCTGGGTGCTGCATTCCAACTGGATGTTCAAGTTCGCGCCGCTCGCCGCGACGTGGAAGCGCATCCATTACGACCATCATCAGGACCCCAACCATCTGGAGGTCCTGTTCGGTGCGCTCCACACCACGCTGCCGGCGATCGCGATCGCGACCGCACCGGTCGGCTATGCCATCGGCGGGTTCGGCGGCGCGATGGCCGCGCTGGCGACGGGGCTGCTGACCACCTGCTTCTACGAATTCTGCCACTGCATCCAGCATCTGGCCTACAAGCCAAAGAACAAGCTGCTGGTCGCATGGAAGCGCAAGCACATGGCGCATCACTTCCACGACGAGCATGGCAATTTCGGCATCACCAACTTCTTCTGGGACAAGATTTTCGGGACCCATTACGAGCGTTCGGAACGCCCGGAGAAGAGCCCGACCGTCTTCAACCTCGGCTATACCGAGGATGTCGCGAAGAAATATCCGAAGGTCGCCGAACTGTCGGGTGGCGTCGCCAAGGGGCACCCGCGTTACCGCGGATGACCGATTTGTCATTTGATGTTTGAACCGGGGCGGCGCATTGCCGCCCCGTTGTCGTTTGGGGGGAAGCCATGTCGATCACCGTCCGTCCGGTCCTGTCCGCCGCCGATCGCAAGGCGTTCATCGCCCTGCCCTATCGCCTGTATGCCAATGATCCGCATTGGGTGCCGCCGCTGAAATCGGAAGTCGCCGCGACGATCGACCCCAAGAAGAACGGCTGGTTCAGCCATGCCGAGGGGCAGCTTCATATCGCCGAGCGCGACGGCCGGGTAGTTGGACGGATTTCGGCGCATATCGACACGCTGGCGCTGACGATGCCCGCCGACAAGGGCTTTGGTCCCGGTGTCGGCTTTTGGGGTATGTTCGAGGCGGAGGATGGCGAGACCGCAGCGGCGCTGATCGCGACGGCCGAGGAATGGCTGCGCGGCAAGGGCATGACCAAGGCGATCGGGCCGTGCAGCCTGTCGATCTGGGAAGAGCCCGGACTGCTCATCAAGGGACACGACCATAGCCCGACCGTGCTGATGGGCCATCACCTGCCGCAATATCAGGGATGGATCGAGGCGGCGGGCTATCAGGGCGTCAAGCAGCTCGTCACCTATGAGCTGGACATCACCAGGGACTTTCCGCCGATCGTCCAGCGCATCGTCGCGGCGGGCGAGAAGAACCCGCGCATCCATATCCGCCGGGTCGACAAGTCGAAGTTCGCCGACGAGGCGGCGATCATCCTGCGGATTCTGAACGATGCGTGGTCGGACAACTGGGGCTTCGTGCCGCTGACCCAGCCCGAGGTCGACGACGTCGGCAAGAAGCTGAAGCCGCTGGTGTTCGGCGACCTGATCCGTATCGCCGAGCTGGACGGCGAACCCGTCGCCTTCATGATTACCCTGCCCGACATGAACGAGCCGCTCAAACCGATGAAGGGCAATTTGTTGCCGTTCAACTGGGCCAAGCTGCTGCTGTGGCTGCGCGCGCCCAAGGCGCGGACGATGCGCGTGCCGTTGATGGGCGTGGTCAAGAAATTGCAGGCGTCGCGCATGGCGAGCCAGCTTGCCTTCATGATGATCGAATATATCCGCCGCGACGCGGTGGCGAAGTTCGGCGCGTCGCGCGGCGAGATCGGCTGGGTGCTCGACGACAATCAGGGCATGAACGCGATCGCGACGACGATCGACAGCCGCATCAACCGCATTTACCAGATGTACGAACGCCAGCTTTGACGGCGCTTAGCGGATGCGCTGCGCCAGTGCGGGGTCGATGCCGTCGCGCAGCCAGCGGGCGTAGCTGCGGCACAGCTTGGTCGGGGTGATCGACCCCGTCCGCGCGTTCTTGAAACAGACGCGGGTCGTCGGGCGGATCGGCGTGCCGTCGGCAAGCTGGATCGTCGTGGTGGCAAGCGTGGCGGCGGCAGGGGTTGCCACCTGTGGCGCAGCGAGGAGCAGCGCCGCGAACAGGGTCGCGATCGGCATGGATGGGTTCCGTCGATAAAGGGGTTGGTGCCGGGCTTTGCTCCCGTGCCGGCGGGCGGGGTTTAGCGGATGCGGCGCAGCTTCGTGGGGTTGACGCCTTCGGCCAGCCAGTCGGCATAGCGCCGGCATTCGACGAGCGGGAGGTGCGATGCCGGACGGGGGCTGCGGATGCAAATCTTCGTCCCGGCGGACAGCGGCGTGCCGTCGCGCATCGCGCCGGTGAGCGGGGCGGTTACCGTCACCGTCGCGGCGGTGGATGGGGCGGCGGTGAGGAACAGCGCCGCGATCAGGGTCGAGAAGGCCATCGGATCGGTCCTTTTTCGGGATTAGCGGCGGCTGGTCTTGAGCATCGCGTCAATATCGACGCCCATCGCCTGCCAGTTACGGCGGGTTTCACAGCGGAAACGGTTGATCCGGGTGCCGGTCAGGTCGAGCTGGACGCAATAGCGGGTCTTCGATGCGGGCAGGACCGACGCGGCGGTCGTGGTGCCGGCAGCGGTGGCGGCGGTCGTCGTGGTCGCGACGGTATCGGGTTCGGCGGCGATCGCGGGGGTCGCGATGGCGAGACCGAGGGCGAGCGAAGCGACGAGGCGGATGGTGGTCATGATGCTGTCTCCCTGTGCAGTCCGGTGTTTCACCGGGCTTGCTCATAGCATTGCACCTGCCGTGCCAGTTTTACGATCCTCTATAAATCAATGGCTTACATAATGACTACAGTTGTAGCTGTGGGAAATGCAACCAATTCGCGGCGAATTACGCCATTGGTTGGGATAGCCATACGGCCGCCAAAGTTTACAAAGTTTACACTTGCCCGCGTTTTGTTGCGTAGCGTTCGCAATAGTGCCCCGCCCCGTCAACCATGACGATATGGCGCGGCGCGCGAGTGTAGGACAGCGCCGTCAAGGTCAGAATCGGCGCGAGATACCGCTGTAGCAACGCAGCGACGGCGCGGCGGCATTGAGGCCGACTACGCCGCCGGCATCGAGGAACAGGTCGTCGGACAATTGCCATGCCACCGACAGCGCGGCACTCGCCTGCCCGCTATGATCGGCGCGTTGCCATTGCAGTTCCGCCGTCGTCGTCCATTTTTCGCCGATTGCGATATCGAGGCCCAGCACCGCCCCCGGATCGACATCGCCGTCGGTCACGGCGACCTGTGGCGAGAATTGCACGTTGAACGTCTTGCCCAGATCATAGGTGATCGGGGCGATCAGCGCCGCGCTCCATTGGCCGTCGCCGATCGGCGCGCGACCGATCGGTATGGTCAGCGAGGGTTGCAGGCCATAGGACAGGCCGCTGCCGTCGGGATGGTGGAGATTGATCCGGCCCCCGAGCGTCACGTCGCCGCTGCGCGCCGTGCGACGGCCATCATCACGGCCGCGCGCGATGCCCAGCGGGGTCCAGCCGATCTGCGCCTCGACCCGGTCGGTCAGGCCGATCCGCAACAGGCTGTCGCCGAACAACACGGTGTCGCTGTCATCGTCGCGTTCCCAGTCCGACAGCGCGGTTTCGATCGCGACCCGGCCGGGATCGAGCACGCACGCCGACTGGCCGAGGCTCGGCCGGGTCGAGCAATAGTCGCGCGCCTGCGCCACGCCGGGCAGCAGCAGCGCGGCCAGCGCCACCACGGGCACGCGGATCACCGCAGGCGGACCCATGTCGGCGCGTGGTCGCTGGCGCGTTCCCGGCCGCGATGCGCCTTGTCGACGCCGGCATCGATCAGCCGGTCGGCGGCGGTCGGGCTGAGCAGCAGATGATCGATGCGGAAGCCGGCGTCGCGTTGCCACGATCCCGCCTGATAGTCCCAGAAGGTCCACACCCCGCCCTTGGGAAAGCGGGTACGCAGCGCATCGGTCCAGCCCTGCGCCAGCAAGGCGCGGTAGCCGGCACGCGATTCGGGCTGCATCAGCGCGTCGCTCGCCATCGCGCGGACCGAGAATACGTCGTCGTCGTTGGGTATGACGTTGTAATCGCCCGCCAGCACCACCGGACGCTCCCCAACCAGCAGGTCGGCGGCGCGGGCGCGCAGGCGATCGATCCAGCGCAGCTTGTAGTCGAACTTGGGGCCGGGCTGCGGATTGCCGTTGGGCAGGTAGATCGAGGCGACGACCAGCCCGTTCACCTCCGCTTCGAGATAGCGGCTGTGCGCATCTTCGTCCTCGCCGGCGAGGCCGCGCTGGCGCTCGACCGGATCGACCCCCTTGGCCAGCACCGCGACGCCGTTGAAGCCCTTTTGCCCATGCCACAGCGCGCCATAGCCGGCGTCGCGGATCTCGGCTTCGGGAAAGGTTTCGTCGCTCGACTTCAGTTCCTGAAGACACACAATATCGGGCGCTTCCTCGGTCAGATATTCGATCAGCCGGGGCAGTCGCGCCTTGATGCCGTTGACGTTGTAGGTGACGATCTTCACGTCAGACGGCGAAGCTGGTGCCGCAGCCGCAGCCCGAGGCCGCCTGCGGATTGGTGACGCGGAACGCCGCGCCGCCGAGCGATTCGACGAAATCGACCTCGGCCCCGCGCACCAGATCGATGCTTACGGAGTCGACCACCAGTCGCACCCCGTCGGTTTCGGCGATCAGGTCATCGCCGTCGGGCGCATCGGCGAGGCCGAAACGGTACTGAAAGCCCGAACAGCCACCCCCCTCGACCGAGAGGCGCAGGATCGCGGGCTTCGCCTGCTTGGCGGCGATCGCGGCCACGCGCGCGGCGGCGGCGGGCGACAGGGTGACTTCGGGGATGGCGTCCATGGGAGGGAGATAAGCGCCGGGACGGCTGGGGGCAACTATAGGTTGCGACAGGTGGCGAGCTTGGCCCGTTCGAAAGTCCGCCACATCGACAGCGTTATTCCCGCGAAGGCGGGAATCCATAGACGCCATGTTTCGTAATGGAGCCGAACCGTCGGCGTATATGGATCCCCGCCTGCGCGGGGATGACGGCTTATCGGACAGCAGGGAGCGACGCGGGCAGGCTGTAATCCCGCCTTCGCGGGAAGAACGACATCGGCCGGTATCAGTTCGCCGGGCCGCCCATCCCCAGCCGTTGACGCTGGGCGCGGTCGGCGGCCATCGCCAGTTCGCCGGCCTGCAGATAGGGGGCGGGGTTCACCGCCGAGCCGTCAATGCGGACTTCGTAATGGAGGTGGCTGCCGGTCGAGCGGCCGGTCGAGCCCATCAGGCCGATCAACTGGCCGCGCTTCACCCGGGCATGGTCGGACACGAGGATCTTGGAGAGATGGCCGTAGCGGGTGGCAATGCCCTTGCCGTGGTTCACTTCGATGAGGTTGCCATAGCCGCCGGCGCGTTCGGCGCGGGCGACGATACCGTCGGCGGTGGCATAGACCGGGGTGCCGATCGGGCCGGGGATGTCGACCCCGGCGTGCATCGCAGCGGTGCCGCGGAACGGGTCGGAGCGGACGCCGAAGTTGCTGGTGAACGCCATGTGTGCCACCGGCTGGAACGAGGGGATCGAGATCGCCGCCTGTTCGATGCCGTCGAGCTTCTTCCAGCTCAGGAACAGCGCGCGGAACTGGGCGTCGGCGGCGGCATCGGCGGTCGGCGCATTGGCGGTGGCCGCCGCGGCCGTCGCGGCATCGACAGGTTCATAGGGACCGCCCATCGCCGGGGCGACGCGGCGCGGATTGAGGCCGAGGCGCTTCATCGAACGCGCGGTATCGGCATAGCGGGCGTCGGCCATCGCCTTCGCCTGTGCCGCCATCGTCGCCTGACGGCGGGCGACGCGATCGAACGGGCGGGTGACGATCGGCGCGGCATCGACCGACGGCTGGGCAAGCGCGGCGAGGACGAGCTGGTCGGCGTCGTCCGATCCGGTGAGCACGGCCGCGAGCGCCTGCTGGCGGCGATCGATCCGGGCGGCATGGGCGCGGGCATCGGCGCGCAGGCGGACGACGTCGGCGCGCATTGCCTTGACCTGCTGCTGCATCGCGGCGACGCGGGTTTCGGCGCTGGGGCCATCGACCAGCCCGGCGGCGGCGGCGGTGCCGAGCGCGGCATGGCCCATGCCATAGCCCGAGAAGGCGACGGTGATGGCGGCGAAACCGGCGGCGAGTGCCTGAGCCCGGCCGGGGATCGACAGGCGGCGCAGGCGGCGGCCGTCGTGCAACAGAAAGTCGCGGGTACGGAAGAAATCACGGAACCGGCTGACGATCGCGGTGTTCGTGTTCGATACAGACGTATTCGGCATTATGGTTTCGCGACCCAGCGTTGCGATCATGCCGGTAGCCCGACACGTTCGGTGAACCCTTGTCTCGACAGCAGCCCCTCCGCGCCTCGACGGAACGAGGGAATGACCGACTCTGTGCCCTTTATGCAACTGGGCAGGGGGTTCGCGCGCGGCCAACCGCCGCCATCGCGCGGCGAAGCGTTAACGATGCAATGCGTGGACGGGTCATCCGCATCACGGCGCGGTTGGTAGCGGTATCGCAATCGATTCGGATCAACCCGCGTGGCGCACCGCAGCGAGCACGGCGGCGGCGTGGCCGGGGACCTTCACCTTGCGCCAGACATGGGTGAGGCGACCATCGGCGGCGACAGCGAAGGTCGCGCGTTCGATACCCATATAGGTGCGACCGTACATCTGCTTTTCGCCCCATGTGCCAAAGGCTTCGCAAACCGATCCGTCCTCGTCCGACGCCAGCGGGACGGTGAGATCATGTTTGGCGGCGAAGCGCGCGAGCTTGGCCGGGGTGTCGCGCGAGACGCCGAGGATCGTGAAACCGGCGGCGGCGAACTCGCCCTCAGCCACGGAAAAGTCCTGCGCTTCGCGGGTGCAACCGGTCGTGTCCGCCTTGGGATAGAAATAGACGATGAGACCGCTACCGATCCTGTCGTGGAGGGCAAAGGGCGTGCCGTCGCTGCCGGTCAGGCGGACCGAAGGTGCCATGTCGCCGATGTTCATTGTCCGTCGCTCCCCTGTCGTACCGCGGCCCATGCGGCGGACACCGCCTGCCGCGTGGCATCGAGCGTGGCAAGGCTTGCCGCCCAGTCGGGCTCGCCCAGCGCCGCCGCAAGGATCGGGCGGGTGGCGGGCGCGGGCGGCTGCGCGTCGGGCGCGACGAGGCGCATCGCGACGATCAGTCGGGTGAGGAAGTCGTGCGCCTGCCGCATCGTGCGCGGTAGCAGCCCGGCGGCGACCAGCGCGTCGATCGCCGCGCCCAGATCGGGGGTGAGGCCGATGTGGTGGCGCAGTTGCAGAACGTGGACCGTGAATTCGAGGTCGACGAGGCCGCCCTCCCCGAGCTTCGCATCAAGCGGGCCGGCGGGCGGCTTGTGGCGGGCCATCTCCTCGCGCATCGCCGCCGCTTCGGCGGTCACGTCGCGCAGCGGGCGGTCGCCACGCAGCACCCGGTCGATGATCGCCGCCGCCTGCCCCCGCGCCGCCACCGATCCGGCGATCGGCCGGGCGCGGGCGAGCGCCATATGCTCCCATGTCCACGCATCCTCGCGCTGATAGCGTTCGAACCCGGCGAGCGAGACGACCAGCGGCCCCTGCGCGCCCGAGGGACGCAGGCGGGTATCGACCTCGTACAGCGGCCCGGCGGCGGTCTGGACCGACAGCGCGGCGGTCAGCCGCTGGGCGAGGCGATTGTAGTAGAGGACCGCGCCGAGCGGCTTGGCCCCATCCGATTCGGCGGAGAAATCGCCGGTGAAGCAATAGACGAGGTCGAGATCGGAGGCATGGGTCAGCGCGCCGCCACCCAGCCGGCCGAGCGCCAGCACCACCAGTTCGCTCTCGGGAACGCGCCCGTGGCGGCGGGTGAAGTCGGCCACGGTCGCCTGCGTCAGCACCTCCACCGCCGCTTGCGCGACGCGGGCATAGCCGCCCGCCACCGCCAGCGGATCGCCGGTGCCCGCCACCACCTGCACGCCCAGCATGAAGCGCTGTTCGTTCACCACGTCACGGACATGGTCGAGCAACCGTTCATAGCCCTCGCCCGCGCGCGTTTGCATCATCGCCACCAGTTCGGCGACGCTGCCGACGGGGTCGAGCGCGCGGGCATCGATCAGCGCGTCGAGCAACGTCGCCCGCCTGGCCAGCGCATCGGCCAGCGTTGGGGCGTGGCACAGGATGGTGCTGAGCAGGCGGGCGAGCGCCGGTTGCGCTTCGAGCAGGCGGAACAGGTTGATGGCGCTCGGCAACCGCGCCAGCATCGCGTCGAGCCGCAACAGCGCGGCATGCGGATCGGCGGCGGTGGCGAGACCGTCGACCAGTTGCGGCAGACTGTCCTCCAGCGCGGCGCGCGCGGCGGGACTGCGCAGCGCGGGATAGGCCCCGCCGCGCCAGTCGCCGATCCGCCGCGCCGCCGCCTCGCCATCGGCGAACCCCGCCGCCGCCAGCCGCCGGGCGAGCGAGGCGGGCTCGGCGGGGAGCGTCGTGCTCCCCGCCCCGTCGAGCCGGTCATAGACCAAGGCGACCGCCGTGACGTGCGGGCGGAGCAGGTCGAGCAGCGCCGCGCCATCGGCCAGGCCGTGGAGCCGGGCGACATTGTCGAGCGCTGCGCCTTGCGCGGGCAGGCTGTGCGTCTGGCGATCGTCGACCATTTGCAGGCGGTGTTCGATCGTGCGGAACAGCGTGTAGCCCTGCGCCATCGTCGTCGCTTCGTCGGGGGCGATCCGGCCCGCCTGCGCCAGCGCCGCCAGCGCGTCGAGCGTCGCAGGCGCGCGGAGCGCCGGGTCGCGCCCACCGTGGACCAGTTGGTGAACCTGCGCGAAGAACTCCGTCTCGCGGATGCCGCCGCGGCCGCGCTTCAGGTCGAAGCCGGGGCCGAACGCCTGCCCCTGGGCATAATGGTCGCGGATGCGGCGGGTGATGTCGCGGATCTCGCCGATCGCGCCGTAATCGAGCGCGCGTCGCCATACGAACGGACGGATCGCCTCCAGAAACCGGCGGCCGAGCGCGGTATCGCCCGCCGCCGCCCGCGCGCGGATGAAGGCGGCGCGTTCCCATGGCAGCGCGGCGGATTCATAATAGGAGACGGCGGCATCGACCGGCAGCGCGATCGGCGTCGCTTCGGGCGAGGGCCGCAGCCGCAGGTCGACGCGCAGGACATAGCCATCGCCGTCGCGCGTCTGGAGCAGTTCGGTTGCGCGACGGGCGATGCGCACCGCCGCCTCGGCCGGGTCGTCGCGCTCGCGCCGGGGCAACGTCGCCGGATCGTAGAGCAGGATCGGATCGATGTCGGACGAATAGTTGAGTTCGCGGCTGCCCTGCTTGCCGAGCGCGATCGCGGCGAAGCCGGTCGGCGCGGCGCCCGGCGTGCGCTCCTCGATCGCGGCATGGATCGCGCGGGTCAGCGCATGGTCGGCGAAGTCGCTCAGCGCATGGGTGACGGCGGCAAGATCATAGACCCCGGCAAGGTCGCCCAGCGCGACCAGCAGCGCCAGCCGCCGCCGCTCGATCCGCAGCCGCTGGCCGATCGCCATCGCGGGGTCGTCCACCGCGACCGCCGCCAGCGGATCGACATCGAATCCGGCAAGCCCGTCGAGAAAAGCGGCCTCGCGGTCGAGCAGCGTCGAAAGGAACGACGATCCGGCCCGGACCCGGTCGATCAGTTCAGCGGGGAAGTGCATCGTCGCCGTCTCCTGCGCCACCGGGACCCGCTATGGCACGGCACCATGATTTCGTCTTGCGATCCGGCAAGCAACGATTCGCAACAGCGGACGTTGAAACCGTTATGGCACCGAACGATCCATCCCTGCACAAATCCGCGATTGCGGACCAGATCGTCCGTGGGCCGACACGCGCCGACGGGATCGGCCATGCGCTGCGGCGCAGTTTCGATCCGAAGGGGGATTTGCCCGAGGAATGGCAGGACTGTCTGCGGCGGTTGGGTCGTACCGCGCACCACTGAGCATCATGTCGTCGGTTTCGCCCGACGGCCTGACACGATCGCTCGCCCGGATCAGCGATCCCTGCTCAGATCGTCGACCTCGCCCATGATCGTGTCGAGCACGGTCTGTCCGCCATTGTCCGGCTGCGATGCGCGCGACGGCAACTGACCCTCGGTCATCAACGCTTCTAGCGCGACGCGGCCACGGGCCACGCGGCTCTTGATCGTGCCGACCGCCACGTTGCAGATTTCCGCCGCCTCTTCATAGGCGAAGCCGCCTGCGCCTACGAGGATCAGCGCCTCGCGCTGCGGTTGCGGCAGATGGAGGAGGGCGCGCTGCATGTCAGCCAGTTCGACATGGCGATCCTGGCTGGCGGGCGCGGCGAGAATCCGGTCGGCGACCAGATCGTCCCACTCGCCCTTGAAGCGGGCGCGACGCATCTGCGACAGATACAGGTTGCGCAGGATGATGAAGGTCCACGCACGCATGTTGGTGCCGGCCTGAAACCGCTGGCGCGCGGCCCATGCCTTCAGCAGCGTTTCCTGCACCAGATCGTCGGCCAGATCGCGGCTGCCCGACAGCGACCGGCCAAAGGCGCGCAGATGCGGGATCACCTGTGCCAGTTGTTTCTTGAATTCCGGGTCGGAGAGGGCGACGTGCTCATGCACCTCGACATCCGCGTTCTCGGCACTATCGGGTTCGGTCATTCTTATCCGTTCGATACGCGGTCGGCCAACGGCCCGACCCGAACATAGGGTCGGCCGCCGCCGATTGAAAGCGGCGGCCGGGACATCGGTCCGGTCAGGACAGCAGGATATAGGCCATGACGATAATCACCGCGGTCAGCGATACCGCCAGCACATAGCGCGTGACGCCGGGGGTCGACCCGGCGCGGGCGTCGGTCTTGCTGACATGGATGCGTTCATTGTCGTTTGCCATGCCTGCTCCAACCCCCGAGTTTCGTTTTGGGTCCGTAATCGTTATGCCTGACCGGGCACCGTCGCTTCGTCGAAGAACAGCGCCTGGCTGATCGCCGCCTTCACCGTCGAACGCTGGAACGGCTTGGTGATGAGGAACGTCGGCTCGGGACGCTCGCCGGTCAACAGCCGTTCCGGGAAGGCGGTGATGAAGATCACCGGCACGTTGAATTCGGACAGGATGTCCTTCACCGCGTCGATGCCCGAGCTGTCGTCGGCGAGCTGGATGTCGGCGAGGACGAGGCCCGGCCGGTCCTGCATCGCCAACGCGACCGCCTCGTCGCGCGTCACGGCGACGCCGGTGACTTCATGGCCGAGATCACGGACGATCTGTTCGAGGTCCATCGCGATCAGCGGCTCATCCTCGATAATCATCACCCGCGAGCGGGTCTGCTGCTCGATCTCGCGCAGCGCCTCGGCGACCAGTTCCTCGACCTCGTCATGGGTCGAATCGATCAGATAGGCGGTATCTTCGTTGGTGAAGCCTTCCATCGCGGTCAGCAGCAGCGCCTGGCGCGACAGCGGCGCAATGCGCGACAGGCGCGCCTGCGCGATCACTTCATTGTCCGATCCGCCAAGGCTGCCGTCGCCGAACGCCTCGGGCTGCGACGAACCCCAGATCGCCTGGAAGGTGCGATACAGGCCCAGCCGGGGATCGACGTCGCGCGGGAACTCTTCCGGTGCGGCGACGATCGCCTCCAGCGTCGCGCGGACATATTGATCGCCCTCGCTCTGGCTGCCGGTGAGCGCACGGCCGTAGCGCCGCAGGAAAGGGAGGTGCGGCGCAAGCTGCTGTCCGAGCGACATGGTCAGTCAATTCTCCTTCGTCCCACCACCGGTCCGACGTATCGGCCAAATGGCGAGCGTGCAAAAACAGATCGATACGGGACCGGGAAGGACGCCTCCCCCGAAACGCATCGACCCATGGAACCATCGAGCACGTCTTTTGTTTCCATGGGCGCCCGACCAGCTTGTCCAAGCCTGTCTTGACCTCTGCGGGGAGCGGGTTTGGTTTCAGCCGGCATCGGGCCGGGCACCGGGGGAAGGCTTACATTCGTGCAGGATGGTGAAAAGGCGGCGAAGCAGCCCAGCGCGACATCGACGGTCGCGTCGCAGGCCGACAAGACCGACCGGAAAGACTCTTCCGTTTTGGGAAATGCGTTGCGTGCGGTCTATCAGGACGCGATCGGGGAATCTGTACCCGATGAGATGCTGGACCTGCTCAGCAAGCTGAAATAGCCGTCGTCCGCGTGACGACCTCCCCCTCCGTTCGCCGACATCGCGCCAGCCCGGCCGTCGCCCTTCGCCGCATGGCGACGGGCGCGAAGCTGGTGCTGATCCTCAGCGGTGCGTTGCTGCCGCTGGCGCTGATCGCGCTATATGCCACGTTCCAGACCGCGCGGACCGCCGATCTCGACACGCGCGCGCGCCTGCGCGTCGCCGCGACCGAGGCGTCGCGGGCGATCGCGATCGAACTGGTCGGCGACATGACCGCGCTGCGCGTCGCGACCAATGCGCTGGCGCTCGATCCGGCCAATACGCCGGGCTGCGCGCGCGTCGAAGGGGTGTTCGCCCAGCAATCGACCAGCGGCGCGCGGTTCGCGATCCGGGGCCTCGACGGGCGGCTGGTCTGCGGCACCGACATTCCGACACCGCAGCGCGGCAAGCCCGACGCCAACGGCCTGCGCGCCCAGTTGGGCGACAAGGGGTTGCTGGTCGATATTGCGGGACCGGGCGGCCGGTCGCGTGCCGTCGCCTTTTTCCCGGCCGCGATGTTGCGCGATCTGGCGCAGCCCAGTGGCTATGCCGCGCCCTTCTCGGCGCTGCTCCGGCAGGACGGCGACGGCGATGGCGCGCTGCCGCTGGAGACGATGCCGGTCGAATCCGGGTTCCAGCGGCTCGAACGGATCGACATTCCGCTGGGGCTCGACGATCTCGAACTGGAAATGGTGGTGCGCAAGGCACCGATCACCTCCTCGGCCATCGTCGCGATGCTGCTGCCGCTGGTGATGTGGATCGCCGCCACCGGCATCGGCTGGCTGGTCGTCGACCGGATGCTGATCCGGCCGTTGCGTCGGTTCCGCGACGACGTCGGCCGCTATCGCCCCGGCGAGCCGCTCGCCCCGGTCGATCTGGGCAGCATTCCCGCGCAGGAGATCGCCGACCTGGGCGAGACGTTCCTCGAACTCACCCGCACGGTCGAACGGCACGAACAATCGATGGCCGACGGGCTGGTGCGCCAGACCAAGCTGACGCGCGAGGTGCACCACCGCGTCAAGAACAACCTGCAGGTCATCGCCAGCCTCATCAACTTCCATGCCCGCAGCGCGCATGGCGAGGCGGCGTCGGACGCCTATGCGACGATCCAGCGCCGGGTCGACGCGCTGGCGGCGGTGCATCGCCATCATTATGCCGAGATGGAGGAAAATCGCGGGCTGGAACTGAAGGCGGTGGTCGGCGAGCTGGCGTCGAACATCCGCGCCACCGCGCCCGACGGATCACGGAGCATCGGCATCACCCTCAACGTCGAACCGGTGCTGGTGACGCAGGACGTGGCGGTCGCCGTCTCGTTCCTGCTGACCGAGCTGATCGAGCTTGCCGGATCGGTCAATCCGCAGGCGCCGATCGGCGTGTCGGTGCGGCAGGTGGCGGACAGCGACACCGCGCTGCTGCGCGCGGTATCCCCCGCGCTGGTCGAGAGCGATGCGCTCGAAACGCTGGTCAAGCAGCGCTACGGGCGGATCATCCTCGGCCTGTCGCGGCAGTTGCGCGCGCCGCTGCACCATGATCCGCTGACTGGCGCCTATGAGATCACGATCGCGGCCAAGCCGGGCTGACGTTTACCGCAGGCCGAGCAGCTTGTGCGTCTGAAGCGATAGCCGCCAGCGTGGCCGCGCCATCGCCAGCGCGACTGCCGCGTCGCGGTTGGCGACCTCCTGCCCCACCGCGTCCATCGGCTGGATCAGGTGGTTGGCGAAATCCCAGTCTTCCAGCGCGACCGGATCGATCCCCGCCTGCGGCCAGACCAGTTTCAGTTCGTCGCCGTGCCGCTGGACGACGTCGCTGCCGGCCTTGGGGCTGATGCAGACCCAGTCGATGCCGGGATGCACCGCGATCGTACCGTTGCTTTCGATCGCGATGGTGAAGCCGGCGGCGTGCAGCGCGTCAACCAGCGCATCGTCGACCTGCAACATCGGTTCGCCGCCGGTCAGCACGACGAAGCGACGCGCCGCATCGCCGTCCCAATGGCCGACCACCGCCTGCGCCAGTGCATTGGCGTCGACGAACTTGCCGCCGCCGACGCCATCGGTCCCGACGAAATCGGTGTCGCAGAAGCGGCAGATCGCCCGTGGCCGATCGACCTCACGCCCGGTCCACAGGTTGCAGCCGGCGAAACGTACGAACACCGCGCGTCGGCCGGCGTGGACCCCCTCCCCCTGCAGGGTGAGGAACATTTCCTTCACCGAATAGGTCATGCCGCCTCGAGGGGCGTCTGCGCATAGTCGGTCGGATCGGGCAGGCCGGCCTCGGCGAAGCCCTTGGCGCGCAGGCGGCAACTGTCGCAGCGGCCGCAATGGCGCGCGCCGACCGGATCGTAGCACGACCAGCTCAGCCCCGCGTCGATCCCCAGCCGCGCGGCTTCGGCGGCGATCTGCGCCTTGGTCATGTGCTGGAGCGGGGCGTGGATGCGGAAGCGATCGCCCTCGGTGCCCGCGCGGGTGGCGAGTTCGGCCAGCGTCTCGAACCCGGCGATGAATTCGGGGCGGCAGTCGGGATAGCCCGAATAATCGAGCGCGTTGACCCCGATCCACAGGTCGCGCGCGCCCGCCGCCTCGGCCCAGCCGAGCGCGAGGCTGAGGAAGATCGTGTTGCGCGCGGGGACATAAGTGATTGGAATATCGGCACCGACGCCCTCCTTGGGCACCGCCAGCGCATCGTCGGTCAGCGCCGATCCGCCGAATGCTCGCAGGTCGAGCGGCAGAACGATATGCCGCTCCGCCCCTAGCATGTGCGAAATCCGGCGCGCGGCGGCCAGTTCGATATGGTGGCGCTGGTTATAGTCGATCGACAGCGCGAGCAGGCGATGCCCCGCCTCGCGCGCGAGTGCCGCCGAAACCATCGAGTCGAGGCCGCCCGAGACGAGGACGACGCTTAGGGGTGCTTCAGTCATGACGGGCCAGCTAGGCCGGGCGGGGCAAAGGCGCAACCGCTCCCAAAGAACGGGCCGCTGCAAAGCGGCCCGGATGAGGTTTCATGTCTTAGGGAAACATGCGCATCCATGGGGATACCGGACGGATATGGCATAATTAAGCTAAACCACCGCTTAACGGGCGATTTGCGAAAAACCGCCGGCGTCGCGCTCAGCACGTGCCCAGCCGCCGCGCCTCGATCGCGTCGGAAAAGGGCATGCCGTCGGCGATCCCCTCGCTTTCGATGAACAGGACGCGCGGGGTGTCGATCCGCAGGCGGCTGCGGACGTGGCCGGCACCGGGGCAGGTGTAATGCACCGTAGCACCCTTCGCCGAATCGTCGATCACGAAGCGGCTGCATGTCGCGGCGCGGTGATGGAGGCGCAACAGGATCGCCGGATCGGCGACGCAGCTCACCCGCGGCGGTACGGTGGAGCCGGGCATGCGCAATTCCCAGCGGCCGGGCGTCACCCCCTGCATCGCCTGCAACGTCGGCGCGCGCGTGCCCTGCGCGGTCGCGACACCCGTCACCGCCAGCGACACGGTGACGATCCAGCGCCGCCAACCCCAACGACCCCCCATGGCCTTCCCCCTTCGACCCGGATCAGGCCGTTACATCGGCCAGCGCCAACGGAAATTTGGTCGCGCAGAACGCGCAGTCGACGGTGATGATGCCGTTCTCGTCGGCCATGTCGGCGCGTTCCTCGACGGGGAACTTGGCGATGACCCCGGCGATATAGTCGCGGTCGCAGCGGCAGCCGCGCACCAGCGGCGTGCTGGCGAGGACGCGCACCTCGCGTTCCTCGTTGAACAGCCGCCAGACGATGGTTTCGAGCGGCACCATCGGGTCGGCCAGTTCGTCGGCGCCCATCGTCGCGCCCAGCGCCTCGACATGATGCCATTCGGGATGGTCGAGCCGGGTGTGGAGCCGTTCGCGCCCCTCCTCCCCTTCGGGCAGATGCTGGAGGAAAATGCCGCCGGCGATCCGGGCGCCATTGTCGTCGAAGCCGAGGCCGAGCCGGACGAGCGACGGGATCTGCTCCGACTGGAGGAAATAGCTTTCCGCCGCCGCCGCGATCGAATCGCCGTCCAGCGGCACGATGCCCTGATAGCGCTCGCCCGACGTCACCTGATCGAAGGTGATCGCCAAATACCCTTTGCCGAACAGTGCGAACAACGACGGTTTCTTTCCCAGTTGGGCCAGCCGTTCGCGATCGAAATCGACATAGCCGCGCAGCTCGCCGTTCTTGTAGTCGCACACCATCAGCCGGACGATCCCGCCCTGCGTCTGCGCCTGCAGCGTCAACTGCCCTTCGGCATCCTTCAGCGTCGAGCCGAGCAGCGCGGTCAGCGCGAGCGACTCCGCCAGCAACCGCTCGATCGGTGCGGGATAGGCATGGGCGTCGAGGATCGCCTGCGCCGCCGGCCCCAGCCGGACGACTCGTCCGCGCGCATGATGGTCGGGCAGGGTGAACCCGATCGCACGATCGAGATCGGGCAGGCGGACGGTATCGGTCAAAACGAGAAGCTCCCCTTGCCCGCTGACCGGGCAAACTGTGATCGATCGCTCACATGGGAAGCTGCAAGTGGTTTCGCAAGCGTTTTGCGATGGGGAAAGAGGATTACTCCCCTCCCTTGTCAGGGAGGGGAGCAACGTGTGTCAGCCGATCTGGCCGAAACACCAGCGCAGGATCGCCTTTTGCGCGTGGAGGCGGTTTTCCGCCTCGGCCCAGATCAGCGATTGCGGGCCGTCGATCACGTCCGCCGTCACTTCCTCGCCGCGATGCGCGGGCAGGCAGTGGAGGAATACCGCGTCGGGCTTGGCATGCGCCATCAGCGCCGGACTGACCTGATAGGGGGTCATCGCCGCCAGCTTCGCCTCGGCATGCGCCTGCCCCATCGACACCCAGGTGTCGGTGACGACGACGTCGGCGCCCCGGACCGCCTCGACCGGATCGCGGGTGATCGTGGCGCGTCCGCCCGCCGCCTCGATCACGTCGCGCGCCGGATCATAGCCTTCGGGACAGGCGGCGACGACGTCGAAGTGCAGCAGCGCGGCGGCCTCGACGATCGAGTGCAACACGTTGTTGCCGTCGCCCAGCCACGCCCATTTCAGCCCCGGCAGCGACTTGCCCGCTTCGATCACGGTCAGCAAATCGGCGACGATCTGGCACGGATGCGAATGATCGGTAAGGCCGTTGATGACCGGGACCGAAGCATAGCGCGCCATTTCGTCGAGCTTCGCCGGATCGTCGGTCCGCACCATGATCGCGTCGCAATAGCCCGACAGGACACGCGCGGTATCGGCGACCGTCTCGCCGCGCCCGAGCTGCGTCGTGCCGGCGTCGAGCACCAGCGCGCTGCCGCCCAACTGGCGCATTGCCATGTCGAACGACACGCGGGTGCGGGTGGATGATTTTTCGAACACGCAGGCCAGCGTATGGCCGACAAGCGGGGCGGCGGCATCGGTGCGGCCCTTGGGCCAGCCCTTGCGCGCCGCCTTGGCGTCGAGCGCGTCGTTCAAAATGGCGGCGATGCCGTCGGCACCGGCCGAGGCGAGGTCGAGGAAATGGCGCATGGGAATAGGTCCTCTCCCTCCCCGCACAGGCGGGGAGGGTCGTTCAGATCAATCGTCGGCGACGGGCACATAGACCCGGGCGGCGGCCGACAGCTTTTCGATCGCCTGCGTGATATGACTCTCGTCGATCACCAGCGGCGGCAGGATGCGGACGACATTGTCGCCCGCCGCCACCGTCAGCAACTGATGCTGGTCACGCAGGTGCGCGACGAACCGGCGACTGTCCGACTTCAGCTTGACGCCGAGCATCAGCCCCATGCCGCGCACTTCCTGAAACAGATGGTCGTGGTTCGGGATCATCTGTTCGAGGGCGCCACGCAGCCGGTCGCCCATCGCCTTCACATGGGGGAAGAAATCGGGTTCGAGCATCACGTCGAGCACCGCCTGCCCCGCCGCCATCGCCAGCGGGTTGCCGCCATAGGTCGAGCCGTGGGTGCCGAACACCATGCCCTTGGCCGCTTCCTCGGTCGCGAGGCAGGCGCCGAACGGGAAACCGCCGCCGATGCCCTTGGCCGCCGAGACGATGTCGGGCTTCACGCCATAGTGTTCGTGCGCGAAGAACGTGCCGGTGCGGCCATAGCCGCACTGGACCTCGTCGAGCACCAGCATCAGGCCATGCTCGTCGCATGCCTTGCGCAATCCCGTCAGGAATTCGGGCGTGGCGGTGCGCAGGCCCCCCTCACCCTGAATCGGTTCGACCAGAAAGCCCGCCGTGCTGTCGTCGATCAGCGCCAGCGCGCCGTCGAGATCGTTGAACTCGGCATATTTGAAGCCGGGCAGCAGTGGCTCGAACCCGTCGCGCATCTTCGACTGGTTGGTGGCCGAGATGGTGCCGAGCGTGCGGCCGTGGAACGCCTGGTTGAAGCAGATCAGCGTGTGCCGCTGCGGATTGCCATTGGCGAAATGGAACCGGCGCGCGGTCTTGATCGCGCATTCGACCGCCTCGGCACCCGAATTGGTGAAGAACACCGTGTCGGCGAAGCTGTGGTCGACGATCCGCTGCGCCAGTGCCTCACCCTGCGGCGAACCGTAGAGGTTGCTGACGTGCATCAGCGTCGCGGCCTGTTCCTGGATCGCCTTGGTCAGATGCGGATGGCCATGGCCCAGCGCATTGACGGCGATGCCGGCGGCGAAGTCGAGATATTGCGTGCCGTCCTCGCCGTACAGGTAGCAGCCCTCGCCTCGGACCGGACGCACGCCGCACCGTGGATAGACGGGCATCAGTGCGGGGGTCGTCATCGAACTGCTCCTTTGAGAAAAATCGGCGTTGTAAACGCAAAAGGGCGGCCAACCGGGCCGCCCGGAGGCGCGCTGTACCGCTCCGTGCCCCGTTACGTCAATTCTTGAGCTTCCACCCCGAGCGCAGCAGCGCATACGCGCCGACCGCCATCGCGATGTCGACGGCAAGGATCACCGCCCCGCCGACCAGCACCGGCGAATCGGCGCGTTCGAGGAAGCCGTAGCGAAACCCTGAGATGATGTAGAAGAACGGGTTCAGATGGCTGATCTGCCGGAACAGCGGGGTCAGCGCCTCGACCGAATAGAAGGTCCCCGACAGCAGCGTGAGCGGCCCGATCACGAAATTGGTGATCGCGGCGGCATGGTCGAACTTTTCCGCCCAGATCGAGGTCAGCACCCCGGCGAGCGCGAGGAACACCGACCCGAACAGCCCGAACCACAGCACGGCGCCGGGATGGCGCGGCATCACATGGACGCCGGGATACAACAGCATCGCCCCCCACAGCACGATGCCGACGAGGAACGCGCGAGTCACCGCGCCGCCGACCAGTGCGGCCAGCAGCTCGCCGGTCGACAGCGGCGGCATGAGATAATCGACGACCGTCCCCTGGATCTTGCCGACCAGCAGCGCAAAGCTGGAATTGGCGAACGCATTGTTCAGCATCGCCATGGCGATCAGCCCCGGCGCGACAAAATCGGGGAAGGGCACGCCCAGCACGGTGCGTCCCGCCCCGCCCATCGCGACCGAAAAGATCACGAGGAACAGCAGCGTCGTGACCGCCGGTGCCCAGATCGTCTGCAACTGCACCTTGAAGAAGCGGCGCACCTCCTTGATATAGAGCGTGCGCAAGCCCCCCCAGTTGACGTTCCGTATGACGGGCACGCCGGGTTCGGGCAGAGTGATTTTTGCGCGCAACGGGGATTGTTCCTGCATGGCTGCGTCGCCTAATCGCTGGCAGGCGCGGCGGCAAGGATCATGGTCGCCCAAGCGCATCGAACGAAGGACGAGTACGGGCATGAGCTGGACCGAAGAGCGCATCGCGACGCTGGCCAAGATGTGGGAATCGGGCATGACCGCCAGCCAGATCGCCGAGGAACTGGGCGGGATCAGCCGCAACGCGGTGATCGGCAAGGCGCATCGCCTGGGACTCCAGTCGCGCCCCTCGCCGGTGCGGTCGGCCGAATCGAAGGCGGCGGCAGCCTCGGCAGCGGCGGCGGCAGCAGCAGCCGATCCTGCGCCGGCATCTGCCGCGCCCGAGCCGGCACCTGCCCCGGTAGCGGAAACGCCGCCTGCGCCGCCGCCGGCGCCTGAACCGGTCGTCGCCGCTCCCGCGCCGACTCCGGTCGAACCCGCACCGGTCGACGACGATCCCTTCACCCCGCTCGCCGATGCGATCGAGGATGAAGAAGAGGAAGACGACGAGGAGGACGATGCCCCCGCCGCGCCGAAACCGCGCAGCGATGCGCCGGTGCTGCGCTCGGTCGGCCCCGGCGGCTTCCTGCGCCAGAACCCCGGCGAGCAATCGGCGCCGCTGACCCCCGCGCCGCCGCGCCGCCTCGTCCCCGCGCGGCCGAGCGATGCGATCTCGGGCAAGACGACGCTGCTCGACCTGAACGACCGCATCTGCAAATGGCCGATCGGCCATCCGGGTGAACCCGACTTTCATTTCTGCGGCGACAAGGTGAATCCGGGCTTTCCGTACTGCGTCAACCATTGCGGCCATGCGTATCAGGCGCAGCTCCCGCGCCGCGACCGTCGCCCCCCGCCGCCGCTACCCTATGGTGGGCCACGGGTGCGTTGACCGCGCAAGGCCGGGCATTTGCCCGGCCGCGCCCTTGCGGTCAGCCGGCCGGCGCGGCCCAAAGCCGCGACCGACGCCATGGGCTTTGCCCATGGCGCACCCTTGACCCACAACCGCCACTCCCTTTGCGGATGGCCCCGTTTCGTTCTATACCGTCGCCATGGCCGACAATCTGTTCGACGCGAACGCTCTCACCCCGCCCGCCTATGACGCTTCGTCGATCGAGGTGCTCGAAGGGCTGGAGCCGGTTCGCCGCCGACCGGGCATGTATATCGGCGGCACCGACGAGCGCGCGTTGCACCACCTCGCCGCCGAGGTGCTCGACAATGCGATGGACGAGGCGGTCGCCGGCCATGCCACCCGGATCGAGGTGCAACTGGATGTCGGCAACCGGTTGACGATCATCGACAACGGGCGCGGCATCCCGGTCGATCCGCATCCCAAATTCCCCGACAAATCGGCGCTGGAGGTGATCCTCTCGACGCTCCATTCGGGCGGCAAGTTCGCGGGCAAGGCCTATGCGACCTCGGGCGGGTTGCATGGCGTGGGCATCTCGGTCGTCAATGCGCTGTCGGTCGATACCGTGGTCGAGGTGGCGCGCGACCGGCAACTCTATCGCCAGCGTTTCTCGCGGGGGCAGACGATCGGGCCGCTCGACCATGTCGGCGCGGCGCCCAACCGGCGCGGCACGCTGGTGGCCTTCACCCCCGATGCCGAGATTTTCGCCGACCTGCAATTCAAGCCGGCGCGGCTGCACAAGCTGGTGCGGTCGAAGGCGTATCTGTTCGCCGGGGTCGAGATCCGCTGGAAATGCGCGCCGGAACTGGTCGCGGGGACCGATGTCCCGGCCGAGGCGGTGTTCCAGTTTCCCGGCGGGCTGGCCGATCACCTGCGCGAACAGGTCGGCGGACGCGAATGCGCCACCGCCGACTTTTTCACCGGGCGGCAGGATTTCGCGGGCGAGGCGGGCCGCGTCGAATGGGCGGTGGCGTGGCCGCTGTGGAGCGACGGCAGCTACAGCTATTATTGCAACACCATCCCGACGCCCGACGGCGGCACGCATGAACAGGGGCTGCGGCAGGCGCTGGTCCGGGGCCTGCGCACTTTCGCCGACCTGATCGGCAACAAACGCGCCAAGGACATGACCGCCGACGACGTGACGGTCGGGTGCGAGCTGATGCTGTCGGTATTCATCCGCGAACCGCAGTTCCAGAGCCAGACCAAGGACCGGCTGACCAGCGTCGAGGCCGCGAACCTCGTCGAGAAGGCGGTCCGCGACCATTTCGACCATTTCCTCAGCCACAATATGGAGCGTGGGCGTGCGCTGCTGGGGCTGGTGCTCGACCGGATGGACGAACGCCTGCGCCGCAAGGCCGAGCGCGAGGTCAAGCGCAAGACCGCGACCTCGTCGCGCAAGCTGCGCCTGCCGGGCAAGCTGACCGATTGCGCCTCGGACGATCCCAAGGGCACCGAATTGTTCATCGTCGAGGGTGATTCGGCCGGCGGATCGGCCAAGCAGGCGCGCGACCGCAAGAACCAGGCGATCCTGCCGATCCGTGGCAAGATATTGAACGTCGCCTCGGCGACCAGCGCGAAGATCGTCGCCAATCAGGAGATCGCCGACCTGATCCTCGCGATGGGGTGTGGCACGCGCAAGGACTGCCAGCCCGATGCGCTGCGCTACGAACGCATCGTCATCATGACCGACGCCGATGTCGACGGCGCGCATATCGCCACGCTGCTGATGACGTTCTTCTTTCAGGAGATGCCCGACATCGTCCGGCGCGGGCACCTGTATCTGGCGCAGCCGCCGCTTTACCGGCTGACCGTGGGGGCGAAGTCGCTCTACGCCCGCGACGACGCGCATCGCGCCGAGCTGGAACGCACCGCCTTCAAAGGCAAGAAGGTGGAGGTTTCGCGCTTCAAGGGGCTGGGCGAGATGAACCCAGGGCAGCTCCGCGAAACGACGATGGACCCCAAGAGCCGCAGCATGATCCGCATCACGCTGCCGCAGGAATATGAGGAACGCGCGGCGGTGAAGGACCTCGTCGACCGGCTGATGGGCACCAACCCGGCGCACCGCTTCGCCTTCATCCAGGAAAATGCGGCACGGCTGGACGATGCGGTGATCGACGCCTGACCGGGCGATTGACGCGAAACCGCGGCAAGCGCAGGTTGTTATCCGGGGACGGAGAACTGCCGAAGGGACGATCGACGATGCAACCGATGATTGCCACATTATTGTTGTTCGCAGCACCGGCCACCGCGCAGGCGGCACCGCCCCCCAACCCCGACCGTGACATCGTCGTGACGGGTGTGCGACTAGAAGACACCCGCAAGGCGCTTGAATCCTGTCTCGCGCAGCATTGTTCGCCGCGTGAGGATATGGCGGCGACGCTGGCCCATACCGAAAATCTGTTCGTGGCCGGCAAATATCAGATGGCGCACCGGGTGGTATCGGCGGGCGTCGACCGCAACCGTCGCTACGGCCGCGAACTTCCGCGGGAGGTTGCGGGACTGCTGCGCGCCCATGCGAGGCTGTCAGGAACGCTGGGCGATATTGGCCTGCAACGTTCCAGCACGCTGGATCTGGTCAGCGTATTGAAATCGGGTCTGCCGGCGAACACCCCCGATATTCAGATCGCGCAGATCGAACTCGCCGACGTCTATGGCAAGAACGGCAACTACCTGATCGCCGAAGCCAATTATCGCCAGATCGAGGCGGACGCGCGTGCCGCCGGCAATCGTCAAGTGGAGGGCTATGCCCGGTTCCGGCGCGGCGTCATGCTGCTCGCCCTGTCCGAAACCGATGGTGCGTTCCGCGGCCGTGCCCGGGACGTGCTGCAAGATGTCGCTCGCAGCACCGTCCCGGAACATGCCGTATTCGTCGATGGCGCGCGGATCGGCCTAGGACGCATCGCGGCGCGCCAAAGCGGGAAGCAGGGCGGCGACCAGATGCTGGCCAATATGCCCGCGCTGGCCGCGACGACCCGGCCAACGCTGATCTATGGCGAGCCGATACGGTTGAACGTTACCCGCCTCGAGGAAGAGGGTGGATCGGTCACGCGGCGGCTTGCCACCGATTCGGTCGAGGATCAGTGGATCGACGTGACCTTCATGATCGGTCGCGATGGCAAGCCGCAGGACATCGAGGCGGCGCGGACCAGCGCGGGCTACAGCGGTGACTGGGCGGACAAGGTGATCGAATCGGTTCAGTCGCGGCGCTATGCCCCGCTCAAACTCGCGGCGGGTACGCCGGGACTGTTCCGGGTCGAACGCTATACCAAGACCGCGCCGTTCACGACGGGCACTGGAACCCGTATCCGCCAGCGTTCGACCGAATCAAGGGTCGAGATGATCGACCTCTCGATCGAACCGGCCGCACCGCTTGGGACGCCGATGACGGGCTCCGCCGGACCAGCGGCCTGACGCATGTGGTTCGCGTTGGCGCTGCAGGCCGCAGCCGTTGCCTCGGCGCCAACGCTCGGTTCGGCACCGGTTCGCCAGGGGGTGGCGAATGATCCGGCGGTGCGAGCTCGCACCGAGGATGTGTTGCGGCTTCTCGACAACAAGGGCGGCTACGACACCACCTTCGCCCCCGCTTTCCGCAACGCCGTGCCCAAGGCGCAGTTCGATGCGATCGCCAGGCAACTCTCCGATGCGCTCGGCAGGCCGACCGGGGTCGAATCGATCACGGCGGTGACGCCGTGGTCGGCGCGGGTGCGGATCGGTTATGAACGCGGCGTGCTCAATGCCGACATCGTGGTCGATTCCACCGCGCCGCATCTCGTCACCGGACTACTCGCCAAGGGGGCGGAACCGCGTGGGCCGCAAGTGGCGTCGGTCGACGAAGTGGTGCGGCAGATCGCGGCACTGCCCGGCCGGACCGGGTTCGCGCTGGCGAAGCTGGGTGATGGCGCGCGCCCACTGACCGCCGGGCGTGAAGCCGGCCGTCCCCTGGCGATCGGGTCGGCGTTCAAGCTGGTGATCCTTGCCGAACTGGCCCGGTCGATTGCGGCGGGCGAGCGCAAGTGGGACGATGTCGTGACGCTCGACGGCAGCGCGCTGCCCGGCGGCGGTTATGCGCAACAGCCCAAGGGCACCAAGATCCCGCTGCGCGAACTGGCCGGGCGGATGATCTCGGTCAGCGACAACAGCGCGACCGACATCCTGCTGTTTCATCTGGGCCGGACGAAGGTGGAGGCGATGCTGCCCGTCGTCGGCATGACCGACGGCGGCCGGCGCAACGTGCCGTTTCTGGGCGCGCTCGAACTCTTCAAGCTGAAGGGGGTGAATGGCGGGGCGCTGGGGGTCGAGTATCTGACGCTCGATGCCGTCGGGCGCAGGCGGATGCTCGACGGCAAGGTCGCGGCAACGCCGATCACGGCGATCCCGCGCGATCTGTTCCAGGACAAGAAGCCGGTGCGTATCGCCGAACTGGAATGGTTCGCCAGCCCCAACGACCTGATCCGCACGATGGACTGGCTGCGGCGGCACAGCGAGGGACCGGCCGGAGCTGAACTGCGCGCGATCCTGTCGAAGAACCCCGGCCTGCCCTCGGCGACCGAAAGCTGGTCCTATGTCGGGTACAAGGGCGGATCGGAGCCGGGGGTGCTCACCATGACCTTCCTGCTGCGGGGCAAGAATGGCGCATGGGCCGCACTGTCCGCCGGCTGGAACGATTCCGCGAGCGATGTCGATCTGTTGAAGTTCAGTGGCCTGGTCGGCAGCGCACTGAGGCTGGCTGCGCCGAACTGAGGGTGGGAGCCGGACGACCCGCTGCGAAATCGTTGCGGCTGCTTCCTTCCGGACCTGACCGGGTTGGCGACGGCATCGTCCGCCCGACTCCCGTGCGCCCTATGCGCGAAGCCGGACGGCAACGCAAGTCCGTCAGCCGCGCCGCCCCGGCAGGCGCGAATAGGGCACGAACTCGCCGAGCGCGACCGAGCCGCTGAACATCTGCGATCCCCGGTCGACCAGCGTCACAATATCGATGCTGCACAGCCGGGTGGAGATCGTCCGGGTGACGAGAATATCGTCGCGGTCGAGCAGCCCGCCGCCTTCGGGACGGTTCACGTAGAGCATGCCGTTGTTCATGCGATAGACGATCGCGGTATCCTCCACGATCTCGCTCGACCGGATGTCGCGCAGGTTGATGCAGGAAACCGGCGCGGTGGCGCTGCGTCCGGCGGTGATCTTCGCCAGTGCCGCCTCGCCATTGGCACCGCGGTCGCGCGCGGCGGCGGGCAGGGTCATGGCGGCCAGCGCGATCGCGCCTGGTAGCAGAATGGACAGACGCATCGGACGGCTCCTCAAGGTCGGCGGATGGCCCCTGGTATCACGGCAGCGCTGAACGGAGGCTGACGGAGGCGCATATTCGCTATCGTCCTCAACGCGCGCGCGGTGGGGAGGATGCGTCCCCCTCCCCCGCCACGATCTTTCTAGCGTGCGGCCGCCGCCTCGATGATCGGTACGAACTTGTCGGCGGTAAGGCTCGCGCCGCCGACCAGCGCGCCGTCGACGTCGTCGATCGCCAGGATCGCGGCGACGTTCGCGCCCGTCACCGACCCGCCGTACAGGATGCGGATCGTGTCCGCCGCATCGCCGACCATCTGGCGCAGCTTGGCGCGGGCAATGGCGTGGACCTGCGCGATCTCCTCGGGCGAGGGCGTGCGGCCGGTGCCGATCGCCCAGCGCGGTTCATAGGCGAGGGTGAACCAGTCGCCGTTGGCCCCTTCGGGCACCGATTTCTCGATCTGCGCCTGCACGACGCGCTCGGCGCGGCCGGCGTCGCGTTCGGCCTCGGTCTCGCCGCAGCACAGGATCACGTCGAGGCCGTGGCGACGCGCGGCGGCGGCCTTGGCCCAGGCGTCGTGGCTCGTCTCGTTCTGATCGGCGCGGCGTTCGCTGTGGCCGACGATCACCACGCTCGCGCCTGCCTCGTGCAGCATTTCCGCCGAGACGCAGCCGGTGTGCGCGCCGCGATCATTGGCGTGGACGTCCTGCCCGCCGATCCGCACCGCGCGGACGATCCCGGCGGCGTGATGCACCAGCGTCGCAGGCACGCACAGCGCGACGTCCACCCCCGGCGCGGTCACGGCGGCGGCATCGATCGCCTCGATCTCGGCGAGGCCGGTGCGCAGCCCGTGCATTTTCCAGTTGCCCGCTACCATCTTGCGACGACTCATGCCCCTGCCCTTCAAAGCTCGTTTAACTTGTTCTACAGCCGATAGCGGCTTGTACGGTGCGCGCAACCTTGAAGCGTGCGCGCCTGCCTTCTAAAGCACCCCGGTTTCCATTCTTTCGATCGGTTGCACGGATGCTCGGTTTCTTCAGGCGCATGACCAAGTCGAAGGTCGGCATTTTCGTCGGCCTCGCGTTCCTTGCGGTCATCGCGGTCGGGTTCGCGATGGCCGATCTGAACAGCATGCGCCCCGCGTCGCTGGGCGGCGGCGGGTCGGCGGTGGCGACGATCGGCGATCAGCAGATTACCGACCAGCAACTGACCGATCGCGTGCGCAACGACGTGCAGGTGGCAGGTCAGCGTCAACCGGGCCTCGACGTCGCGCAATATATCGCGGCCGGTGGCTTCGACGGATCGCTCGACCGCGCGATCAGCGATGCCGCGCTGATGCAGTTCGCGCAGGAACATGGGCTGGTCGTGTCCGACCGCTATGTCGACGGGCAGATCGCCAGCATCGCCGCGTTTCAGGGGCTGAACGGCCAGTTCGACCAGCGCACCTTCGAACAGGCGCTGGCGCGCGCGCGGATCACGCCGCAGCAGTTGCGCGACGACATCCGCCGGGCGGCGCTGACCAAGCTGATGCTGGCGCGCACGCTGGAGAGCAAGTTCATGCCGCAGCAGATCGCGCTGACCTATGCCTCGTCGCTCAAGGAAGCGCGCTCGGGTCAGGTCACGATCGTGCCGACCGCCGCGCTGCCCGCGCCGGCCGCGCCGACCGACCAGCAGGTGCAGGCCTATTACGCCGCCAACCGCGCGCGCTACCTGATCCCCGAGCGGCGGGTGATCCGCTACGCGATCGTGACCCCGGCGAGCGTCGCGGCGCAGGCGCAGCCGAGCGATGCCGAGGTGCAGGCCGCGTATCGCGCCAATGCCGCGCGTTTCGCCGCGACGCAGACGCGCAATGTCGCGCAGGTCGTCGTCGCCGACCAGGCGGCGGCGAACCGCATCGCGCAGGCGGTGCGCGACGGCCAGAGCGTGGCGGCGGCCGCCAGCGCCGCCGGGCTGGAAGCGACGACATTGACCGGCCAGACCAAGGCACAGCTCGCCGGGCGCAGCGCGCCGGCGGTGGCCGATGCCGCCTTCGCCGCGCAGCAGGGTGCGGTGGTCGGCCCGATCCGGTCGCCGTTCGGCTTCGTCGTGCTGAAGGTCGATGGCATCACGCAGGTGCCCGGGAAGACGATCGAGCAGGCGCGCCCCGAGTTGGTCGCCGAACTCGCCAAGACCAAGGGCGCGACGGCGCTGGGCGCGGTGCAGGAGAAGATCGACGCGGGGATCACCGACGGCGCGACCTTCGACGAGATCGTCAAGGACGCCGGCCTGACGCCGCAGGCGACCGCGCCGGTGACGGCGCAAGGGGTCGATCCGCTCAAGCCCGCACAGCCCGACCCAGCGCTTGCCCCGATTCTGCAGGCGGGGTTCGCCGCCGAGGCGGGCGACGCGCCGCAACTGGTGCAGACTGGATCGGACGGCACCTTCGCGCTGGTTGCCACCGGGGACATCACCCGCGCCGCGCCGCGCCCGCTGACCGAAATCCGCGAGCAGGTCGCCGGGCAATATCGGCAGGATCAGGCGATGAAGGCGGCGCGCGCGGTGGCGCAGGCGATACTGACCAAGGCCAACGGCGGCACCCCGCTGTCGGCGGCGGTGGCACAGGCGGGGGTCCGCCTGCCGGCACCGCGCCCGGTCACGGCGTCGCGCCAGCAACTGGCGCAACTGGGTGGACAGGTGCCGCCCGCACTGTCGCTGCTGTTCGCGATGGCACCCAAGAAGGCGCGGATCACCGCCGCGCCCGACGGGACGGGCTGGCTGGTCGTCTATCTCGACGCCATCCAGCGCGGCGATGCCTCCGCCGACAAGGCGGCGATCGCCGGGGTCGGGCGCGAGCTGGGCCAGATCGGCGGCAATGAATATGCCGAGCAGTTCGTCGAGGCGGTGAAGCGCGAAGTCGGCGTGAAGCGCAACGATGCCGCGATCGCCCGCGTGCGTGGCGAGCTGGCGGGCGGCGCGGCCGCAGCGCCCGCGCAGTGAGCGGCATCGAAGGCGTCGAGGCTGCACGCGCCGCGCTGGGCGACGGCAAGGGCGCGCTCGTGTGGACCAGCCGCGTCGCCGATACCGAGACGCCGGTCGCCGCCGCGCTTAAGCTGATCGAGCCGGGGCGCGGCGACTTCCTGCTCGAATCGGTCGAGGGCGGGTCGGTGCGCGGGCGCTACAGCCTGATGGGCCTTGCCCCCGATCTGGTGTTCCGCGCCGAGGGTACGGCGGCGGCGATCAACGATCGCTGGCTGACCGATCGCGATGCCTTCGCCCCCTGTGCCGAGCCGACGCTGGCGGCGCTACGTGCCTTGGTCGGGGAGTGCCGGACCGACGTGCCGGCCGCGCTGCCGCGCGCGCTGGCGTGTCTGGTCGGCTATTTCGGCTATGAGACGGTCGGGCTGGTCGAAAGCTTGCCCAAGGCAGCGAACGATCCGCTAGGGCTGCCCGACATGATGTTCGTGCGGCCGACGGTGCTGCTGGTGTTCGACCGGCTGTCCGACACGCTGTTCGTCGTCGCGCCGGCGTGGCCGGGCGGATCGGTCGACGCGGCGGTCGAGCGGATCGAGGCGACCTGCGCCGCGCTCGACGCCGCCGCGCTGCCCGCGCCGGCACGGCTGGCGGAGGTGCCCGAGGTGGCGCTGACCCCGGTGCTGCCGCAGGGCCGCTATGGCGAAATGGTCGCGGCGGCCAAGGAGTATATCGCGGCGGGCGACATTTTTCAGGTGGTGCTGGCGCAGCGCTTTACCGCGCCGTTTCCGCTCGCACCGTTCGAGCTGTACCGGGCGCTGCGGCGGATCAATCCATCGCCGTTCCTCTATCACCTCGACCTGCCGGGCTTCGCGCTGACCGGTTCCAGTCCCGAGATCCTCGTGCGGTTGCGCGATGGCGAGGTGACGATCCGGCCGATCGCCGGCACCCGGCCGCGCGGCGCCACGGCGGCGGAGGACGAGGCGAACCGGACGAGCCTGCTCGCCGACCCGAAGGAACGCGCCGAACATCTGATGCTGCTCGACCTTGGCCGCAACGACGTCGGCCGGGTGGCGGCGGCGGGCAGCGTGCGCGTGACCGACAGCTATGCGGTCGAGCTGTACAGCCATGTGATGCACATCGTCTCCAACGTGGTCGGCACGCTGGATGCAAAGGCCGATGCGCTCGACGCGCTGTTCGCCGGGTTTCCGGCGGGGACGGTGTCGGGCGCGCCCAAGGTACGGGCGTGCCAGATCATCGCCGAGCTGGAGGCCGACAAGCGCGGGGCCTATGCCGGCGGGGTCGGCTATTTCAGCCCCGACGGGTCGATGGATTCGTGCATCGTGCTGCGCACCGCGATCGTGAAGGACGGGGTGATGCACGTCCAGTCGGGCGCGGGGATCGTCGCCGACAGCGATCCGGCGTACGAACAGCGCGAGTGCGAGGCGAAGGCCGGCGCGCTGCTGGCAGCGGCGCGCGAGGCGGTGGCTCAAGCGGGGGCGGCGCGCTTCGGGCAATAGGCAAAGTTTACAAAGTTTACACTTGCGGGCCGTTCGCGGCCGGGTGGGGGCGCTTGCGGACCGGTGTCGGCTTCGGGGCAGGTTCACGGAATCAAAAGAGCGGCCCCACCCTACCCCGGCGGCCATATTGTAGGACAGCGGTTCAGCGGCGCAGCGCGTGGGCCGCCAGCCAGAGCCAGCCGCCGATCAGCAACAGCCCGCCGAGCGGCGTGACCGGCCCCAGCACCCCGCGCGGCCCGCCCAGCGCCATCGCATAGAGCGACCCGCCGAAGAACAGCCCGCCCGCGACAAACAGCCAGCCCGGCCCGCGCGCGCCCATCTGCAGCGCGACCAGCGCGGCGACGGCATGGACCAGTTGATATTGGCCGCCCGTGCGCAGCCAGTCGGCCGCCGCGCCCGAGGCACCATGCGCGCCGAACGCCCCGGCGGCGACGGCCATCGCCCCCGACAGCGCGGCGGCGAGAAGCAGGACGTTCATCGAAAAATCTCCAGCGTGTCGACCACCATTGCCCCGGCGACCCCCAGCGCGGCAAGTGCCGCGACAAGGACCGCACCGGCCAGCATGTCCTTGGCGATACCGATCTCGCGGTGATGGTCGGGGTGGAGCCGATCGATCACTCCCTCGATCGCGCCGTTGAGCAGTTCGAGCGCCAGCACCAGCGCGACGGTGATCGCGACCAGCGCCCACCAGATGGGGGCGGGGCGCAAGGCGAGGAGCGCGATCAGCACGGCGGCAGTGAAGCCCAGATGGGTGCGAAAGCTCGCCTCGCGCGCCCATGCGGCGCGCAGGCCGCTCAGCGCGAAGCCAAGGCGTTCGCGGAACGGGCGGCCTTTCATGACGTGCGGTCGGACGGCAGGGGAATGGGCATGGACGGTGTTCCGATGGCGGGGGAATCGATCCGGTGGTGATCCTGCCACCGGCCGGCGATCGGCGATACCGGCTTTGGCCGGCTGTCGTTCAGCGAACGGCTGGAAATGATGGCAAGCGGCGTTCTGCAAGGATAGTGTCGCGCCATGCGCTACGCCTTGCCCGCTTTCCTTGCCCTTATGGCCGCTCTGCCTGCCCAGGCCGAGCCAAAGCTTGAACGCGGTTTCGACGGGGCGCTGCGAGGGTGCGAGGAATGGTTGCTGAATCCGGCGAGCTGGGTGGATGGCACGGACGCCTTCATCAAGGCCGTCGGTCTTGGCGAACAGATGCGTTCGGTCGACAAGGTCGACGAGGTCAACCTGCCGCCGGAGCGGATGCGCAAGGCGAACCACTATTGGCGGATCGATTCGAGTCCGACGTCCGGCTATGTTCTTGTGGTTTCGGACCAACTCCCGATCTGCCACATTACCGGTGGCGGCGGCACCGATCTTCAACCCAGCGTTCAGAGCGTTCTCGCGTCGCCCGGGTTCGGCACCCGCTGGGAGCCGGTGAACAACAGTTCGCGGGACGGCATGGCGACAACGACGTTCCGCAGCCGGCGGGACCCGGATTTGTCGATCACCATCAGTCGCGCGGCGCAAGCGCAGCAGCGACTGGACAGGGTTCAGGTGCTGGCTACCGCCATCTTCCAACCCGCCGGGTGATCGCACGACACCATGACGCAATGGTAGCCACCGGGCAAACGGACGGTGCGGGGATCGACACCCCCTTGATTTGCAGACCGTGATGGCGGCCCGGCCGTTCTGACCAGCGCGGCAAGAATTCCGATCCGGAAATCACATCGATTGCGCAGCCATTTTTTCACCTTTGCCACCTACGTGCCGGACCCTTGTTGAGCGCACGGGGCATGGGAATGAGACAGGCCGGAAACGAGACCCCCGTCCTGCGGGACCTGCCGGTCGATGTCGCGGCGCTGCTCGACCAGTCGATCGCCTTGATCGGCGTTTACGACCAGCACGAGGTATTGCGCTACAGCAACGCGGCTTTTCGCGCGGCGTATTTCGTGGAGTCGCGAGAAGACGTCGACTGGCAAGCCCTGATGCGCCGCAATCACGCGGCGGGTCGCGGCACCATCATCGAAACCGCCAATATCGAAAACTGGATTTCGTCGGTGCGGTCGCGCCGGGGCAAATCCCGGCAGCGTACCTATGAGAGTGACCTTCAGGACGGTCGGTTCATCTGGGTGACTGAAACCAGACGGGACGACGGCTGGATCGTCTATGTCGGTACGGACATCACGTCGCTCAACGTGTCCGAGCGGAAGCTGCGGCTGGCAAACGAGCAACTGTTCCGTCAGTCCTTTACCGACGAACTGACCGGCGTTTCCAACCGCCGCCATATCTTCAGCAAGCTGAAGGAGCTGCTTGCCGAGGGGGGCGATGGCTGGGCCTGCCTGGTGGACATCGATCATTTCAAGAAGATCAACGACACCTATGGCCATCACGGTGGCGACGAGGTGCTGACCGGCATCGCGCAAACGGCGCGCAGGACCGTCCATCTGAAGGAATCATTCGGGCGCGTTGGCGGGGAGGAATTCCTGATCCTGTTCGCCAGCCAGCCGTTCGACGAGGTCAGGTCAACGCTGGCGCGGCTGCGCGCGGCCATCGGCGGCATGGACACCGCTGCCCGATACCCCGGCCTCACGGTGACGATCTCGGGCGGGCTTACCCATATCTCGCCGGGGGATACCGAAGAGGCGGTCTTCATCCGCGCCGACGCCAGCCTCTACCTCGCCAAGACGAGCGGCCGTGACAGGATCTATTTCGGGACGGCGGACATACGGTCCGACGAGGCGGGACGGATCGTCGGTTCGGGACACCGCGACACCGGGTAGCGCGGTTTGGGGCCGGACCATGGCACTGGCGCGCCGTTCCTGCCCCCTCACTCTTTCCCGGCGTCGTCCGGCACCGTGCCCGCCGCCGCGGTGACGCGGGCGTTGGTGAAGATCATCTCGCGGCCGGTGCGCAGGTCGCCGGTTTCGCTCTGCTGGAACAGGCGTTTGGCGTCGGTCTTGCGATAGAGGTCCTCGGTGCGGTCGATCTCGCCATCGTCGACGCCGACGCAGACCATCGCGGCGCGGGCCATCGACACCGCCGAATCGAGCACCTCGCGGAACACCCCTTCGATCGGCGCGCCCGCCAGCTTCACCACCGCGCGGCGATCGAACGCACGCACGAAGATGCCGGGGTTGGGGAACGCCTGATGGATCGCCTCGATCGCTTCTGTCTCCAGCGGATCGCCGTCGGTGCAGAACAGCAGCAGTTCGGCATCCTGCGCGCCCGCCAGCCGCAGCAGGTCGATACGGGTGCCGTCGCCGTAATAGACCTTCATGCCGAAGCTGCCGGCGATCTCGATCATCTCGACGTCGCGGTCGATCACGGTGACGCTGATCCCCTGCGCCAGCAGCATCTGCGCCACGGTCTGGCCGAAGCGGCCATAGCCGACGACGACCGCGCTGGCGCCGTCGTGGCGCGGACCTTCGGGGGTGCCGCCCTCGCGCTTTTCGGGTTCGGCGCGGAAGCGGCGGGTGGCCATCATCAGGAACGGGGTGGTCGCCATCGACAGGGTGACGATCGCGCCGAACACGCTCGCCGCCTCGGGCGCGATCAGCAGCGCGTTCTGCGCCTGCGCGAACAGGACGAAGCCGAATTCGCCGCCCTGGCTGAGCAGCAGGCCCAGCGCCAGCGCGCCGCGCCACGGCATGCCGAACAGGCGGCCGATGCCGAAGATCACCAGCCCCTTGGTCGCGATCAGCGCCAGCGCCATGCCGACGACCAGCACCGGATGCTCGGCGATCGCGCCCAGATCGAGCATCATGCCCACCGCGAGGAAGAAGAGGCCGAGCAGGATCGAGCGGAACGGCTCGACATCGGCCTCCAGTTCGTGGCGATACGGGCTGTCGGCGAGCATCACGCCCGCGACGAACGCGCCCAGCGCGGTCGACAGGCCGAGCGCCTGCATCAGCGCGGCGCTGGCGATGACGGTGAACAGGCCGGCGAAGACGAACATCTCGCGTTCGCCCATGTTGCCGATCAGGCGGAACATCGGCCGCAACAGGAAACGCCCGGCGAGGATGAGGCCGGCGACCGCGCCCAGCGTCCACAGCCCCAGTTGCCAGCCCGGCGGGCCGCCGGCATCGGCCGGATTGCGCGACAGCGCGGCGGTGATGGTGATGAGCGGCACGATCGACAGATCCTGAAACAACAGGATCGCGAAGGCGCGCTCGCCGAACGGGGTCTTCATGCGGCCGGCGGATTGTAGCATCGGCAGCACCTGCGCGGTCGACGACAGCGCCAGCGGCAGCGCGAGCGCGATCACCGCGCCCCAGGTAAAGCGCGTGCCGAACCACACGACCCCGATCAGCGCGACCCCGCACAGCGCGACCTGCATCAGCCCGAGGCCGAAGATGTCCTGCTTCATCCGCCACAGGCGAGAGGGCGAGAGTTCGAGGCCGACTAGGAACAGCAGTAGGGTGATGCCGAGTTCGGCGATGCCGAGCTTGGCCTCCGCATCGCCGACGATGCCCAGCACCTGCGGCCCCACCACCGATCCGGCGACGAGATAGCCGAGCGTGGCGCCCAGCCCCAGCTTGCGGAAGATCAGCACGAACACCAGCGCCGCGCCAAGCAGCGGGGCGAAATCATGGAGCAGCGAGGCGGTGCCGTGCTCCTCCATTATGCCGCCGCCCGGTGGCTGGCGGCTTGCTCTGCGGCCTGCGCGGCGGCTTCGAAGGCGAGGCGGATCGAGGCGTGGCGCGCGCTGTGCGGGCGGGCGGGCTCGAACAGGGTCAGGCCGGGCCAGTCGGGCGCGGCGCCCTCCCCGGCCAGCCATGCGGTGAGCGCGTCGCGGGCGTCCGCCAGTTCCCGTGGGCTGCGGCCGACGATGTGCTGCGCGAGGAGGGCCGAGGAGGCCTGCCCCAGCGCGCAGGCACGCACCAGCATGCCGACCTCAGCCACGCGATCGTCGGGGCCGAGCGCGATGTCGACGGTCACGCGGCTGCCGCAGACGGGCGAGCGTTTCTCGACCGAGGCATGCGGTTCGGCCAGACGGACGCTACGCGCCGTATCGGCGGCGAGGCGGAGGATTTCGGTGTTGTAGAGTGCGGTCACGCACAGCGATGTAGGGGAGGCAAGGGACGGTGGCGAGTCGTTAAAGTCCAGTCGGAAGCCCGCGACGGGTCCGGTCCCGCTCCGCCGAGACGGACGTCATTCCAGCGAAGGCTGGAATCTCCCGGTTGTAGCGCGCAGCAGGAGCCGAGGGAGGCTCCAGCCTTCGCTGGAGCGACGGTTTGGGGCGGTGGCTACTCGCCGAACACCGGTTCGCCCTTACGCCGCCGGTCGACGAAATCGGCGACGCTGGCGCTGGTTGCGTTGAGCAGCGGATAGGTGCGCGCCTGTTTGATCCATGCCGGGCGGCCGGTCGGGCCGCCGCCGACGAAATCGGCGGCGAGCAGCAGCAGCAGGAAGGCGAGGCTGGCAAGGATCAGCCCTTTCAGCGCGCCGAAGCCGAAACCTAGCGCCCGGTCGAGCGGCCCCAAGACCGAGGCGCGGGTTCGGCTGCCGACCGCATTGGCGACGAGGCGACCGCCGAAATAGCCGACGCCGCTGATGAGCGCGAAGGCGAGCGTCGCTGCGCCCCCGGCGGTGCCGGTGGGTCCGGCCAGCGCTGCGGCGACGGGGGTGTGGAACAGCTTGAGCGCGATCACCACCAGCACCCATGCGGCGAGCGAGAGGACTTCGGTGACGAAGCCGCGCAGGAACCCGAGGACCGCCGCCCCGCCGACCGTGAGGATGACCGCGATGTCGAGCGAGGTGAGCGCCATGCGTGGGGGTATGGCGCGGGCGGCGGGGAATGTCGAGGTTGGGGAGTGGCGGTCTATCTCCCCTCCCTGACAAGGGAGCGGTTGGGGGTGGGTCGGTTTGGGGCGGGCGCTGCGGTTCCTCGCGGGCCGACCCACCCCCGGCCCCTCCCTTGTCAGGGAGGGGAGTGAACTACCGCCCCAGCATATGATCGACGAACCTCGGCAGGTCCTTGAAGCTCGACAGTTTGAGCGCGCCGCCCTCCGCCGTCTGCGCGGCGGGGACGAGCGCGCGGCCGAAGCCCAGCTTGCCCGCTTCCTTCAGGCGCAACGCGCCGTGGGCGACCGGGCGGACCTCACCCGACAGCGCGATCTCGCCGAACACGATCGCGTCGGCGGGCAGCGGCCGTTCGGACAGCGCCGAGACGAGCGCTGCGGCGACCGCCAGATCGGCGGCGGGATCGGTCACGCGGTAGCCGCCGGCGATGTTGAGATAGACTTCGGCCGTGGCGAAAGCGAGGCCGCAGCGCGCTTCCAGCACCGCGAGGATCATCGCGAGCCGCCCCGAATCCCAGCCGACAACCGCGCGACGCGGCGTCGCCCCCGACGCCAGCCGGACGGTCAACGCCTGCACCTCGACCAGCACCGGGCGGGTGCCCTCCAGCGCGGGGAAAACGACGGTGCCGGTGACGTTCTCGTCGCGGCTGGTCAGGAACAGCGAGGACGGGTTGGAAATTTCCGACAGCCCCTCGCTCTCCATCGCGAACACGCCGATCTCGTCGGTGCCGCCGAAGCGGTTCTTGACCGCGCGCAGGATGCGATACTGGTGGCTGCGCTCGCCCTCGAACGCCAGCACGGTATCGACCATGTGTTCGAGGACACGCGGGCCTGCGATCGATCCGTCCTTGGTGACATGGCCGACCAGCACGACGGCGGTGCCGCGTTCCTTGGCGAAGCGGATCAGCTCGCCCGACGAGGCGCGGACCTGGCTGACGGTGCCCGGTGCGCCTTCGATCAGGTCGCTGTGCATCGTCTGGATCGAATCGATGATGAGCAGGGCGGGCGCGGCGGTGCTGCCGAACGTCGTCAATATGTCGCGCACCGACGTCGCCGCCGCCAGTTGCACCGGCGCGTTGCCAAGGCCCAGGCGACGCGCGCGCAGCCGCACCTGATCGGCCGCCTCCTCGCCCGAGACATAGGCGACGCCCTTGCCCGCCAGCGCGAGCTTCGCGGCGGCCTGCAGCAGCAGCGTCGACTTGCCGATGCCGGGATCGCCGCCGATCAGCGTCGCCGATCCCTCGACGAAGCCGCCGCCCAGCGCGCGGTCGAGTTCGGCGATGCCGGTCGTCAGGCGATCGGGCAGCGCGATGTCGGTGTCGAGGCCGGAGAGCAGGATCGCGCGCCCGCCGCTTTGCAGGTTATGCCGCGCCGAAAACGGGGTGACGACCGCGCCGGCATCCTCGACCAGCGTGTTCCATTCACCGCAATCGACGCATTGCCCCGCCCATTTCGACGTGACCGATCCGCATTGCTGGCAGACGTAGCGCTTCTGGGGTTTTGCCATCCACCGGGCCTAGCAGATGGGGAACGAAAGGGGAATATGCCGTCCCCGCGCGAGCGGCGCGGTTCAGCGGCGCGGTTCGGCGACCGGGCCTTCGGGGTTGCCGGTGGCATGCACCTTGATCGGGCGCGCGCCCAGCCGTGCGGCGACATCGGGCGCGACATAGGACAGGGTGAGGAAGGCGAGGAAGATGCCGACGCCCAGCCCGTAGAACGACGGCACCAGCCGAAGCGCGAGCCGCGAGCTGTCGAGCGGCGGCTTGATCCCCTGACAATATTGCATGATGTCGGTCTTGCCCTGGAGCGCCAGCATGCCCGAGATCGCGACCGGCAACGCGGCCAGCCCCATTTGCAGCGGCGAGATGCGGGTTCCGAACACCGCCTCGCCCAGCGTCAGGATGCCACCCAGCGTCGCCACGCTGACCGAGGCCATGCTCTTGAAATAATCATAGGCGAATTTCGGATCGGGCAGCGCCCGGTCCGCCGAAGGTTCGTCGCGCATCACCCTGCCCTGTCCCCGTTGCCGTATCGGCGAGGATAGCGCGCGGTGGGGGTGGCGCAAGGGTGGCTGGCGGGATCGGGGGGCTTGGGTCGACTTCCTCTCCCCCGGCCCCTCCCCTGGAGGAGAGGGGGGGAAGGCGTCAGTTCAGTTCGCTGCCGCGTTTCAGGACCTTGGCGCCATCGTCCTGCTCGATCAGATAGGCGGGGTTGTCCTTGGTGCCGTTCTTGGTGATCTTCGATCCCTTGATCGTGCGCTGGACGCGGCGTTCGAAACGTTCCTCGACCTTGCCGGTCGCGGTGCCGTTGCCCCACGACCATTCGACCGTCGCACCCTTTTTATAGCTGTCGCTCATTGCCCGCTCCTGTTGTCGGCGGGGTCAACCGGCAGCGGCCGCAAGCGTTCCGGTAGCGTGCGCTGCGTTCCGGCGCTATGCGGCGGCGATGAAGCCTTCCCACCTGCGCGTCGCGATGTTCAGCGGAAACTATAATTACGTCCGCGACGGCGCGAACCAGGCGCTGAACCTGCTAGCAGCCCATCTGCTCGATCGCGGCGTCGCGTTGCGCGTCTATTCGCCGACCATCGACAAGCCCGCCTTCCCGCCGACCGGCGATCTGGTGAGCGTGCCCGCGTTCGGCATGCCGGGCGGGCGCGGCGAATACAAGCTGGCGCGCGGGCTGCCGCGCCGGGTCCGCGCCGATCTGGAGGCGTTCGCGCCCAACATCGTCCATGTCGCCGCGCCCGACATCCTCGGCCACCGCGCCTTGAGCTGGGCGCGCGACAAGGGTGTCGCGACCCTCGCCTCGCTCCACACCCGGTTCGAGACGTATCCGCAATATTACAAGATCGGCTTTCTCGAACCGCTGGCGGTGGCGTTGTCGAAGCGGTTTTACAACCGCGCCGATCAGGTGATGGTGCCCGGGCGCGGTATGGCCGAGCTGCTGCGCGACTGGGGAGTCACCTCGCCGATCGGCATCTGGTCGCGCGGGGTGAACCATGCGCGGTTCCACCCGGCGATGCGCGATCTCGACTGGCGGCGGTCGCTGGGGATCGGTGACGACGAGGTCGCGGTCAGCTTCCTCGGGCGGCTGGTGCTGGAGAAGGGTCTCGACATTTTTTCCGAGGTCGCCAAGGAATTGCAGCGGCGCGGGGTCAAGCACCGCATCCTCGTGATCGGCGAAGGCCCGGCGCGCGACTGGTTCGCGCAGGCGGTGCCGCATGCGGTGTTCGCCGGCTTCCGCTCGGGGGACGATCTGGGCCGGGCGGTCGCGTCGATGGATGTGTTCTTCAACCCGTCGATCACTGAGACGTTCGGCAACGTCACGCTCGAGGCGATGGCGGCGGGCGTGCCGGTCGTCGCGGCGCGCGCATCCGGTGCGGTGGGGCTGGTCGACGATCGCCGCACCGGATTTCTGGTGCCGCCGCGCGACGTGCCCGCCTATGCCGACGCGATCGCGCGGTTGTGCGAGGATGCGTCGCTGCGGTGGCAGATGGGGATCGCGGGCCATGAGGATGCCGGGGGCTATCAATGGGACCGCGCCAATCAGGCGGTGCTCGATGCGTATCTGGGGATCGTTCGGGGGTAGTGGCCGGACGGGGTCGACATTCCGTTTCAGCAGGAGGAACTTGCCCTCCCCCCCCCCCGCCGCGTCGTTCCCGCGCAGGCGGGAATCCATACACGCCGACGCCGGTGATCGAATCAGGCCCGTTGCATCTATGGGTGCCCGCCTGCGCGGGAACGACGAAAAAGCCTAGCAATCGGCTGAATGTCGATCTGCTCCAAGGTTGCCCGCCTGGTTCGTCATTCCGGCGCAGGCCGGAATCCACGGATACGGGCCTGTGCGATTCTCTAGATGCGGTTCGTGACCATGGATCCCGGCCTTCGCCGGGATGACTGGAAGGCCGGGGGTGACGGGCCGCCCCCCCGCCCTTAACGTCGCATCAATCCCCGTCGCCTAAGGCTGGCGCGACACGCGAAGGGTCTGGCCGATGATCGACAATTTCTCGCTGGGCCTTACCCATGTGCTGATGCTGTATGCGGTGTGGCGGCTGCTGCGCCGCGACGACCTTGACCGCGAGGGTGAGGTCGAGTCGATGCAGCGCAGGAAGAAAGACCGCTTCGGTGCGTGACCTTGCGTTCATCGCGTTTCTGGTCGCGCTGTTCGGCATGGGGTTTCGCCGGCCGTTCGTGTTCGTGCTGACCTATGTCTATATCGACATCGTCGCGCCGCAGCGGCTGACGTACATGCTGCTCAACTCGATCCAGATTTCGCTGATCGCCGCCGCGTGCGCGATCGGGGCGTGGGCGGTGGTCGACGACAAGCGCGATACGCGCATCGCCCCGCGGCAGGGATTGATGCTGGCGCTGCTGCTCTATTGCCTGTGGACCACCAAGGGTGCCGATTTTCCGGTCGACGCGCAGTTCAAATGGGAATGGGTGTGGAAGGCGCTGGCCTTCGCGATCTTCCTGCCGCTGACGCTGCGCACCAAGTTGCGGATCGAATCGCTGCTGCTGTTCATGGTGCTCTCCGCCGCATCGATCATCATCGTCGGCGGCATCAAGACGCTGGGATCGGGCGGCGGATACGGCGAACTCAACCTGATGGTGTCGAACAACGCCGGGCTGTACGAAGGGTCGACGATCTCCACGGTCGCGATCGCGATCATCCCGCTGATCCTGTGGTTCAGCAAATACGGCACGATCTATGTCCCCGACTGGCGGGTGCGGGCATTCTGCTATGCACTGGTGTTTTCATGCCTGCTGATCCCGGTCGGCACATCGACCCGGACGGGGTTGCTGTGCATCGGGCTGCTTGGCGTGCTGATGCTGCGCGATGTGAAGCGGCGGCTGACCTATCTGATGGCGGCGGGCGCGGCGGCGGTGATGGCGGTGCCGTTCCTGCCCAGCGCGTTCACGCAGCGGATGGAGACGATCGGCACCTATCAGTCGGATGCGTCGGCATCGACGCGGATCGCGGTGTGGATGTGGACGCTCGACTATGTGAAGGACCACCCGTTCGGCGGCGGGTTCGAGGCGTATCGCCAGAACCAGATCCGCTATGACAAGGTCGCCGTGACCGGACAGGGCAACAACCAGACGGTCCGCCGCGACCTTGAGGTCGACAAGGGCCGTGCGTACCACAGCGCGTATTTCGAGATGCTGGGCGAACAGGGCTGGCCGGGGTTGCTGTTGTGGCTGTCGATCAACCTTGGCGGGCTGTTCCGCATGGAGGTGCTGCGGCGGCGCTATGCGAAGCCCGGCGACGGCGAGGGGTGGATCGCACCGCTGGCGGGGGCGTTGCAGAACGGGCATATCGTCTATCTGTTCGGCGCGAATTTCATCGCGATCGCGTTCCAGCCGTTCGTGTTCATGCTGATCGGCGCGCAGATCGGGCTCGACACCTATCTGGCGAGGAAGCGGGCAGAGGGCGCGTGGCGGCCGATCCAGCGACGGGCGCGTGTCCCGGCATGAGCGAGTTGAAGGCGCTGACCGGCGCGCGCGGGATCGCGGCGTGGTTGGTGGTGTTCTTTCACCTGCGCCATTCGCTGGTCGGCGTGCCGGCCCCGGTGATGGCGGTGCTCGACAAGGGCTATCTCGCGGTCGATTTCTTCTTTCTGCTGTCGGGCTTCGTCATCGCGCTGGCATGGGCCCCGCGCTTCGCCGCCGAGGGGTGGCGGGCGGCGGGACCGTTCCTGCGCAAGCGGACGGCGCGGGTCGTGCCGCTACACTGGTTCGTGCTGGTGGGAACGGTGGCGGTGGCGGGCGTGCTGGCGCTCAGCGGGCGCGCGGTGGCGGACCAGTTTCCGTGGGAGGCGCTGCCGCTGCATGTCGTGCTGGTACAGAGCTGGGGCGGCGGCCATACGCTGGCTTGGAACGATCCGGCGTGGTCGATCTCGGCGGAGTTCGCGGCGTATCTGCTGTTTCCGGTGGCGGCGGTGATGGTCGACTGGCGGCGATGGCCGGTGGTGGCGCTGATCGGCGGGATCGTTTCGATGCTGGCGGTGCTGGCGGTCGTGCTGGCCGCGAACGGCGAGAACGGGTTGGGCGGCGACGTCGGGCGGTTCGGCGTCCTGCGCTGCGTCTGCGAGTTCGGCACGGGGGTGATGCTGGCGGCGCTGTGGCGGCGGTGGCAGGGGGTGCGCGGGATGGCGGCGGTGGCGACACTGGTTGCGACCGGTGCGCTGGTTGTGTTCGTTCTCGGCTGGCTGCGCGAGAGCGTGGCGGTGCCGGCGGGCTTCGCCGCGCTGCTCCTCGCGCTGGCGCTGACCGCCGGGCGGCCGGGCAATATGCTGGAGGGGCGCTGGGTGCATTGGCTGGGCGAGGTCAGCTATGCGACCTATCTGGCGCATTACCCGATGTGGTTCGTGTTCAAGCTGTTGTTCGTGAACGATGCCGCCGCCGCGCCATGGGGCGTGGTGGTGGCCTATTGCGCGGCGGTGGCGGTGGCGTCGGGGCTGCTCTACCGCTTCGTCGAGCGGCCAGCGCAGCGATGGGTCAACGGCCTGGGGCGAGTGCCGGTCAGGCGCGTGGTTCGCGGATGAGGCGATAGACCTCGCGCGGGGCGGCGATGCGGAAGAACTGCCCCGAGCGGTTCAGCGCCGGAACCCACCAGTCCATGCCGTTCATGGCACTGAAGATGTTGGCAGGGCCGAAATCGATCGTCCCCGTCCCATCGCGGTGTTCGGTGAGATCGAGGCGCGGCAGCCGTTCGATGTCAAACGAGCTGAACTTGCGGTTGCGCAGGATCAGAATGCGCTGGTCGGACACGGCATAGCGCAGCGCCTTGCGCAGCCATGCGTCGTGTACGAACCGGCCGGCGATCAGATACAGGCCGACGATCAGGAACGGCAGTCCCCACAGCCGGAAGAACAACGGCGGCGCGCCATCACCGCCGCCGAACGGTTCGGACCATACCATCACGTTCCAGAAGATCGCGAAACCACCCCACAGCAGCGAGAACGGGATCAGGAACACGTCCCTCGCGCCGAACGCGGTCCCCTGTTTGGGGCGACCCGACCAGCGGATGCGTTCGCCGGGGAAGAGGTAGGACTGGAACGCCGCTTCGGTCTTCATGTCGCGCATGCGCCGGAGCGTAGCGCCGACGACACGCCGGCACTAGGACCGTTCGACATTGAGGGACAATCGTGGATTTTGGTCATTCCCGCGCAGGCGGGAATCCATAACCGCTGACGTTTCGGCTGGAGTCGCGACGCTGGCGCATATGGACTCCCGCCTTCGCGGGAGTGACGAAACGGAATGGAACCGTCGTTCCGCGTCAGCGAACCGAATGTCAATCGGCCCTGGTGGTCGGGCGCGGCGGCGAACCGCCGCGCCCTGCCCTCACGCCTCGGCCAGTTCGCTCGCCAACGCCTCGAGGATCGCCTTCGAAAAGGCAGGAATGTCGGCGGGCTTGCGGCTGGTGATGAGGTTGTCGTCGATCACGACTTCCTCGTCGACCACATCGGCCCCGGCGTTTTCGAGGTCGGTGCGCACCGACGGCCAGCTCGTCACGCGGCGGCCGTCGACCACGTCGGCCTCGACCAGCAGCCACGGCGCGTGACAAATCGCGGCGACGATCTTGTCATCGTCCATGAACTCGCTGACGATCTCGACCGCGCGTTCCTCGATCCGCAGTTTGTCGGGATTGCCGACGCCGCCGGGCAGCAGCAGCATGTCATATTGTTCGGTGTCGACCTCCTCCAGCGTCAGGTCGGGGGTGATCGTGCGCGCCTTCTCGCTGTCGTTGACGACGCCCTGGATCGGATCGGTCTTGATCGATGCGAGCGTCACCTGCGCGCCGGCGTCGAGCAGCGCCTGACGCGGATCGAACAGTTCGGATTCCTCGAACCCGTCGGTCGCGAGGATCAGCACGCGGGCATTGGTGAGGTCGGCCATGGGGCAGTCTCCGTGGAAAGGGATCGGCCTCTCAACCGGTCGATCCGGTGGGGGTTCCCGGAACGAAGCGACGAGCCGAACATTGATCGGACCAACTGAGACGGGAACCCCGATGGCCGACTGCGCCGAACCGATCGACTGTGCGCCCGGCTGCGTCTTTTCCGACTGCGACGCGCCGGGCATCACCCGCCGCCGGCGTGGCAAGGGGTGGGAATATACCGCGGCCAACGGCAAGCGGATCACCAACGCGGCGGAGATCGAGCGGCTGAACGCGATCGGCCTGCCCCCCGCCTATCGCGACGCATGGTATTGCCCCGACCCCACCGGCCATATCCAGGCGATCGGATGGGACGAGAAGGGCCGCAAGCAATACCGCTATCACACCGGCTTCCGCGAGGCGCGCGAGCTGGCGAAATACGACCGCTGCGCCGCGTTCGGTCATGCGCTGCCCGCCCTGCGCCGCGCGGTCGAACGCGACTTGAAGGCGCGCAAGCTCAGCCGCGAACGCGCGGTGGCGGCGGTGGTACGGCTGCTCGATCTGGGGCGGGTGCGCGTCGGCAACGAAGGCTATGCGCGCGACAACAAGAGTTACGGCGCGACGACGTTGCGCAAGCGCCACGCGCACCTGACCGGCACGAAGCTGAAACTCCAGTATCGCGCCAAGTCGGGCAAGCTGCGCGTGCTGACCATCACCGACCGCTCGCTCGCCAGCTTCGTGCGCAAGTGTCAGGACCTGCCGGGCCAGCATCTGTTCCGCTGGATCGACGACGACGGCGAAGCGCATCCAGTGACGTCGAGCGACGTGAATGCGTATATCCGCGAGGCAATGGGCGGCGATTTCACCGCCAAGCATTTCCGCACTTGGGGGGCCAGCGTGCTGGCGTTTCAGGCGCTGGCGCAGGCGGAGGCGGACATCAGCCTGAAGGCGATGCTCGAACCCGTCGTCGAGGCGCTGGGCAATACGCCGGCGATCGCACGCAAATCCTATGTCCACCCGCTACTGATCGATCTGGCGAAGGACGGACAGGCTGCGTTCCGCACCACGCTGGCACTGCCGCGCGCGGCCAAACACCTGTCCGCGCACGAGCGCGGGCTGATCGCGCTGCTCGAAGCGAAGGACGCCGCGCCTCGCGCCGCGTGAAAGGGTTTCCATGACCAATACCGCCACCCCCGCCGCGACCGTCGAGCGCGCGTTCAACGCCGACCGCGCGCAGGCACAGGCGCGACTGTTGTTTCAGGACAGCGCGCGCTGGATCGCCGACACGTGGTTGCAGGTGCTGATCGCGCTGGGCGTCGGCGCCGGCATCGTGCTGGTGCTGCTGATGGTGCGCCGCTGGGCGTTGAGGCTGTGCCGGAACGATCGCGCCGGCTGGGGCGGGATCGTCGGCAAGGCGGTGTCGCGCACCAGCCTGTTCTTCATGGTCACGCTCGCCGCCAAGCTAGTCGACGGCTATGCCAGCGCACCGCCCGCCGTGACCAACACCATCGAATTCCTGTTCACCGTGGCATCGGTGTTCCAGGCGGCGGTGTGGGCGCGCGAGGTGATCCTCGGCGTCGTCGAGCGGCGCACCGCCAGCGACCATTATCATGGCGAGGCGCTGGCATCGGCGATGGGGCTGATCCGGCTGCTCGTCACCTTCGCGCTGTTCGCGATCGCGCTGATCGTGGTTCTCGACAATCTGGGGGTGAACGTCACCGGCCTCGTCGCCGGCCTCGGCGTCGGCGGCATCGCCATCGGTCTGGCGGCGCAGGGCATCTTCGCCGATCTGTTCGCCGCGCTGTCGATCATCTTCGACCGGCCGTTCCGGCGCGGCGACAACGTCAGCTATGACAAGACCGACGGATCGATTCAGGAGATCGGCCTCAAATCTACCCGCATCCGTTCGATCACCGGCGAAGAGCGGATCATCAGCAACAAGAACCTGCTCGACAAGGAAATCATCAACAACAGCCGGCGCGAGCATCGCCGCGCGGTGTTCGCGATCGGCGTGACCTATCAGACCCCGGCCGACACCTGCGCGCGAATCCCCGCGATGCTGCGCAAGGTCGTCGAGGCGAACGATCGCAAGTTCGTCCGCTGCGGCTTCACCGGCTTCGGCGCGTCGAGCCTCGACTTCGAGGTGATCTTTGATTCGCCCGGCGCCGACTATGCCGCCTTCTACGACGGGCGGACGGCGGTGGGACTCGCCATCCTGCGCCGGCTGGCCGCCGAGGGGATCGAGATCGCGTATCCGACGCAGGTGAACCTGACGGCGGCGGCCGATGGGCGGATCGTCGATCCGGGGTGAGAATGTCGGGCTTATCCATCCGCCCCGAACCGTCGCCCCAGCGAAGGCTGGGGCCTCTCGCGGCTCTTGTCACCCACACGCACCGGGAGATCCCAGCCTTCGCTGGGATGACGACTCGGATGGTACAGAAGCACGAGACCCTCGGCATTTTTAGAAGGATCGGTTTGGTACAGATACGGCGTGAACCGCAGTTTTAGGGTAACGGGTGCGGCACCGGCTTGCGCTTGCCACTACGATCCGGCTATTCCCGGCGGCAGGAGAGGAGCGCCAAACGGCGTCCCGCCAAGAACTATCCGTAGAGGAAGCCTGCCCCATGCGTTCCGCCGTCATCGTCTCGACCGCCCGTACCCCGATCGGCCGCGCCTATCGCGGGGCGTTCAACAACCTGCCCGCCCCGACCCTCGCCAGCCATTCGATCCGCGCCGCGATCGAGCGCGCCGGGGTGGAGGGAGCCGAGGTCGACGACGTGCTGTTTGGCGCGGCGCTGCAACAGGGGCATCAGGCGGGCAATATCGCGCGGATGGCGGCCTTGCGCGCCGGGCTGCCGACCAGCGTGTCGGGCATGTCGATCGACCGGCAATGCGCCAGCGGACTGATGGCGATCGCCACCGCCGCCAAGCAGGTGGTCCACGACCGGATGGACATCTGCGTCGCGGGCGGGGTCGAATCGATCAGCCTCGTCCAGACGCCGCAGATGCGTGTCGCGTTCGACCCCGAACTGGTGGCGATGCACGGTGACATCTATATGCCGATGCTCCAGACCGCCGAGATCGTGGCGCAGCGCTATGGCATCTCGCGCGATCGGCAGGACGACTATGCACTGCGTTCGCAACAGCGCACCGCCGAGGCGCAGGCGAACGGCCGGTTCGACGCCGAACTGATCCCCGTCACCGCGACGATGAACGTGATCGACAAGGCGACCAAGGCCGTCTCGACGCACGAGGTCACGCTGACCAAGGACGAAGGCAACCGCGCCGACACCACGATCGAGGGGCTGCGCAGCCTAAAACCGGTGATGGGCGAACAGGCAGTCATCACCGCCGGTAACGCCAGCCAGTTGTCCGACGGATCGTCGGCGTGCGTCGTGATGGAGGAAGCGCTGGCAGCCAAGCGCGGGCTGCAACCGCTCGGCCGCTATGTCGGCATGGCGGTGGCGGGCACCAAGCCCGACGAGATGGGCATCGGCCCGGTCTATGCGGTGCCCAAGCTGCTCGAACGGTTTGGGCTGGGCATGGACGATATTGGCCTGTGGGAGCTGAACGAGGCGTTCGCGGTGCAGGTGCTGCATTGCCAGGACGTGCTGGGCATCCCCGACGACCGGCTGAACGTCAACGGCGGCGCGATTTCGATCGGCCACCCCTACGGCATGTCGGGCGCGCGGATGACCGGCCACGCACTGATCGAGGGCAAGCGGCGTGGGGTGAAGTACGTCGTGGTGACGATGTGCGTCGGCGGCGGCATGGGCGCTGCGGGGTTGTTCGAGGTGTTGTGAGAGCGTCAACAATTACTTGACGTATCTTCGTCAATGATCGATTGACTTTCCGTCAGTCTTTCATTGACGGAGCGTGCCATGGACATTGCCGAAGAACACCGGTTGCGCACGCGCACCACTGCGGTCGTGCTCGACTGGGCGGCGGAGCGCGAGCCGCCGTTCCGCGGCGAGGACAAGGCGGGCTATGGCGAGGCGATCGTCGCCGCGCATATCGTCGCCGATGAGGCGCGGTTGACGCTGCATCGCTGGATCGATGCCGCCAGGCGGGCCGACCTGAGCTGGAGCGAGATCGGCGAGGTGCTGGGAATCAGCAAGCAGGCGGCGCAGCAGCGCTTCCGCGCGCTGACGACGACCGATACGTCGATGGCGGAAGCCGAAGTCGTCCGCACCGGTGCCACCGCGTTCAACGAGATGCGCATCCTTGCCGACGAAGGCCGGCAGGGCCATGAACTGACCGGCGTCGGGGTGCTGACGCTCACGTTCCGCACCAGCGACCGGCAATGGGAATATTGCCGCCGCGTCGGCAGCGGCAGCGGCAGCGACACCGCGCGACTGAAAGATGCGGGCTGGGAGCATGTCGCGAGCTACCTGCCGTTCCATTATTACAAGCGGGCGATGGGGTAGCGGCGGCCTGCGCTTCCCCTCTCCCAACCCTCTCCCCTGAAGGGGAGAGGGCTATCGGGATCAGCCGATCCGCTGCATCCACCCATGCGGATCGTTGCTGCGGCCGCGCTGGATGTCGGTCAGCGACTTGAGCAGCGCCTGGGTCCGCTCGCCCGGCTGGCCGTCGCCGATGGTGAAGCTGAAATCCGCCGACGACACCTTGCCGATCGGGGTGACGACCGCCGCCGTGCCGCAGGCGAATGCCTCGACCAGCCGGCCGTTGGCGGCGTCGGCCTGCCACTGGTCGATCGAATAGCGTTCCTCGCGCACCTCGATGCCGGCGTCGCGCGCCAGCGTCAGGATCGAGTCGCGGGTCACGCCGGGCAGGATCGTGCCGGTCAGCGGCGGCGTCAGCATCGTGCCGTCGTCGAACACGAAGAAGATGTTCATGCCGCCCAGTTCCTCGACCCAGCGGCGCTCGACCGCGTCGAGGAACACGACCTGGTCGCAGCCCTGCTTGATCGCCTCCGACTGGGCGAGCAGGCTGGTGGCATAGTTGCCGCCGCACTTGGCATCGCCGGTGCCGCCGGGCGCGGCGCGGGTGAACTCGCGCGACACCCATAGCGACACGCTCCGCGCGCCGCCCGGCCAGTAATTGCCGACCGCCGAGGCGATGACGCAGTAGAGATATTCGGCCGACGGCTTGACGCCGAGGAACGTCTCCGACGCGATCATGAACGGGCGCAGATACAGCGCGCTGCCCTCCCCGCCCGGAATCCACTCGCGCTCGGCCAGCACGAGGTCGCGGCACGAGGCGAGGAACTGTTCCTCGGGCAATTCGGCCATGGCGAGGCGGCGTGCCGACCGCTGGAACCGCCGCGCATTTTGTTCGGGCCGGAACAGCGCAACGCCGCCGTCGGGCAGGGTATAGGCCTTCAACCCCTCGAAAATCTCCTGCGCGTAATGGAGGACGGCGGCGGCCGGGTCCATGATGATCGGCGCGCGCGCGGTGATCTTCGCATCGTGCCAGCCCTTGTCGTCCGACCAGCGCATCGTCGCCATGTGATCGGTAAAGACCCGCCCGAAACCGGGATTCACGATCCGCGCCGCGCGCTCGCTCGCCTCCACCGGGTTGGCATGGGGTTCGAAGGCGAAGGTCGGCTGGCTCATGGCATCCTCATCGATCAATGCTTGCGGCGGGTTAGGCCGGATGGCACAACAGGTCAACATGACTGCCCCAATTTCGCCCGCCCAGCCGATGACCGCATCGGCGCTGTTCCTGCGCGAAGCGGAGGTGCGGCGCGGGATCGAGCTGCTCTATTTCGGCTACAGCCACCTGACCCGCACGATCGACGAGGCGCTGGCCGACCAGAAGCTGGGCCGGGCGCACCACCGCGCGCTGTATTTCATCGCACGGCGGCCCGACCTGTCGGTCAGCGACCTGTTGCGGCTGCTGGCGATCACCAAGCAGTCGCTCGGCCGGGTGCTGGGCGACTTGAGCGAACGCGGGCTGGTCGAGAGCCGCGCGGGGGATCGCGACGCGCGGCAGCGGCTGCTGAAACTGACGCCGGAGGGGCAGGCGCTGGAGGCGCGGCTGTACGAGATGCTCAACGCCAAATTGTCGCGCGCCTATTCGGGCGCGGGGCAGGACGCGGTCAGCGGCTTCTGGGCGGTGCTGGAGGGGCTGATCCCGGCGGGCGACAAGGCGGCGGTGGCGGCGCTGGGGCGGTAGGTCCCACGATGCCGCAAGACTTGCTCCCCTCCCTGACAAGGGAGGGGCTGGGGGTGGGTCGGTCAGCGAGGAAGGGGACGCGCTCCACAACCGGCCGACCCACCCCCGCCCCCTCCCTTGCCAGGGAGGGGAGATGTCGGACGCCTGATCGGACATCTCCCGTCGCAGGTCAGTAGTGACCGGTGCCGGGGATCGGGCGCATTGTGACGATGCTGTCGAGCATCCACCGGACCAGCGGCTGCGGCAGCAACATCGGTCGACCGTTGAGCGTGGCTTGGACCGGTGCCATCGGGTCTTCCGAGCTGGGATAGGTCAGCGTGACATAGGGCCCTTCCGGCTGATCCTTGGGAAAGATGACGACTTCCGCGTAGCGACCACGCGGCGTCCCGACGGGCAGCCAGCGATCCGGGTCGCACAGTGCCTTGCCGAACCGGGCCCATAGCGGCGAATGGGCATCGAACGCATAATGGATTCCGCGCTCGACCACCTCGCGTGGCGACGGCTCGACCCGGAACTTGATTCCCGGCGACAGTACCGCGGCAACAATGGGTAGCGGCGTCTTCGGGTCGGGGCAGAAGGGTTCGGTCGGGCCGGCGATCGGGGTCCGGCCTTCCGCCGGCTTCGCCTCGCGCAGCAACCGGCTTTCCAGTCGCACCATCGCTTCGGCGGCATAGTTGGTGCAGCCGCGCGGGTCGGCCAGCATCCCCCGGTTCGCCAGCCGCTCGCCCATGTAGCTGGCTCCCGGATGCGGAGTCAGCAGGATGTCGCATTTCAGCGCCGCGACCCGCCCGATGCTGCCGCGCAGGCGGGCGACATAGTCGGGGTGGTCGATGAAGCGATAGGTGTCGGCCGATACCGCCGACAGGCTGTCGGCAAAGACCATCCGATAACATTTGCCACCCTCGCACGAGGTCCACGACCAGCTCATCCCGTCGGGAGCGTGGCCGGGGGTCGAATGGGCGAGAATGCGAACGGGACCGACGCTCAGCGTCTGCCCATCGTCCACCGTGCCGGCCACCGGCACCCGCGCGACCGGGGTCAGGATCGTCGCCTGCGGATCGTCCACCGCCGCCTTCCCGCTGGTCAGCACCGCGCGCGCGGCGGCGCTCGCCATCAGCCGCGCGCCGGTGGCGCGTTGCAGCGCCGCCAGCCCGCCGGCGTGGTCGACATGGCTGTGGCTCATCAGCAGCAGTTTCACGTCGCGCGGCCGAAAGCCCAGCCGGGTGATGTTGGCGAGGATCGACGGCACCGCCTGCGCCGTGGCCGCGTCAATCACGACATGGCCGGCCGGGCCGGTCAATAGCAGCACGGTGATGCCGCAGGTGCCGACGTCATACGTATTGCCGTAAATACGGACCGGCGGCGCGGGATCGCTCCAGCCGTCCTTGCCCGCGCATACCCGCTGGCGTTCGCGCACGTCGGCGGGCGCGCCCTGCGCCCATGCCGGGGCAGCACCCAGCAACGCCAGCACGAGCAACAGCGCGCGGATCATGCCCGCGCCGCCGCCGCCATCTCCGCATTGCGCCGTTCCGACGCGGTCAGCGTCGCCACCAGCAGGCGTTTGAGCGCATCGTCGGCATCGAGGACGTTCAGCCCCTGCCGCGTCGATCCGCCCGGACTGGCGACCCGGTCGGCCAGCACCGCCGGCGACACGTCGGCGTCCGCCGCCATCGTCGCCGATCCGCGCACCGTCGCCAGCGCGAGCCGCTGCGCCTGATCGGCGGGCAGGCCGAGCGCGGCCCCGGCGGCGGCGAGCGCGTCGACGAAGCGGAACACGAACCCCGGCCCGCAGCCCGACAGCGCCGTTACCGCATCGAACAGCGCGGCATCCTCGATCCACTCGACGAGTCCCAACGGCCGCATCAGCGCCTCGGCGGTGTCGCGCGCCGGTGCGTTCGTGCCGTGGCTGTGGAGCGCCACCACCCCCTGCCCGATCGCGACCGGCAGGTTGGGCATGGCGCGCACGATCGTGCCCACGTCGAACCGCTGCGCCAGCGCCGCCTCCTCGACCCCGGCAAGGATCGAGATCAGCAGCGGCGTGCCGGCGATGCGCGGGGCGAAGCTCGCCGTGACCGCGTCCAGTTGCTGCGGCTTCATCGCGAGGATCACGGTGGCGGGCGGCGGCCCTTCGGGCAGCGTCGTCGCATGGGCGACGCCCGGCGGCAGCGCGCGCGGCGAGCGGGTGACGACGGTGATCCGCGCCGGATCATGACCCTCGGCCAGCCAGCGCGCGAGCATCGCCCCGCCCATATTGCCGCAGCCGATCAGCCACAGCGCGCCGCCGTCCATCGTCACGCCTCGCCCTGCGTCTCGATCATCGAGGCGGCGATCGCCTCCTTCGGGGTCTTGCCGCCCCACATCACGAACTGGAACACCGGATAGAAGCGTTCGCATTCGTCGATCGCGGCGTCGACCAGCATCTCGGCCTGATCGAGCGTCAGTTGCGGTTCGTCGCCGAGCATCGCGGCATGGCGGAACAACAGGATGCCGCTCGACGACCACAGTTCGAAATGGCCGATCCAGAGCTGTTCGTTGATGAGGCCGATCGTCTCGTACATCGCCGCGCGCCGCTCGTCGGGGACGCGCACGTCGGGCAGCGCAAGGAATTGCAGCACCCCGTCCTCGCCGCGCCAGATCGCGCGCAGCTCGAATTCGGTCCAACTTCCCTTCACCTGCGCGACGATCTCGTCGGCGTCGCGTTCATTCTTCCAGCCATGGGCGGCGAAATACCGCTCCAGCGTATCGATCGGTGCGGCGTCGTCGCCGTCTTCTTCCACTTCGTCGAGCATCATGCGGGTGCTGTAGGACGAATCTTGCGGTCGCGAAACCGGGCGTGGTGAGAAGGTCGAAGAAGTTTGGTTCACGCGAAGGCGCGGAGACGCGGAGGGGGTGCGTTCGCCGAGGGTGTTGCGCGCTGCTTCGAGTGGCGGCGAGTTGGGCTGATTGCGGAGAAGAAGGGATGTTCGCGCGGAGGCGCGGAGGCGCAAATAGGTCAGACCCGCCGCGATAGCGGCTCTCCATCTCACCGATCGGCAAATGAAGAACTTCGCCGGGCGGGTGACGACCGCCCCACCCGGAACCTCTCCGCGCCTCCGCGCCTCTGCGCGAACAATCCTTCTGCTTCTTCTCCGCGTCTCCGCGTCTCCGCGCCTTCGCGTGAATCAAATCGACCCAAGCGACCCGGCAGGAAGAATCAGAGCGCGCCCTCGCCCGCCCCCGGTTCCTTGTCGAAGCTAACCGGGGCCGGAACGTCCGCCGCATGCTTCGCCTCCAGCGCGTCGAGCCGGGCGCGCAGCGTGTCGGCCTCGTCGCGGGCGGCGACGGCCATCGCCTTCACCACCTCGAACTCGTCGCGGCTGACAAAGTCCATGCCGCCCAGAAACGTCTTGGCCCGCTCGCGCGCGGCAGCCTCGCCTTCGCGCGCCATGCCGGCGATCGTGCCCGCGGCACCGTTCACGAACTTGGCGAAATCGTCGAACAGGCGGTTGTCGGACTGCATGGAACTTCCTTCGGATCGGCGGGCGACGCTTCGCCCGATGCTACAGGTCGATTTGGGTGGAGGCGGGCGGCGACGCAAGGGCCTCCGCATCCGGGTTCGCCCGGTCGATCTGCCAGTTGAGCGCGGTCGCGATCACCAGCCATGCCAGATACGGCACCAGCAGCCACGCCGCGAGCGGCCGGATGCGCCCGAAGGCGACAGTGGTGATGAGCGCGGCGACGAACAGCACGATGAGGAGGATCAGCGCCGCCGACACCTGATGCGCGCCGAAGAACAGCGGGGTCCACGCAAGGTTCAGCACCATCTGGATCGCGAAGATCGCGATCGCGCTGCCCCGCCCACGCGCGCCACGCGCGTTCAGGATCATCGCCAGCGACACCCCCATCAGGATGTAGAGCGCGGTCCACACCACGCCGAACGCCCAGTCGGGCGGGCGCACTGCCGGCAGCGTGAGCAACTGATACCAGCGGTTCTCCGACCCCACCGGGACCATCCGCCCCGACAGGAACCCCAGCAGCAGGATCAGCGGCACCGTCACCACCGCCCAGCGCAGGAACCCCGCGCGCAACTGCCCCTTCGATGCGATCTCGCTCATCCCCGACCCCCTTCGGTTCGCGCCGCCATGGCGACACGCTTAGGGCGCATGGCGCGGTGTATCGGGTGCGTCAATATCGGACAAAGGAACGGTAGCGGGCGCATGTGCCGCAAGGAGAAACTCGACGTTCCCCTCGGGTCCCGTAATGGGACTGGGATCGATCCCCTCGACCCGCCAGCCGATGCCGGTCAGCCAGTTCGCCACCGCGTCGCATACCCGCGCATGGATTGCCGGGTCACGGACCACCCCGCCCTTGCCGACCTCGCCGCGCCCCGCCTCGAACTGCGGCTTGACCAGCGCCAGCAGCCGTCCGCCGGGGCGCACGAAGGTCAGCGGGACGGCCAGCACCTTTTCCAGCGCGATGAAGCTGGCATCGCACACCACCAGATCGATCGGTTCGGGGATGTGCGTTTCGGTCAGCAGCCGCGCGCTCAACTGTTCGTGGACGATGACGCGCGGGTCCTGCCGCAGCTTCCACGCAAGCTGGTTGGTGCCGCTGTCGACCGCATAGACCCGGGCCGCGCCGCGCGTGAGCAGCACGTCGGTGAAGCCGCCGGTCGACGATCCCACGTCGATCGCCACGGCATCGGTCACGTCCCAGCCGAACCGGTCGAGCCCGTGCGCCAGCTTGATCCCGCCGCGCGACACCCACGGGTGATCGCGCCCGCGCACGTCGATCACCACGTCGTCCGACAGTTGCTGTCCGGGCTTGTCGACCTTGCGATCGCCGACGAACACGAGGCCCGCCATCACCAGCGCCTGCGCGCGGGTGCGGCTTTCGGCGAGGCCGCGATCGACGAGGAGCTGGTCTGCGCGCTGCTTGGCCATGGCGCGTCCATGGCGCGGCTTTCGGCTGGCCGCAAGCCGCGTTCGATTCGTCGGCGGGGCTATTGCCTATTGGAACAGTGGGAATATCTTGAGTGCCGGAAGCCGACTCCCGATCCTCCCTAAGCCAAGGGGTGCCGGCTTCCACCGTTGTTGCCAAGGAGCAGGACGATGGCCCAGTTTTCCAGTCTATCCGCCGGATCGCCGACCGTGCTGACCGTGCCGGGCCTCAATGGCTCCGGCCCGTCGCATTGGCAGACATTGTGGGAACAATCGCGGCCCGACACCGCGCGCGTCGAACTGGGACTGTGGTCGCGGCCGCTGCGCAATGCGTGGGTGACGAAGCTCGACCAGGCGATCCGTCAGGCGCAGGCCCCGGTGGTGCTCGCCGGCCATTCGCTCGGCTGCCTTGCGATCGCATGGTGGGCGCAATTGTCGGGACAGCCCTATGGCTGGCCGGTCGCGGGCGCGCTGCTCGTCGCCCCGGCCGATGTCGACCGCGCCGGTGCGCCCATCGAGTTGCAGGGTTTCGCGCCCGCACCGCGCATTCCGCTGCCGTTCCCGTCGATCGTCGTCGCATCGACCGACGATCCGTGGATCTCGATCGAGCGGGCGCATTCGATGGCGGTCGATTGGGGCAGCCACTTCGTCGACGCCGGCGCGCAAGGGCATCTCAACGCCGCCAGTGGCATCGGCTGGTGGGAGGAAGGGCAGGAGTTGCTCGACCGGGTGATCGACGCCTCGGGCGACGGGCGCGGCCACGTCCGCGCGCCGTCGGAAGCACGTTCGGTGCTGGCAGTCAGCGCGACCGATGCGATGCAGCAGCGCTATTACGGGGTGTAATCACAGGAACGGATTGGCGACGTCCAGCCGGCCATCGATCATCAGGCCGTGCTGGAGGTCCTCACTCCACAACCGATCGCACCCGGCCGACAGTGCGGCGGCGGCGATCATGCTGTCGTAGATCTGGAGCTTGTAGCGTTCGGCGATGCGCAGGCCGTCGGCATGGATCGTTTCGGTAAGGGGGACGATGCTGCTCATACCCTGTCGGATCAACGCGATCCGCCTCGCGATCTCGATCCACGACAGTTGCTGCTTGCGTCGGCTGACGACGGCAAACTCGTTCAGGCACTGAACGCTGATGATGGGTGTACCGTCGATCAATCGTCGTGCCGAAACCTGCTTCGGATCGTCAGCATAGGCATATAGCAGAATATTGGTGTCGAGGAACGCCCGCATCAACGCGCGTTCACTTCCTCGCGATCGAACTTGTATCCTGGAGGAAACGGGCGGACCAACTCGTCCATGCTTGCCCATAGCTCCGCCAGTTCCGCATCGCCAAGACGCTTTGGTTCGGAAAGCCGCTGGATCGCAACCCCGTCCCCTTCGTGCAGCCCGAGTGCCGTGGCCACATCATAGGGAATCCGGACGGCGAGCGTGTCCCCGATCTTCTCGACCTTCATCGATCAGTCTCCTCGGCGATCAATCTATGCCGTTCGTCTCGCGTCGGCAACCGACTGGAGATACTCCGCCAGATCGCTCAGGTCGCGGATCGGGGGTACGTCCGTCGGCTCCGGCCGGTCGGCTCCCAGTTCCTCACAGCCGGTAGCGGCAATATCGGCGACTTCGGTTTCATCGACCGCCAGAAACCGGGCGAAATCGTCATCGGGATGCGGCGCTATGCCAGCACCATAGAACGGCGCGCTCACCAACTCCCGCACCAGCACCGCCACCTGCGCAGACACCCCGTTCGCCACCAGTTGCGCGTCGAAATCGGCCGCGCTCCAGCCCGCCCGCTCGGCCTGCGCCGCCTTCAGCCGGCGCCACAGCGACCAGTTGAACGCGACCATGGCGATCACCACCAGCGCGATGATCGCGGCGGCCTTCTGCCCGCCGGTCATGCCCGGACTTCGGCGACCCCGCTGTCGTTCCAGCGCAGCGCGGAGAGCACCGTGTCGACGATCTGCGGCGCGTTCAGCCCCGCCTCGTCATATTGCTTCGCCGGTGCGTTCTGGTCCTGGAAGCTGTCGGGCAGGCGCATCGTGCGCAGCTTCAACCCGCCGTCGATCAGCCCGTTGTCGCTGGCAAAGGTCAGCACATGCGCGCCGAGGCCACCCACGGCATTCTCCTCGACCGTCACCGCCACCTCGTGGCTGGTCAGCAACCGGCGGATCATCGCCTCGTCCAGCGGCTTAGCGAAGCGCAGGTCGGCGACCGTTGTCGACAGCCCCTTGGCCTCCAGCGCGTCGGCGGCCTTCAACGCTTCTTCGAGGCGGGTGCCGAGCGACAGGATCGCGACCTTGTGCCCCTCGCGCACCAGCCGGCCCTTGCCGATCTCCAGCTTCTGCGGGATCTCGGGCAGCGCCACGCCGACGCCGTTGCCGCGCGGATAGCGCACCGCGATCGGGCCCGCGTCATATTCGGCGGCGGTGTAGGTCATGTGAACCAGTTCCGCCTCGTCCGCCGCCGCCATCACCACCATGTTGGGCAAGGTGGCGAGATAGGTCACGTCGAAGCTGCCGGCATGGGTCGCGCCGTCCGCGCCGACCAGCCCGGCGCGATCGATCGCGAAGCGTACCGGCAGGTTCTGGATGCAGACGTCGTGGACGACCTGGTCATAGGCGCGTTGCAGGAACGTCGAATAGATCGCGCAGAACGGCCGCATCCCCTGCGCGGCCAGACCGGCGGCAAAGGTCACGGCGTGCTGTTCGGCGATGCCGACGTCGAAGAACCGGTCGCCATGGTCCCTGGCGAACCGGTCGAGCCCGGTGCCCGACGGCATCGCGGCGGTGATCGCGCAGATGCGGTCGTCCGTGTCGGCCAGTGCCGACAGCGTATGGCCGAACACGTTCTGATATTGCGGCGGGCCGGCGGGGGCCTTTACCTGCGTGCCGGTGATGACGTCGAACTTCTGCACGCCGTGATACTTGTCGGCCGCCGCCTCGGCCGGGGCATAGCCCTTGCCCTTCTTGGTCACGACATGGACGAGGATCGGCCCTTCCTCGGCATCGCGGACGTTTTCGAGGACGGGGATCAGATGGTCGAGGTTGTGCCCGTCGATCGGCCCGACATAATAAAAGCCCAGCTCCTCGAACAACGTGCCGCCGGTCGCCATGCCGCGGGCGAATTCGTCGGTCTTGCGCGCGGCGGTGTGCAGCGGGCGCGGCAGCTTGCGGGCCAGCTTCTTGAACGCCTCGCGGATGCCGAGAAACTCGCGGCTCGACACGATGCGCGACAGATAGGCCGACAGGCCACCCACCGGCGGCGCGATCGACATGTCGTTGTCGTTCAGGATCACAACGAGGCGGTTGCCCGCCTGTTCGGCGTTGTTCATCGCCTCATAGGCCATGCCCGCCGACATCGCGCCGTCGCCGATCACCGCGATGCCCTTGCCGGGTGTGCCCGCGATCTTGTTGGCGACCGCGAAGCCCAGCGCCGCCGAGATCGAGGTGGAGGAGTGCGCCGCGCCGAACGGGTCGTATTCGCTCTCCGACCGTTTGGTGAAGCCCGACAGCCCCCCGCCCTGGCGCAGCGTGCGGATGCGGTCGCGCCGCCCGGTCAGGATCTTGTGCGGATAGCATTGGTGGCCGACGTCCCACACCAGCCGGTCGGCCGGGGTATCGAACACGTAATGGATCGCCACCGTCAGTTCGACCACGCCGAGCCCCGACCCCAGATGGCCGCCGGTCGTGCCGACCGCGCTGATCGTCTCCTGCCGCAGTTCGTCGGCGAGTTGCCGCAAGTCGGCGGGGGGCAGTTTGCGCAGGTCGGCGGGCGTCTGAACGGTGTCGAGCAGCGGCGTGTGAAGAGGTTCGGCCATCAACCGTCTGTATCGCAGGTCAACCGGACTGTCGATTGGCCGTAGGCGCGCTGCCGGACAAACTATTGTGGAAGTTCAGTGCAGGTTCAGGCGACGGCCGATGCTGCACTGCACAGGGCACAGGTGCCGCGTACTTCGATCACCGGGCGAATGGGCGTGAATCCCGCGCCGCAAGCCGCCGAGCGGACGTTGCGGGTGATGCTGTCGTCATCGATATGCGTCGTCTGTCCGCAAGCGTCGCACACGAGGAAGATGCAGTCGTGAATGCAGTCGGGATGGGTGTTCGCCAGATAGGCGTTGGCACTCTCCACCCGCCGGGCGAGGTTCGCGTTCACGAACAGGTCGAGGATGCGATAGACGCTGTTGGGTGCCACCCGCCGCCCCTGCGCCTTCGATACCGCATCGGCGATGTCATAGGCCGAGGCCGGCTTGTCGAACGATGCCAGCACGTCGAAGATGCTGGCACGCATCGCGGTCCATTGTTCGCCCGCGCGGATCAGCGCCGCCTCGGCGGCCTTGTTCCATGCCGGGCCGTTATGTTCGTGATGCTCATGCGCCATGCGATCCAAGATAAGCGTGGCCGCACCGCGCGGCAAGCCGATCAGGCGGCGCGGCGGTTGAGATGGTGGCCGAACGCCAGCAGCGCCACCCCGGCGATCGTCGCCAGCGCCTCGGGCAGCCCATGCGGCAGCATCAGCGCGGCGGCCATTATCGTCAGGCCCAGACCACCGACCAGCGTCGGCAGGCGGCGGCCATGGCGCCAATAGCCGCTGCCGAGCGCCACCACCCCGATCGCGACGGCGACGGCAAGGCCCACTTCATGGATCGCGGGATGCAGCAACGCCCCCCCGACCGAGGCGAGCAGCAACGTCAGGATGACGGTCGACACGCAATGCACCGCGCACAGCCCGGACAACACCATGCCGATACGGTCGAGACGACCCTCGACTCCGGCCGGACGGATGACAGTGCTACGCATGGCATCGCTATGCCGCACCGCGCGCGAAGTTACAACATATCGTTTCATTGCGCAGGGTAACGGCGGAGGCGGGCTTTGGTTCGATTGAACGAACGTGCCCACGCCTCCCTTCGTCATGCAACAAGGCGTTTCCGCTCTCCCCTCCCTGAAAGGGAGGGGTCGGGGGTGGGTCGGCCGGTTGTGGAACGCTTGGCCTTCCCTCGCAGACCAACCCACCCCCAGCCCCTCCCTTTCAGGGAGGGGAGCAATTCACCGATGTTCCGATGGAATGTCGATCAATCCAGATTCGGCCGCAGCCAGCGCTCCGCCTGTTCCACGCTCACCCCACGCCGCGCGGCATAGTCGGTAAGCTGATCGCGCCCGATCCGCGCGACGCCGAAGTACGCGCTGTCGGGATGGCCGAAGTAGAACCCCGATACCGCCGCCGTCGGCAGCATCGCGAAACTGTCGGTCAGGGTGATGCCGGTGCCCTGCGTCGCGCCCAGCATCTCGAACAGGATCGGCTTCTGGCTATGGTCGGGGCAGGCCGGATAGCCCGGTGCCGGGCGGATGCCGCGATACTGTTCGCGGATCATCGCCTCGTTGGTCAGTTGCTCGCCCTGCGCATAGCCCCACAATTCGGTGCGGACATGATGGTGCAGCCGTTCGGCGAACGCCTCGGCCAGCCGATCGGCCAGCGCTTTCAGGAGAATGTCCTGATAATCATCGTGCGCCGCCTTGAACCGGGCGATGTGCGGGTCGATGCCGTGGATGCCGACCGCGAAGCCGCCCATCCAGTCGCCCGCCGGATCGACGAAATCGGCGAGGCACATGTTGGCGCGCCCCTCGCGCTTGTTCACCTGCTGGCGCAGGAACGGCATGCGGATCGCGTGGGTGGCATGGGTCGTCTGCATCGGCGTGGCGAAGTCGTGCGGCACCCCCGACAGCGGTGAGACGCGCCCCGCCTCCAGCGCCGGTTCGATCTGCTCGGCGGGCACGTCGACGATCACGTCGTCGCCCTGTGCATGGCAATGCCACAGCGCGGCCACGCCCTTCGCGGTCAGCCACTTCTCGGCGATGATCTGGTCGAGCATCGCCTGCGCATCCTCATAGAGCGACGATGCGCTCTCGCCGACCACGGCATCGGTCAGGATCGCCGGGAAATTGCCCGCCAGTTCCCATGCGCGGAAGAACGGCGTCCAGTCGATATAGGCGCGCAGGTCGGCGAGGTCCCAATCGTCGAACACATGCCGGCCGGGCTTCACCGGCGCGCCGGGCTTCTGCGCGAAATCGGCCGTGAAGCGGTTGGCGCGCGCATCACTGAGCGGCGTCAGCTCGCTCTGCCCCTTGCCCGCGCGGGCCACGCGCACCGCTTCGTAATCGGCGGCGATCTGCGCGACATAGGCGTTGCGGCCGGTGTCGCTGACCAGCGTCGTCGCCACGCCGACCGCGCGCGATGCGTCGAGCACATGGACGATCGGCCCATCATAGGCCGGCGAGATGCGCAGCGCGGTATGCACCTTCGACGTGGTCGCCCCGCCGATCAGCAGCGGCATGGTCATGCCGGCGCGCTTCATCTCCTCGGCCACCGTCACCATCTCGTCGAGGCTGGGGGTGATGAGCCCCGACAGCCCGATCATGTCGGCGTCATTCTCGTTCGCGGCTTCGAGGATGCGGGTCCACGGCACCATCACGCCCAGATCGACCACGTCGAAGCCGTTGCATTGCAGGACGACGCCAACGATGTTCTTGCCGATGTCATGCACGTCGCCCTTGACGGTCGCCATGATGATCTTGCCCTTGCCCTTGGCCCCGGGCTCCTTCGCAGCCTCGATGAACGGCAGCAGGTGCGCCACCGCCTTCTTCATCACCCGCGCCGACTTGACGACCTGCGGCAGGAACATCTTGCCCGATCCGAACAGGTCGCCGACGACGTTCATCCCGTCCATGAGCGGCCCCTCGATCACCTCGATCGGGCGGGCGAACTGCTGCCGGCATTCCTCGGTATCGTCGACGACATGCGCGTCGATGCCCTTGACCAGCGCATATTCCAGCCGCTTGGTGACGGGCAGCGAGCGCCATTCGGCCGCCGCCTTTTCCGCCACCGCATCGGTGCCCTTGTATTTCTCGGCGAGCGCGATGAGCCGGTCGGTGGCACCGGGATCGCGGTTGAGGATCACGTCCTCGCACGCCACCCGCAGCTCGGCATCGATCGTGTCGTACACGTCGAGCTGGCCCGCGTTCACGATCCCCATGTCCATCCCCGCCGGAATGGCGTGATAGAGAAAGATCGAGTGCATTGCGCGCCGCACCGGCTCGTTGCCGCGGAAGCTGAACGACAGGTTCGAGAGCCCGCCCGAGATATGGCAATGCGGGCAGCGCGCCTTGATCTCCCGACATGCCTCGATGAAGTCGACGCCGTAGTTGTTATGCTCCTCGATCCCCGTCGCCACCGCGAAGATATTGGGGTCGAAAATGATGTCCTCGGGCGGGAAGCCGATGGTCATCAGCAGGTCGTAGGCGCGCGAGCAGATTTCGACCTTGCGCGCCTGGGTATCGGCCTGTCCGACCTCGTCGAACGCCATCACGACGACCGCCGCGCCATAGTTCATGCAGATGCGGGCGTGGCGCAGGAACTGTTCCTCGCCCTCCTTCATGCTGATCGAATTGACGATCGGCTTGCCCGACACGCACTTCAGCCCCGCCTCGATCACGTCCCATTTGGAACTGTCGACCATCACCGGAATGCGCGCGATGTCCGGCTCGGCCTGGATGAGCTTCAGGAACGTCGTCATCGCATGGTGCGCGTCGAGCAACCCCTCGTCCATGTTGACGTCGAGGACCTGCGCGCCGCTCTCGACCTGTTGCAGCGCCACCTCGACCGCGGCGGCATAGTCGCCGGCCATCACCAGCTTCTTGAAGCGGGCCGATCCGGTGACGTTGGTGCGTTCGCCGATGTTGACGAAATTGGTCGAAGCGTTGGTCATGGCACTTTCTGCTCCCTCTCCCGGTCCGGAGAAGGTCTGGGGTACGAAAATCTCCCTCTCCCCTTCAGGGGGAGAGGGCCGGGGAGAGGGGCTGTAAGCCACAACGGTCGTGGACACCCCCTCTCCCAACCCTCTCCCCCAAGGGGGAGAGGGCTATGATGGTCACGCCGCCATCGTGAACGGTTCCAATCCGGCGAGCCGCGTCCGCACTGGCACGCTCGGCACCCGGCGCGGGGTCACGCCGCGCACCCGCTCGGCCATCGCCTTGATATGCGCCGGGGTCGATCCGCAGCAGCCGCCCAGAATATTGACCTGCCCGTGATCGGCCCAGTCGCCGACCAGCGACGCGGTCGTCGCCGGCAGTTCGTCATAGGCACCCAGTTCATTGGGCAGCCCCGCGTTGGGATAAACCATGATGAGCGTGTCGCAGATTTCGCTCAGCGTCTTGACGTGCGGCCGCAACTGCTCCGCGCCGAACGAGCAGTTCAGCCCGATCGTCACCGGCCGCGCATGGCGCACCGCATGCCAGAACGCCTCGACGGTGTGCCCCGACAGGTTGCGCCCCGACAGGTCGGTCAGCGTCATCGACAACATGATCGGCAGGTCGCGGCCGAGCGCCTGCCCCGCCTCGATCGCCGCCATGACGCCGGCCTTGGCGTTCAGCGTATCGAACACCGTCTCGATCAACACGAAATCGATCCCGCCATCGACCAGCGCGTCGATCTGTTCGCGATAGACGGCCTTGAGGTGATCGAAATCGATCTCGCGATAGCCCGGATCGTTGACGTCGGGGCTGAGTGACAGCGTCTTGTTGGTCGGCCCGATCGCCCCGGCCACGAAGCGCGGCCGCCCGTCGCGCGCGGCATAATCGTCGGCGAGGCGGCGGGCGATCCGCGCGCTCTGGATATTGATGTCGGCGACCAGCGCCTCGGCCCCGTAATCGGCCTGGCTGATGAGGTTCGCGCTGAACGTGTTGGTCGACACGATGTCCGACCCGGCGTCGAGATAGGCGCGGGTGATCGTCTCGGGCACTTCCGGCTTGGTGATCGCCAAGATGTCGTTGTTGCCCTTCTGGTCGTGGCCGAGCATCAGTTGGCCGGCATAATCGGCCTCGGACAGTTTCCAGTTCTGGATCTCGGTCCCGAACGCGCCGTCGGTGATGAGGACGCGGCTGGCGGCCTGTTCGTTCAGGCGTTGGCGAGCATCGGTCATGGCAATTCCTCTCGGATCACGCCGCCGCCGCGACCGCCGCCGCCTTCGGGCGCAGGCCCATCAGGTGGCAGATCGCATAGGACAGTTCGGCGCGGTTGAGCGTGTAGAAATGAAAGTCGCGCACGCCGCCGGCGTACAGCTTGCGGCACATCTCGGCGGCGACCGTCGCCGCCACCAGCGCGCGCGCGCCGGGGTGATCGTCCAGCCCCTCGAACAGCCGGTCCATCCATGGCGGGATCGCGGCACCACACATGCCGGCAAACTTGCGCACCTGCCCCACGTTCGACACCGGCAGGATGCCCGGCACGAGGTCGGCATTGATCCCCGCCGCCGCCGCCGCGTCGCGGAAGCGGAAGAACGCTTCGGGCGTGAAGAAGAATTGCGTGATCGCCCGCGTCGCCCCGGCATCGATCTTGCGCTTGAGGTTGTCGAGGTCGGCCGCCTGATGTTCGGAATCGGGATGACATTCGGGATAGGCCGCGACCGAAATCTCGAACGGGTGCAGCTTCTGCAACCCCGCCACCAGCGCCGCGGCGTTTTCATAGCCATCCGGGTGCGCGACGAACTTCTGCCCCATCGTCGGCGGATCGCCGCGCAGCGCGACGATATGGCGCACGCCCGCCGCCCAATAGGCCTGGGCGACCTCGTCGATCTCGGCACGGCTCGCCTCGACGCAGGTCAGGTGCGCGGCGGCGGGCATCGACGTCTCGCGCGCGATCCGCTCGACCGTCGCATGCGTGCGCTCGCGGGTCGAACCACCCGCACCATAGGTGACAGAGACGAACTTCGGCGCCAGCGGTTCGAGCGCGCGCACCGTCTCCCACAGCGCGGCTTCCATCTTCTCGTTCTTGGGCGGAAAGAATTCGAAGCTGACCGAACAGTCGCCCGCCAGATCGGCGAACAGCGGCGCGTCGAGCGCACGCCGGGCTTCTTCCATATCGGAAATGGTCGGAATCATGCCGCCTTCACCTCTTGCACGTCGCCCAAGCGACGTCCCATCCATAGTTTGACCGTCAGTTCGGCCCCATCGAGCGTCTCGATCGACACCGGGGCAAGCCCGCCATCGCCGAACCAGCGCAGCATCTGTTCGTCGGAAAAGCCCAGTCGCGCATGCGCGTCGCGCGAGCGCAACTCCTCGCGCTCGTGCGGCGCGAAGTCGCAGATCAGCAACCGCCCGCCCGGCCGCAGCACCCGCGCCGCCTCGGCGATCGCGGCGCCGGGATGCTGCGCGAAATGCAGCACGTGATGGACCACCGCCGCATCGGCCGCGCCATCCTCGATCGGCAGCGCATACAGGTCCGCCTGGCGCAGCTCGGCATGGTCCAATCCGCGTTCGGTCAGCTTCGCGCGGGCGAGGCGCAGCATCTCCGACGAGCGGTCGATCCCGATCGCGGCGGCCGATTGCGGCGCGAACAGCTCCAGCATCCGCCCGGTGCCGGTGCCGATGTCGACCAGCAGGCCAAGCCGCGCCTGCCCCAGCGTGCGCGCCATCGCCGCCTCGACCGCTTCCTCGGCGACATGGAGCGAGCGGATCGCATCCCATTCGCCGGCATGCGCCTCGAACCACGCCGCCGCCGCACTCGCCCGGTCGGCGCGCACCGCCGCCAGCCGCGCCAGATCGGCGACGCGCCACGCATCGCCCTGCGGCAGCCAGCTATCGAGCGCGCCGATGAGCGGCGCCACCACCGGCGGCGCGCCCAGCGCCACGAACACCCAGCTTCCCTCCTTGCGCCGGACCGCGAGGCCCGCATCGCACAGGATCTTCACATGGCGGCTGACACGCGGCTGGCTCTGCCCCAACACCTGTGCCAGTTCGCCGACCGACAGCTCCATGTGGCGCAGCAGCGTCAGCACCCGCAGCCGGGTGGCGTCGCTCGCCGCGCGCAGGATGTCGAGAGCCGGAACCATGGCGCATCATATAAAGAAATCTTTATATGGGGTCAATCACGGAGTGCCACGCCACGCCATCGTTCCGTTCATGAAACCAGCGCCGCGAACATGCGTTAGGCGGCGGATCATGGGATCAAGAAAGGGCCATTCATGAAAAAGCTGTTCCTCCTGCCGCTCGCTATCGCCGCCTTCTCGGTCGGGGCATGCAGCCAGAAAGCCCAGAACGAAACCGGTGAGGCCGCCGACGCCGTCGCCGCCGACGTGAACTCGACCGTCGGCGAAGCCGTCGACGACGTGCAGGCCGCCGGCGACCGCGCCTTTGGTGCCGCCGAGAACGCCGCCGACCGTGCCGGCGACAAGCTCGACAACGCCGCCGACCGCGCCGGTGCCGCCGCCGACCGTGCGGGCGACCGCATCGACAACGCCACCGATCGCGCACAGCGCGAAGCGGGCCAGGAACTGGAACAGACCGGCCGCGAGATGCAGCGCTGATCCACAACCTGCGCTAGACGACAAGGCCGCGCCCCGTGCAACGGGACGCGGCCTTTTTCGTTTGGAGATGCCTGATGCCCCGCACCGCCCCCCTTGCCCTCCCCGCCCTGCTCCTCCTCGCGGCCTGTAGCGGCGGCGACAAGGATACCGCGCCGGGCGGCGTGACGCAGAGCGAGGCGGCTGCGCTCAACGACGCGGCGGCGATGCTCGACGCCAATGCGCTGGCTCCCGACACGGTGGCCCAACCCAAGGAACGACCATGACCGACCTGCCGCTGCGCACGCTGGGCGCGACCGATCTCGCCATCCCGCCGCTGATCCTCGGCGGCAACGTGTTCGGCTGGACGATCGACCGCGACCAGACCTTTCGCATCCTCGACGCCTTCGTCGATCTGGGCGGCACGATGATCGACACCGCCGACGTCTATTCGGCATGGGTCGATGGGCACAAAGGCGGCGAATCGGAAACGATCATCGGCGAGTGGTTCAAAAGGTCGGGCAAGCGCGACCGGGTGCTGCTCGCGACCAAGGTCGGCATGCTGCCGGGCGAGGGTGGCGAAAAGCTCGCCCCCGCCCGCATCGCCGCTGCCGCCGAAGCGTCGCTCGCGCGGCTCGGCACCGACCGCATCGACCTGTATTACGCGCATCAGGACGACCCCGACACGCCGCAGGCCGACTATCTCGCCGCGTTCGGCCGGTTAATCGACGCCGGCAAGATCGGCGTGCTCGGTGCGTCGAACTTCGGGGCGATGCGCCTCAAATCCGCGCTCGACCTCGCCACCGCCGAAGGGCTGCCGCGCTTCCACGTCCTCCAGCCCGAATACAACCTCGTCAGCCGGAAGAAATATGAGGGCGAACTTCAGAACTTGTGCGTCGAACACAACATCGGCGTCGCCCCCTATTTCGGCCTCGCCGCCGGGTTCCTGACCGGCAAGTATCGCACGAAGGACGACCTGACCAAGAGCGTGCGCGGGTCCAGCATGGCCGACCTGCTCGACGGCAAGGGCGCGAACGTCCTCGCCGCGATGGACACGGTCGCGGCGGAAACCGGCGCGACCCTGCCACAGATCGCGCTCGCATGGCTCGCCGCACAGGAAGGCGTCACCGCCCCGATCGCCAGCGCCACCAGCGTCGACCAACTGGAGGAACTGGTGGGATCATGGCGGCTCGAACTGACGAAAGAACAGTTGGCGGTCCTCACCGAAGCCGGCATCTGACCCTCTCCCCTCCCTGACAAGAGTTTCGGGTCGGTCATGCCCCCGGCATGACCTGAACAGTGCGGGGCACTGTTCACCCGAAACTGGGCTGGGGGTGGGTCGGCCCGGGAGGAAACGGTAGCGCTCCACAACCGGCCCACCCACCCCCAAACCCCTCCCTTGTCAGGGAGGGGAGCCGCCAAGCGCCATCGTCTGGCTGAATGTCGATCGGCGCTAATGCGCTCCCCTCTCTGACAAGGGCGGGGAGCAACGTGCCTACACCAACGCCCCATTTGCCACCGGCGGATCGAACAACGGCACGCCCTCCGCATCATACCGCACCGGCTGCACCCGGGTATGCCGGTTGGGATCGAACAGCGGGTCGCCGGTGATCTTCTCGTAATCGCGCGCATGGAACACCAGCATGTCGCGCCCGCGCTCGTCGACGGTGAAGCTGTTGTGGCCCGGCCCGAAAATCTTGTGTTCGGCGGAAGTCTTCATCACCGGCTCGGGCGACTTACGCCACACCGCCGGGTCCATGATGTCGGCATCGCCGCGCGTGGTCAGCATGCCCAGGCAGTAGCGCGCATCGGTCGCGCTCGCCGAATAGGTCAGGAAGAGCCGCCCGTTGCGCGCGAGGATCGCCGGCGCTTCGGCCACCTTGTACCCCCGGATTTCCCACGGCAGCGTCGGCACGGTCAGCCGTGCGGGTTTCGCCGCCAGCGTCAGCGGCGTCGCCAGCGGGGCCAGATACAGGTTCGAGTTCGTCTCGATCCCCGGTTCGCGCTGCGCCCATGCCAGATAGCGGGTGCCGCGATGGACGAAGCTGGTCGAATCAAGGTTGAAGCTGTCCCACGGCGTCTGCAACTGGCCCAGCACGGTCCACTTCCCGGTCATCGGATCGGGGCCGTCGCACACCACCGCATAGGTGCGGATGCGGAACACATCCTCGCCGCCGCCGCTGGGACCGGCGGCGAAATACATGATCCACTGGTTGCCGATCCGGTGCAGTTCGGGCGCCCACAGGAACCCAGACATCGGCCCCTTCGCCTCGTGCCGCCACAGCACTTTCTCGGGCGCGGTGGAAAGGCCGGCGATGGTGCGCGACCGGCGCAGCACCAGCCGGTCATATTCAGGCACCGATCCGGTCAGATAATACCAGCCGTCGGTGTGGCGAAACACCTGCGCATCGGCGCGGTTCTTGACCAGCGGGTTGACGATCCGGGTCGAGCGCCGCTGCGCGAACGCGGGCAGCGCTGCGCTCGCCGCCATGCCGCCCAGAACCGAGCGGCGGGTAAGCGATAGGGTCATGGTCACTCTCCTTGGGGCCGGGCCACCGGCCAGCCGTCCGCACCCCAGTGCAGGGTCGCGATCCGCAGGGTCGGCGCGCCGGCGTTTTGCTTGTCATAGGCATGGTAGACGAGGCGGTCGACACCATCGGCCCCGCGATACTGGCCGGCATGGCCGGGACCGCGAAACCGCCCCTTCTCCTCCAGATCGGCGCGCAGCAACATCGTGCCGCCACCCGCCAGCATCGAACTGCCGTCCTTGCCGCGATACGGCCCGGCGATCGTCCGCGACCGGCCGATCACGGTATAATAGGTGCTGTTCACACCCTTGCAGCAATAGTCGTAGCTGGCGATCAGCCAGTACCAGCCGCCGCGCTCGAAGATATAGGGCGCCTCGATGATCGACGGCGCGCCGGCGGGCACCGGACGGCTGGCGAGCGCCAGCGGCCGGGCGGCGGGGCGCAGCGGCTTGCCGGTCGCAGGGTTCAGCTCGACCAGCTTCAACCCGCTCCAGAAGCTGCCGAACGACAGCCAGTGTCGCCCTTGCCGGTCCACCACGAACGCCGGATCGATCGCGTTATACGCATCGCCCGGCCGCGACTCCAGCACCAGCCCCTCGTCGCGCCAGCCATAGCCCGGCCGCTTGGGGTCAAGCGTCGGCGTCGTCGCCAGCCCGATCGCCGATCGGTTCGACCCGAAGGTCGATACCGAATAATACAGCCGGTAGCGCCCGTTCACGAACGATATGTCGGGAGCCCACAGGTTGCGCGCGCCGGGAATGGCGCGCGCCGCCCACTCGGGCAGGCTCGCGAACGGCGGCGTGCCCGGTGCCCATGTCACCAGATCGGCGGAGGTACGCGCGGCGATCAGCCCCTGCCCGTCCTTGCCGATGCCGGTCGAAAAGACGTGCCACGTCGCCCCCTCGCGGATCAGCACCGGATCGTGGACCGGGCGGATATCGGCGGCAGGCGGCGCGGTCTGCGCCCCCGCCGCCAGCAGCGCGATCGCCGCGAGGATACGGCGCGGGCGCATCCTACTGCGCCACCGGCCAGCCGTCGGCATCCCAGTTCAGCTTCTGCACCTGCAACGTCGGCGCGCCGTTCCGCTGCGTGTCATAGGCATGATAGACGATGTAATCGCCCGCCGCCTCCTGCAACACCGCGACATGGCCGCGCCCGACATAGCGTGCGCCGGTGCCCCGGCCCGATGCCAGCACCGCCGACCCGCCACCGTCGAGCATCGATTTGCCGCTCTTGTCGAGATACGGCCCGGTCACGGTCCTCGAGCGTCCGACGACGGTGTTGTAGGTGCTGTCCGCGCCCTTGCAGCATTCGTCGAACGACGCAAACAGGTAGTAGAATTCGCCGCGCCGCACGACGAACGGTGCCTCGACCGCGCCCGGCGCGGGTCGCGTCGCCAGCGGATAGATCGTCTGGTCGCTCGCCAGCCGCAGGCCGGTGGCGGGATCGAGCCGGATCAGCTTGATCCCCGACCAGAAGCTGCCGAAGGCCATCCATTCGCGCCCGTCGGCGTCGGTGAACACGGCGGGGTCGATCGCGTTGAAATTGTCGGTGGTCTGCGACTGGATCACCGCGCCCTTGTCGGTCCATCCGGCGGCGGGCGAATTGAGGTTCAGCGCGCTGTTGGTGGTCAGCCCGATCGCCGACTGGTTCCGCCCGAAGGTCGATACCGAATAATACAGGCGATATTCGCCGCCGCGCTTGACGATGTCGGGAGCCCAGATGCCGGTGGTGCCCGGCACCGCCGTCGTCGCCCACGACGGCAGCGCGGCATAGGCCGCCCCGCGCCACGTCCACGCGGTCAGATCGGTCGAGGTGCGCGTGGCGAGCAGCCCTTCGCGGTCGCCGACCGCGCCGGTGGCGAACAGGTAATAGGTGTTGCCGTCCTTGATGATCGCCGGATCATGGACCGGCATCGTATCGCCCGTGAGCGCGAGGCCGACCGGGGTCGCGGTGGCGTTCGGCGTCGGCGTGGGGGTCGGCGTCGGCGCGGGATAGACGGGTGCCGAGATATTGCCGCTGGCATCGGTGCCCGAGATGCCGTTGCATCCGGCGAGGAGCAGGACGAGCGCGGCGAGCGGAAGCGTGGACCGGATCATGGAATCACTCCGAGAATAGGGGGGTCGGCGAACGGGCGGCGGGCGGCGCAAAGCGGCCGCCCGCACGGACACCGATCAGTCGAGCGAGAAGCGCAGGCCCACCGCGAAGGTCCGCGACAGCAACGTGGTGCCCAGGTTGAACTGGTCGGCGTTGCCGCTGTCGTCGAACCGGTAATATTCCTGCTGCGTCTGGTTGGTCAGGTTGACCGCATCGAGCGTCAGCCCCAGCCGGTCGGTAATGCCGTAGGTGAGCTGGAAGTCGAGGCTGCTCTCCGGCCGCCGCCACACGCCGATCGGATTGGCGAACAGCCGCGCCTCGTTGCGCGTCAGGAACGCCTTGCGCCACACATAGGACAGGCGCGCACCCAGCCCGTTCTTGTCATAGGCGAGCGTAGCGTTGGTCGACAGGTCGGACACGTTGAAGAACGACGATTCATCCTCGCCGACGATAGTGCCCGCCGAATCCGACAGCGGGATATTCTGCCGCGAACTCAGCACGGTCAGGCTGCCCTGGAACCCGAACCCGTCGAGGATCGAGGGCAGATAGGTCGGGAAGTACGTCAGCCCCAGTTCCGCGCCTTTCAGCACGCCGTTCGATGCGTTCTCCGGCCGGGTGACGGCGAAGACGTTGGTGTTCTGCCCGCTGTTCGGGATCGTCAGCACCGAGGTCAGCGGCACGACCAGCCCGTCGATCTCGCGCCGGAACAGCGTGCCATAGATCGCGCTGTTGCGCTCGAAATACCATTCCGCCGACAGGTCGAAATTCTTCGAGGTCGTCGATCGCAGGTTGGGATTGCCCGCGCTGCCGCTGCCGCGCCCGATGCTGGTCAGGTCGCCGGTCAGGTTGAAATTGGGGTTCAGGTCGGCGAACCCCGGCCGGCGCAGCGTCTCGCCATAGTTGAAGCGGACCCGGAAATTGTCGGTGATCTCCCAGCGCAGCGTGGCGCTGGGCAGGAAGCGGGTGGTGCCCTGCGACGCGCCGGTCACGGCACCGCTCAGCCGGTCGGTGAACACCAGATCGGTATCGACATCGACATAGCGCACGCCCGCCTGAACGTGGAACGGCCGCCCGAACAGGTCGAACTGCCCGTCCGCCATCGCATAGGCGGTCATCGTGATCTCGTTGATGTCGAACACGTCGATCATCTTCAACTGGTCGGACAACTGGATGCCGGGATCGACCGAGCCGCGATACAATTGCCGGATCGCGTCGACATTGTCGTAGATATAGGTGCCGTTGGGGACCAGCCACGACGTCGGCACGCTGGCGCGCCCCTGAAAAAAGTCCTTGTTGACCAGTTGCAGCCCGGGATCGAGCGTCGAGAACTTGCGGCCGAGGCCGGGCGCATCCTGCGTGCGGACCGAATCCATCGCGTTGCGGCTGTCGACGCGGATGCCCGCCTTCACCCGGCGCAGGAAACCGTCGTCCCAGCGGTTCTCGCCGTCCAGATGCAGCGTGATCGCATCGCCCTTCGACCGGTTGGCATTGTCGTAGAATTCGCCGACGTCCCACTGGGTCGGATCGACCAGCAGGTCGTTGTTGTCGAAGTTGTACGACGGGATGCCGTTGCGGGTATTGAAATCGACGTCGATCCGCCGCGCCACACGGGTCAGCCGCATCGCCAGGAACTGCGTGTCGAACTGGCTGTTCTGGTACGACAGGTCGGCGGTGACGCGCGCATTGTCGCCCACCTTCCAGTCGCCGTTCAGCGCGTAGACGAAGCTGTCGGTCTTCGAGCGGGTATAGTCGCCGCTGTTGAAGCCGAACACGTCGCCGACCGAGCGCGCCTTGATGATGTTGGTGTCGGGATACAGCTCGATCGTCGAGCCGGGATTGGTGCCGAGCGCCCCCCACCAGTCGACGAAGCTGAAGAACAGGCTGTTCTGCGTCGTCGACTTGAACTGGTTCCAGAAGAATTCGGCGGTGTAGGTCGCATCGCTGCTGGGCGACCATTGCACCGCCGCGCTCACCGCCGGGCGTTCGCGCGTGCCGGCGACATCGGGGCTGAACACCGCGTCGCGCGACAGATAATAGGGCACCTGCCGCCCGCCGAGCAGAAAGGTCGAACCGGCGGCGGTCGGCAGCCCGCGTTCGGTGCCCGGCTGCCATGCGCCGGATTCAGGGAACACGCGCTGCAAGGGCACGAAGCCCGGCGGCGGATTCTGGGTGACGAACGGCACCATCGCGCCCGACGTCACGCTCATGTCGCGGTATTTGGTCCGCGCATAGCTGCCGCTGACCAGCACGCCGATGTCGCCGATCCCGGTTTCCCAGCGATTGCTGATGAGGCCCGAGACGTTGGGGTTAAACGTATCGGCCTGTTCGTTGTAGATGCCGCGCGCCACGCCCGACAGCGCGAAGCCGTCGAAATCGAACGGACGCCGTGTGAACACATCGATCTGCCCGGCGATGCCGGTTTCGATCTGGTCGGCGGCGCGCGTCTTGTACACGTCGATCCGCTTGACGAGGTTCGCCGGAATATCGGCCAGCGCGAACGCCTGCCCCGATGCGGTAAAGATGTTGCGCCCGTTCATCGTGGTCAGCGCATCGGGCAGGCCGCGGATCGAGATGCCCGCCGCCTCGCCCCCGGCGCGGTTCGTCACCTGCACGCCGGTCACGCGCTGGAGCGCTTCGATGACATTGTTGTCGGGCAGCTTGCCGACATCCTCGGCGACGATCGAATCGACCACCTGCGTCGCGTTGCGCTTGACGTTCAGAGCGCCGAGGATCGACGCGCGCACGCCGGTGACGACGATCTCGTCCGCCTCGTCGGACGTCGCCTGACGCGCCGGCGTGCCGTCGGACGCCTGTTCGGGCGCATCGCTGGGCGTGCCGAGCGGCGCGCCGATGCCATCGGGCGTGTTGGCCCCCGGCGTGGTCTGCGCCAGTGCCGGCGCGCACAGCAGCGACAGCGACGATGCCGACGCCAGAATGATTGGTCTTAAACCCATTTCCCTCTCCCTGCCTCGAGCCGTTGGCGGCTTCGATATACTCGGACAAATACGGAGAAACTCGAACAGGTGCAATGGGAAAAGTATGAGTAATTGTGCCATTCCCTGCCGTTAGGGCATGGCGGGGGTTTGGGGGCGGATCGGTATTTCGCAGGGCAAGCGTGTCGCAGCGATCAACATCCAGCCGGACGGCGGTTCACAGCCTCTCCCCTCCCTGACAAGGGAGGGGCCGGGGGTGGGTAGGCCCGAGAGGAACCGCAACCGCCCCACAACCGACCAACCCACCCCCAACCCCTCCCTTGTCAGGGAGGGGAGCAGACAGAACACCACCACAAGCCGGCAGTTCGACCTACTGCGCCCCTACCGCAGCCGGAACCGGTCGCACCGCACCCCGCGCCGCGCCTTGTCCAGCCGGTCCTTCGCCGGACTGTCGCACACGACCACCAGATCGCGCGCACCCTCCGCCCCGTCGAGCAGCAACAGCCCCTCGGGGTGATCGTCGCCGATCCCGTACGGCAGCTCGATGATCCGCTCGGGGCGATGCCGCCGGACGAGTTGGTCGTCGCGCGCCGGATCGCCCAGCCAGTCGGCCCAGCGATACACCGCGCACGGCCCGTCGAGCCCGGTCGTCGGCCCCGCCAAAATCAACAGGTCGGCACGATCGCGCTTCAGGTCGCGGATGCCGAGGCCGTTCAGGTCGAGTACCCGCTTGTGCAACGGTCCGGGGATTGTCATCCGCCCGGACTTCTTGAACGCCGCCTCGAACTCCAGCAGCACCGCATAATTCTGGATCACCGGCCCGCGCATGCCGATCGCCACCCGGTTGCCCGCGACCGCGATCCCCTCCAGATCGACCCCGCCCTCCTTCGACGCGATCTTGGTGAAGGGCTTGAGCAGCACATCGCGCGCCATCATCGCCGCCAACCGGTTGCCACGCTTCGTCTGGCGCAGCATCCCCGCGCGCCGGTCGGCATAGGCGGCGACCGGCAGCACCAGCCCCGGCGCCTCCGGGTCGGGTGCCAGCGGCAACCGCGCCAGCACGCAGCGCGGCCTGGTATCCTTCAACCCGGCGAACGCGGTCAGGTCGATCCGGTCGTCACCCGCCTTGCCGATCTTGGGGCGGGTTCGCGCGTGCGACCCCAGCACCCACAGCCAGCCGTCGTCCTCCGCCAGCCCCTCAATGTCCGCCTCGCCCGAGGTGTCGAGGCGCAAGATGTCGCCCAGCGCGATCCGCTGGTGCCCGCTCCACCCGTCGTCGCCGCGCGCCAGCCGTTCGAGGCTGACCCCCTCGTCGCTGCCGAGGAACAGCGTATCGCCATGCCGCGCCGCCGCCGACAGGTCGAGCGTCGGGTCATCGCCACCGGCGGCATCGGCACCAAGGTACAGCCACAGCGAATCGTCGGGCGGCGTGATCGGCATCGGCATGGATTCCCTTGATGATTGCCGCGCCATGCTGCGCCGGGCCGAGCCGCGACGCCAGCGCTGTCTACCGCTCCCCTCGCTGAAAGGGCCGGGCCGGGGGTGGGTCAGCCGGATCGATAGTCAACGAAGGACCCGCATAACCTGCTCCCCTCCCTGGAAGGGAGGGGTTGGGGGTGGGTCGGCCGGTTGTGAAGCGCGCACGTTTCCTCGCGGGCCGACCCACCCCCGGCCCCTCCCCTGTCAGGGAGGGGAGCAGATCGGGCAGGCGACCGACCGATCCATCCACCCCGAACCAAACGTCATCCCAGCGAAGGCTGGGATCTCCGGGTACAGGGCACGACAGGAACCGCTTGATGCCCAAGCCTTCGCTGGGGCGACGCTTTAGGCGGGATCGACATTCAGCATTGCGGGCCGATCTTCGTCGTTTTCGGCCGAAACAGCTATCCCTTTCGTCACCCCGGACCTGTTCCGGGGTCCACGGCGCGGCAATCGGTGCGCCTTGAGGCTGTATCGACAGCGTTTAGAGCCAGGTGGACCCCGGAACAAGTCCGGGGTGACGATGGGAGCGTGAAGGTCGATCGGCCCTATGGCAGAGGGACAAACTCGACCCGCCCCCGCCACTCGCCCGGCCGGCGAAGGAGCCTCCCCTCAAAACCCCACCCGAACCGCCCGCGCCGGTTTCACCGCCACCTCCCGGCGCAACCGCTCGACCAGTTCCCCCGCATCCGCCGCCGGCCAGTGGCGCAACTGCCGCGCTACCACCGCGAAGTCGCCGGGCGTCAGCCCGTCGACCTCGCCCAGCGCCGCCGGGGCCGTTTCCCCAAAGAACCGCGCGAACGCCGCCTTCGCCCGAGCGGCACCAAGCGGCCCCAGTCGCAGCTTGAAGACGAACCGCCGGAGCGTCGCCGGATCGAGCTTCGCCTCGTGGTTCGTCGCCGCCACCACCGGCAACGGATGCCGGTCGAGCCACGTCAGCAGCTCGTTCACCTGCCCCACCTCCCAGCTATTGCGCGCAGTAGTGCGATCGAACAGCAGCGAATCCGCCTCGTCGAACAGCAACACCGCCTCTTGCCGCCGCGCCTCGGCAAAGGCCTCGGCGATCTGCGCCTCGGTCTGGCCGACCCATTTCGACAACAGGTCCGACGCGCGCTTGACCAGCAGCGGCCGGTCGAGCGCGCGCGCCAGATGATGGGCGAACGCGGTCTTGCCGGTGCCGGGCGGCCCGGTCAGCAGCAGCGAGACGTCGCTTGCTCCCTCCCCCGCCATCGCCGCGAACAGCGGTTCGATCGGCCGGTCGCTCTCGAACAGGTCGAGGTCGAACCCGCCCGGCCCCGGATGCGGCAGCGTGCCACCCCGGAGTGCCCGCACCAGTGCCTCGGCCGCGACGCTGCCGCCATCGGCCTCGCCCGCCAGCTTGCCCGCGCGTGCCGCGACGCGCAGCACCGTCGCCGCCTCGGGTGCAGCGTCGAGCAAGGTGGCGAACCCCGGCCCCGGCGCCACCGCCTCCTCGCGCGCCACCCGTTCGAGCATCGCCAGCGCGGCGGCACGCGACGGCAGGTCCATGCGCAGCACGAAGCTCATCCGCCGCAGGATCGCCGCGTCGACATTGCCGATCGCGTTGGTGGTCCAGATGACCGGCACCGGATTGGCCTCGAGCAGCCGGTTGACGAACACCTTGCTCCCTTCGCGCGCGCGGAACCAGTCGCCGCCCGCCGACGGGCTGGCATTGCCGATCAGGTCCTCCATCTCGTCGAACAGCAGCACCGTGTCGCCGCGCTTGGCCAGCAGCTTCTGGCCGAGGGTCAGCGCCATCACCCGGTCCCACCGGCTCGGCTCCTCGCCGTCGTCGTCCGCCTCGCCGATGCCGTGCAGCACCGCGCCCGCGCCTTGCGCCAGCGTGCGCGCCAGTTCGGTCTTGCCGGTGCCCGGCGGCCCGTGGATCAGGATGTTGACCCCGGCGGCCTTCGCCGCAAGCGCGCCGCGCAGCAGCCGGACGAGGAAACCGACCTCGCCGATATGCCCGAACGCCTCCACGCCAAGCGTCGCCGCCTGTCGCGGGCCGACCAGCAGGTCGAGCACCCCGGCATCGTCGGCGGGCGCACGGTCGAGCAGGCGTTTCATCGTCCACGCGATGTCGATCTCGGCACCGCCATCGCGATTGATGTAGAAGCTCGCCAGCCCCAGCCGGGCGAGCGTGCCGCGCCGCGCGACCCGGTCGGCATCGCTGCCCTCGGCCCCCGCCATCTCGCCCAGCAGGTGCGGCAGGCCCCGCCCCTGCCGGTCGAGCAGTTTCGCCAGCGCCGCCGCGCGCGGCAACCGGTCGCACGCGACCATCAACCGCAACAGCTCGGCATCCACCGGCGGCAACGCCAGCAGATGCGCGACCGTCCGCGCCAGCCCCAGCGCGGGGGCGCGCAACGGCGTCACGACCGGTTCCTCCAGCGTCGCACGCAACGCCTTCCATTTCAGCTTGCCTGCATGGCCGGGCACCAGCCACTCGCCATGCGGCTGCGCCCATTCCAGCAGCGCTTTCACCAGCGGTGCGGTTGCGGGAAGCGTTCCCGCCGCCCGGAGCATCAGGCCCCGGACGATATTCAGTTCATCCATGTCGATTCCACATGTCGCATCGCGTCGGACGCACGCACGAAGGGCGCACGTCGACGGCATTCCTGACGATAGGGGTTCAGGTGCGACGGTGGCGGATGCCGGCCCGTCGCAGCGCCAGTCGACGCGCTATGCGAAAGGCCGGAGACCGCCGACCCGGGCACCGCGCAGGGCGGCAAGGTCGAACAAGGCATGTCTCCGATTCGCCCGCGTCATGCGGACCGGGCACGGGCGGCGACTTAGCATGGTGTCGCCGCCCGCGCAATCAACCAACGCTTACGTGGTGGACGCCTTTTTCCACCGGATCGAACCGGGTGCGCCGCCCGGTGAACCGCTCGATCACCGCCGCCGCCGTGCGCGCATGCTCGCTCGGCCGGACGGTGGTGAACACGCCCCCGCCCGCCAGCGCCATCGGCAACAGCAACTGGTCGGCCAGATACGGCCCGGCGAACGCATCGCTCGCCAGATAGCCGCGCATCCGCCCCACCGCCGTCTTGGCAACCCTTTCCGCGCGCACCCCCAGTTGCGCGAAGCCGCTGACGATCTCGGTGCCATGCTCGAAATTCGCTTCGAGCAGCAGGATATTGCCCGGCCCCTGATCCACCGGTAGCTCGCGCACGAAACACTCGCGCTCCGACCAGCCCAGACTGTCGCGCACCACGGCGATCTCGCTCCCGGCGATGTCGAACGGCAGCCCGGCGAACAGCGCGCACGCCGACACGCCGGTCAGTTCCCCGCGCGCCACCCGCTCGATCGGGGTCAGCCGCGACGGCGCGACGATCACCTCGATCCGCCCCCCGCCGCGCGGATAGAAGCCGTGCCGCACCAGCCGCACCGCGACATGCCCGCCCATCGCCCGCACCACCGGCAAGAAGCACCGCTCAATGAACTCGAACGGCGGCGCCAGCATGTTGTGCGTGCCCCCCTCCAGCACCAGCGTCGACGGCGCATCGGCCAGCAACAGCGGCAGCAACACCGTCTGCAACACCAGCCCGGTCGACCCCGCCGTCCCCACCGCGAAGCGATACTCGCCCGGCGTCACCCTGCCCGGCCAGAATTTCACCTCGGACGATCCGACGTGCAGCCCGTCGCACACCCCGCCGCCGATGGTACACGCCGCCTCGATCGCGGTGACATGCTGGCGCATCAGCCCCGGCTTGCTCCGCCCCCCGCGCACGTTGAAAATCCGCACCGCCTCGCCGGTGACGAGCGACAGCGCGCACGCATTGCGCACCACCTGCCCCCCGCCTTCGCCCTCGCTGCCATCGATCTCGATCATCGGTTCACCAGTTCCAGAAACAGCGCATCCGCCTGCGCCAGACCGTCCACGACCCGCGCGGGAATATCATCCGCCCGCGACAATTCGTCGCGGATCATCGCATCGAGCGCGGCATGCCGCGCCACCGCGCCCTGCTCGGCGGTCGCCGCCTTCGCCTCGACCAGCCGCCCGATCGCCTCGACCAGCGCATCGTCAAGCCGCACGCCCGCCAGCAGCGACGGCAGGTCCATCGGCGGCCGCGCACCGGCATGCGCCCGCATCCACCGGATCGCCAGCGCCGGCCGCAGCGCGTAGAAATAGCGCTTCACCGCCACCTCCCCGTCGCCCGCCAGCCACGTCCCTGCAGCCGTCCGCCCCAGCTTCGCATAATGGCACGCCACGGCATGGGGATCGCACACCGCCTCCGCCAGCGCGGCGAGATCGGCCACTATTGGATCGTCGGCGCGGTAGCGGATCGGACTCCCGATCCACTCGCCCAGAATCGCATTCGACTTGAGCAACAGCCCCAGCGCCTTGCGCACATCCCACCCGTTCAGGTCGATGTCATCGACGATCGGCGCCTCGATCACGTCGCGCCCGCCCTTCAACGACAGATACCAGTCGCGCGGCCGGACATAGACGAAGCGCACGTCATAATCGCTGTCGGGCGAGGGAAACCCCCACGCCCGCGACCCCGATTCGACCGCGAACAACAGCCGCACGCCTTCGGCCGCCTCGACCGCGGCGAGGCGCGCGGCGATCTCGGCCCGCACCTCGGCGGGAATGGCAGTGTCGATCGTCGTCATCGTTCGATCCTTTCCGCAGGACTCCGCTGCGAAACTTGAAATCCCCGTCTTGGCCGTATCCCCGCGCAGGCGGGGATCCAGAGCCACGCATACCGGCCATCGCGTTTGGCTCTGGCCCCCCGCCTGCGCGGGGGTACGGCCCGGGCCACCGAGCGGCCCTCATCCATCGCGCCACTCGGTCGCATCCGGTTCGGGCACGAAGATGTGGGCGGTCCAGCAATCGCTTTGCAGTGTGCCGACCTCGGCTCCACAAGCGCATTGCTGGTTGGGTCCATTCATTCCATCAAGGCCGCAACAGCCGTTCAATCGACAGCGGTTCGTCGTATCCCGCACCCGCCCGGCAACATCCGCCGGGTTGAGCCAGAACTGCGGCACGAACTGCAACGGCACCGGCGGCCCCTCGAACGCCTTGGCGAGCGGCTCCCACGACTTGTACGCCACGCCCGGCGGACCGAACGGCTCGCCGTCGCGATGGTCGGGCACCGTCACCGCCGGGTCCTTGGTCGACAGGATCGTCAGCATCCCGCTCAATTCCGCGCTACAGCCACGGCATATCAATCGCTGTTGCATCGCATCCTCCAACCATTCCGGCCCAGCCAACGGCACGGCTCCCCTTCCGCTCACCCGCGCGCCCGGTGAAGCGGCGGCGACAGGCCCCCGGCCTGTCGCCGCCGCTTCACCCCTTCACGCACACCACCTGTTTCAGCGTATGGACGATCTCGACCAGGTCGGCTTGCGCCGCCATCACCGCCTCGATCGGCTTGTACGCCCGCGGCGTCTCGTCGATCACGCCTTCGTCCTTGCGGCATTCGACGCCCGCCGTGTCGGCAATATGCTCGTCCAGCGTCACCAGCTTCTTGGCCTGCGTCCGGCTCATCACCCGGCCGGCACCATGCGAACAGCTATCGAACGACTCCGGGTTGCCCAGCCCCCGGACGATGAACGACTTGGCGCCCATCGATCCGGGGATGATCCCCATCACGCCCTTCGCCGCGCGCACCGCGCCCTTGCGCGTCACCAGCACATTCTCGCCGAAATGGTTTTCGCGCGTGACGTAATTGTGGTGACAGTTCACCGCCTCCAGCGCCGCCTCGAACGGTTTCGCGATCGCCCCGCGCAGCGCGGCGATGACGTTGGTCATCATCATCCGCCGGTTGAGCGCGGCATAATCCTGCGCCCACCCCACCGCCTCGACATAATCGTCGAAATGATCGGTCCCTTCCGGAAAATACGCCAGATCCTCGTCGGGCAGGTTCAGGTGCCATTTGCGCATGTCCTGCTTGGCCAGTTCGATGAAGAAGCTGCCGATCGCATTGCCCACGCCGCGCGACCCCGAATGCAGCATCACCCACACCGCCCCCGCCTCGTCCAGACACAGCTCGATGAAGTGGTTGCCGGTGCCCAGCGTGCCGAGATGGACGAGGTTGTTGGTGTTCTTCAACCGCGGATGCTTCTCGCAGATACGGTCGAACCGCTCCACCAGCGTCGTCCACGCCGCGACGATCGCCGGCGGCGGGCTACCCCAGCTTCCGTTGTCGCGCTTGCCCCGGCCGACGCTGCGCCCGTGCGGCACCGCCTGCTCGATCGCCGATCGCACGCCCTCGAGGCTGTCGGGCAGGTCGCTCGCCATCAGCGAGGTCCGCGCCGCCATCATGCCGCACCCGATGTCGACGCCGACCGCCGCCGGGATCACCGCGCCCTTGGTCGGGATCACCGAACCCACCGTCGCGCCGATGCCGACATGCACGTCGGGCATTACCGCGACATGCTTGAAGATGAACGGCATCCGCGCCGCCCGCGCCAGTTGGTCGCGCGCCTTGTCGTCGACGGGCACGCCGCGCGTCCACGCCTTGATCGGCACGCCGCCGGGAACTTCGGTATAGTCATAGTTCGTCTGGGTCATCACGACCTCCTTCATCAAATTCCGGTGCCGGCGACGAGGATTGGCGGGACATTCCCGGGTTGCCCCGGGGCGGATTTGAACCGCACAGCCCTTTTGGGGCCTTGACCAATGTAGTCCCGCCGGCATTCGCCAGCGTTATTGCTCCCCTCCCTGGAAGGGAGGGGTCGGGGGTGGGTCGGCCCGCGAGGGCACGGAAACGCTCGCCCCCTCCCTTGTCAGCGAGGAGAGACGGCCGACGCTCCAAAACGCCGACCTTCGGAAAACAAGGCGTGGCGACGAGGGGGCGACGGGACATGCTCTACCACTGAGCTACCCGGCGCATGTGCGACGGGAGGGGACTCGAACCCCCGACATTGTAGTCCCGCCGGCATTCGCCAGCCTGTGCTTGACCCACGGCGACAAGGGTTTGACCGGACCTCTCCTGCTCCAACCGATTGAGCTACCCGGCTGAAAGCCGGGGCGGGACTCGAACCCGCATCCTGGGGAATCACAATCCATGTAGTCCGGCCGGCATTCGCCGTGGGCAAGCCTCGAAATCGGCGCGCGCCTGCTCCCCTCCCTGACAGGGAGGGGCTGGGGGTGGGTCGGCCCGTTGGGACACGCCAGCGCCCGCCCCCTTCGTCATCCCCGCGAAGGCGGGGATCCATACACGCAGTCGTCGCGGCTCCTGTCCAAACGTTGGCGGATATGGATTCCCGCCTGCGCGGGAATGACGAAAACGTGCGACACCTGCATGGCACACCCGCCACCGGGTCGCGGCGACGAAAATTGGCGAGACATTGCCCGTGTCCTACCGCTGGACGACGGATCAGTCGGCCTGAAGCCGTGCTGACCCGGTCGGATTCGAACCGACGTCTCGGGCGGCAATGTAGTCCCACCGGCATTCGCCACGACCCTGTTCCTCACACCTCCGTTTCGCTGACCAGTTCGACCCAGTCCCGCGTCCGCCCTTCGGCGAAGCGCGCGATTCCATCGAACACCGCGTCGGAGAAGCCCCCGACGTTCAATATCTCGGGCCGCCCCGCCGCCTGGGTGGTCCCGTGCGGCTGGATGTCGACGCAGACCAGCCGCGCCCCCGGATTGCGCCGCTGCAACCGGTCCCACTCGCGCATCGTCGCCGTCGCCCCGCTTCCGGTGGCGTCGACCCACGACTGGTTGTCGGACACGATCACGACCAGATCGACCGCCGCCTTCTCCCGGTTCAACCGGGCGAGCGGCGCGGAAACGGACGTCCCGCCCCCGCCGATCGCCGCCAGCTTCTGGGCATTCACCGCCAGCCGGGCGTACGGATCGATCGTCACATCGACCACGTCCCACTCGAACGGCAGCACCCGCGCATCCCGGTTGCTCCGCAGCATCGCCGCCGTGACCAGCGCCGCGACATCGATACAGCGCACCGCGCTCGTCGCCCCTTTGCGATAGCCGGTGACGGGCGAGGTCATCGATCCCGACACGTCGGGACACACCACCACCCGCCCCGCGACCGCCGGCACCTTGGCCAGCGACGCCTCCAGCGCGGTTTCCAGCGCGGCCTGCACCGTCAGCGGCACGCCCTCCCCCACCGATCGCAACGCGACCAGCAACTGGTAGGGCAGCACCCCCGGCGCCGGCGTCGCCAGCCGCGCCGCGACCGCCTTCGCCACGCCGGGCACCGCGAACGCGCCGCTCCTCGCCAGCGTGTTCAGGTTGATGCGCAACGCCTGCCACCCCATCCGCGTCGCCAGCTCGCCCCATTGCTCCGCGCTGAGCGGAAAGGCGGTCAGCCACTCGAACGGCACCGGCGGCAATGGCAGCGTGGGTTCACGCTTCCACGCCTCGAACGCCGCGATCTCGGCGGGCAGCGCGACCACGTCATACGGCTTGCCGATCAGCCAGCCATAGAACGCCCGCCGCGCCGCATCCGCCGGCTTCGGGTGCACCATCCGCACGATGTCGGCGAGGCTCGGGGCCGTCCCCGTCGCCGCCGCCATCAGGTCGCGCATCGATGCCCGCTCCAGCCACTGCACGACCAGCCGCTTGGGCCGCGAACCGAGCGACGTCCGCCCCACCTGTCCCGACCGCAGGATCTGGACGAAGTTGCGCAGCATCCGCCCGTTGTCGATCACTTGGGCAAACACCCGCACCGCAAGGTCGGGGTCGGCGATGGTCAGATAGGCGGCGAGCAACGCCGGCATGTCCTTCATCGCCCCCGATCGCCGGGCATAGACCGCCGCCTTGGCAACGAACGCCGGATCGCAATCGCGCGCCGCCGCCAGCACCTCGGCCAGTTGCGTCCCGGCGCTCGCATAGAAGCCATCGGCCAGCGTGCCGGTGGCGGCCAACTGCGCCAGCTTCGCCTGCGGGCCGTACGCATAGGCCGGCGCGGCCTCGCGGTTCGGCACATCGGCACGCGGCAGCAACCGCGCCACAGCACTTGCGAACAATCCCTTGTTGGCCATCGTCCAACTCCACATTCCGGGGGCGACCGGCCTATTCCGGTCGCCCCAGCCATCTGCCGGACCAAATTCCCTTGCGGACCGACGCAAATAGCGTTGCGAAAGCCGTGCCAAACGCGAAAAACGCGCCTCGGAAAATCTTAAACCATTGTCTTGTAATGATTTTATCCCGAAAATTACGGGATGCGAGTATTCAACTTGGAAACTGCCCGATCGACACGGATAGACATTTATCCTAGCGTATCGTTATGCGTTCTACCGTCGTCCTCGGCTTTCTCGGCTCCACGCTCGATGCGAGCAAATTCGGCCCCTCGCGCTGGGCCAAATGGCGGCCGACAGTCGGCCTGACGATGCACGACGATCTGAGAGTAGACCGGCTGATCCTGCTCCACGGCTCGCAACATCAGCGCCTTGCCGATTATGTCACGGGAGACATCGCCGATGTTTCGCCCGAAACTAAAGTCGAACCGCACATCCTCGACTTCGACGATCCATGGGATTTCGAAGAGATGTACGGCAAACTGCTCGACTTCGCCCGTGCCTATCCTTTCGACCCGGAGGCCGAGGACTATCTCATCCACATCACTACCGGCACCCACGTCGCGCAAATCTGCCTGTTCCTCTTGAGCGAGGCACATTTCCTCCCCGGCCGCCTGCTCCAGACCCAGCCGCGTCGCGGCACGATCGAGGCGGCGGGAAGCTGGAACATCATCGACCTCGACCTGTCGCGCTACGACAGCATCGCCACCCGCTTCGCCGCCGACGCGAGGGAGAGCACCAACTTCCTGAAATCAGGGATAGAAACCCGCAACGCCGGCTTCAACGCGATGATCGACGAGATCGAACAGGTCGCGATCCGCAGCCGCGCGCCCCTGTTGCTGATGGGGCCGACCGGCGCGGGCAAGAGCCAGCTCGCCCGCCGCATCTACGAACTCAAACGCCTGAAACGACAGGTAAAAGGCCCGCTGGTCGAGGTGAATTGCGCGACGCTGAAGGGCGACGGCGCGATGTCGGCGCTGTTCGGCCACCGTAAAGGTGCCTTCACCGGCGCCGCCGCCGACCGCGCCGGACTGCTGCGCACCGCCGACACCGGCGTACTCTTCCTCGACGAGATCGGCGAACTGGGCTTGGACGAACAGGCGATGATCCTGCGCGCGATCGAGGACAAACGCTTTCTCCCTGTCGGCGCCGACAAGGAAAGTGCCAGCGATTTCCAGTTGATAGCCGGCACCAACCGCGACCTCGCCGCCTGCGTCACCGCCGGCACCTTCCGCGACGATCTCTACGCCCGGCTCAACCTGTGGACCTTCGCCCTCCCCGGTCTGGCCGAACGGCGCGAGGACATCGCTCCCAACCTCGACTATGAGCTCGATCGCCATGCCGAGCGCGAAGGCGAGCGGATCACCTTCAACAAGGAAGCGCGCGACCGCTACCTCGCCTTTGCCACCGGGGGTCAGGCGAAATGGCCCGGCAATTTCCGGGACTTGGCCGCCAGCGTCACCCGCATGGCGACCTTCAGCCCCGCCGGGCGCATCAACCTTGACAGCGTGACCACCGAGATCGCGCGGCTGCAACGCCTGTGGACCGGCGGCGCGGCCCCCGCCGCCGATCCGCTGGCCGGCCTGCTCTCTCCCGATCAACAGGACGCGCTCGACCCGTTCGACCGCGTCCAGCTCGCCCATGTCGTCACCGTCTGCCGCGCCAGCCGCACGCTGTCCGACGCCGGCCGCACCCTGTTCGCCGCGTCGCTGCGTCAGCGCAGCAGCACCAACGACGCCGACCGGCTGCGCAAATATCTGGCGCGCTTCGGTTTAAGCTGGGGCGACATCACCGCCGCGGCGGGGTAGCCGCCGCCGCTACAGCGGCCTGTCGAGCACCGCGCGCACTCGCGCGGCGAGTTCCTCGATCGTGAACGGCTTGGAGATGAGGTCGACTCCCGGTTCCAGCACGCCGTTGTGGACGATCGCGTTGCGGGTATAGCCAGTGGTGAACAGCACCTTCAGGTCGCCGCGCCGCCGCCGCGCCTCATCCACCAGCCGGGCACCGTTCATCTCCGGCATCACCACGTCGGTGAACAGCAGCGCGATTTCAGGGTGCGCGTCGAGCAGCCGCAGCGCCATCGCGGCGGAATCCGCCTCCAGTGTGCGATAGCCCAGCTCGGACAGCACCTCGACGCTGAACTGGCGGACCGACGGCTCGTCCTCGACCACCAGCACCACCTCGCGCTGGTGCCCGACCGGAAGATCAGCGGTCTGTTCCGATGCCGGAGCCTCGGCAACGTCGTTCAGCAGCCGTGGGAGATAGACCTTGACGCTCGTCCCCTCGCCCGGCTCCGAATAGATTTTGACGTGCCCGCCCGACTGTTTGACGAAGCCGTACGTCTGGCTCAGCCCCAGCCCGGTGCCCTTGCCGACTTCCTTGGTAGTGAAGAACGGATCGAACGCCTTGGCGATCACCGCCGGCGGCATGCCGGTCCCGCTATCGGTGACGGCGATCAGCACATATTGCCCCGCCGCGACGCCGGGATGCGCGGCGGCATAGCGATCGTCGAGATGCGCGTTCTGCGTCTCGATCGTCACCCGCCCGCCATCCGCCATCGCATCGCGCGCGTTGATCGCGAGGTTCAGGATCACGTTCTCCAACTGGTTGGCATCAACGCACGTCCGCCACAGCCCGCCGGCCAGCACCGTTTCCAGCCGCACGTCGCCGCCCAGCGAATGGCGCAACAGGTCGGACATGCCGGCGGTCAGCTTGTTCGCATCGACCGGTTCGGGGCGCAGCGGCTGTTGCCGCGAAAAGGCGAGCAGCCGTTGCGTCAGGTTCGCCGCGCGGCGGGCACCGTCGGTCGCCGCCGCGATATAGCGTTTGGCCCGCGCGTCGCCGGCCCCGATCCGCCGGTCGAGCAGGTCGAGCGATCCGATCGTCACCGCCAGCATATTGTTGAAGTCGTGGGCGATACCCCCGGTCAACTGGCCGACCGCTTCCATCTTCTGCGCCTGCCGCAACTGCTGTTCAGCCTCGGTCAGCCGCGCCTGGTTGCGCAGGCGCTCGGTCACGTCGACCGCGTACTGGAACGCACCGATGCGCCGCCCGCGCTCGTCGCGCAGCGTGTTGAAGCGCAGTTCGTAATAGGGCCGGTCAAGATCGGGATCGCCGAAATCCTCGGTGATCGTGAACTCCTCGCCCGACAGCGCGCGGGTCCACATGGCCATCACGCCGTCCAGATCGCCCGAAGACTGCTCCATCAGCCCGGTCAGCGTATCGCCGACCACCGGGCGGACGCCGTAGACCCGCGCGAAGTCGTCGGCATAGGCGGTGTTGAGCGCGAGATAGCGATAGTCGGGCGACAGGATACCGATCAGCGCATCGCTGTTCTCGACCACATCGGCCCACAGCTTGCGCTCGGCGAGCGCGGTGTCGATCCGTTCCTCCAGCGTCCGGTTGAGCCGTTCGAGTTCGATCTGCACCCGGCGGCGATCGCTGATGTCGTTGAACAGGATCGCGACACGGCGGTCGGCGGGGTCGCCGACGCGCAGGGCATGGACGTCGAACCAGCGACCCATCACGTCCGATCCGTCCTCGAACCGGATCGCGTCGCCGCTCGTCGCGACGCCGCCGTACAGGTCGAACCAGCGTTGCTCCAGCCCCGGCACCAGCTCGCGCGCGGTCCGTCCGGCCACGCCGACCAGCCCGGTCTGCCGTTCCAGCGCCGGATTGGCCTCGACGAAGCGGTAATCGACCGCCCGGTCGCCGTCGAACATCACCTCGACGATACAGAAGCCGACCTCGATCGTGTCGAACAGCGTGCGATAGCGTTCCTCGCTCCGGCGTAGCGCGTCCTCCATCTCGCGCCGTTCGCCGATGTCGATCACCGACCCGACATAGCCGAGGAATGCCCCTTCGCCGTCGAACCGTGGCGAGGCGGCATCGATTGCCCAGCGATACGCCCCGTCGTGCCGGCGCAACCGGTATTCGAGCCGGAACGGCGTATGCTCCACGTTCGCCGCAAGGAAGGTTTCGCCCGACCAGCCGCGATCGTCGGGATGGACCGCGTCGAGCCAGCCGAAGCCGTCGGCGACAGTCTCGCGCTCGTTTTGCCCGGTGAAGTCATACCATGCGCGGTTGAGATAGGTGCAGCGCCCGTCGACGTCCGTGACCCACATCATCATCGGCGCATGGTCCGCCATGTTGCGGAACCGCGCCTCGGATTCGCGCAGCGCGGCATCGCGCGCGCGGCGATGCTGAATGTTGCGCGCCTCGATCACGGTGCCGACGGGGCGGCCGGCGTCGTCGAGCAGCGGGCTGGCGGTGAAGGCGACCGGGTAGAAGCTGCCGTCGCGCGCGACGAACAACTCCTCGCCCTCCATCTGCGCCCGTTCGGGAAACGCCCGATCGATCGGGCAGTCGGCCAGCGGGTAGAAGGAGCCGTCGGGGCGGGTGTGGTGGACCACGTCGTGCAGCGGCCGCCCCTGCATCTCGGCGAGCGAATAGCCGGTCAGTTCCTCGGCGGCGGCATTGGCATAGACGCAGTGCTGCTCCTCGTTCATCAGGAACACCGCCATGCGCGTATTGTCGAGCACGGCGTTCAGCTTGCGGTCGCTGGCCCGCAGCGCGTCGTCGGCATCCCGCCGCGCCGCGATCTCCGCCTCCAGCGCGCGCGCCCGTTCGTCCTGTACGGCAAGCTGGCGGCGCAGCTCCAACTGGGTCATCACCTGCCGCGCCAACAGTTCGAGCGTGAGGCGCTGGCGATCGGTGATGCCGTCGGGACGCGGCCGGGTGTCGAGCACGCAGACGGTGCCGATCGGCAGCCCCTCGGGCGTTTCGATCGGCGCACCGGCATAGAAGCGCAGCCCCGGCGCGCCGGTGACGAGCGGGTTGGCCGCGAAGCGCGTGTCCAGCGTCATGTCGGGTACGACGAAGATGCCGTGCTGGCGGATGGCATGAACGCAGATCGACACGTCGAGCGGCAACTCGTCGGCGCCGATCCCGACCTCCGCCTTGAACCACTGGCGCCCACCCGCCACCAGATTGACGACCGCCATCGGCGCATCGAAAATATCGGACGCAAGGCGGACGATGTCGTCGAACACTTGTTCGCGCGGCGTATCAAGGATCGCATACCGCCCGAGCGCGGCGACACGCTCGGTCTCGCTCCACCCTGCCGGGCCGACACCGAAATCGCAGACGGGTGGGGTCATAGTCACGTACCGACGAGGCTTTCCAACATGCAGCTCAACGTTCCGAACGCATGAACCTCCCGCCGTCTCCGTGCGGATGCGGCGCGGCACGCGATTATCGCGGCGGGATCGGAGGAGTAGCCGGCCGGATCGTTTCGGCCGAGCCAAAACTGGCTGGGGCGGCAGGATTCGAACCTGCGGTACGCGGCATCAAAAGCCGCTGCCTTACCACTTGGCTACGCCCCAGCGACCGCGAAAGGTTCGCGGCAGGCGCGCGTCCTACGAAGATCGGCGGCGCTGCGCAATGGCAAAGCATACGGAAACCTCGCGGGGTTCGGCCGTTCTGCTGCCACCACAGCCAAGGAACGCACCATGTCCGACAAGAGCCCGACCGAAATCCGCGAAGCGATGTGGAAGGCGATGGCCGCCAGCCCCTATGTCATGCTCGGCCTTACCGGCAAGCACACCCATAGCGAACCGATGTACGCCGTGCTCGACGAGGATGCCGACAGCGAATTCTGGTTCTATACCAAGCGCGACAATCGCGCGGCCGAAGGCGGCGCGGCGATGGTGCAGTTCATCGCCAAGGGGCATGACCTGTTCGCCTGCATCGCCGGCACGCTGACCGAGGAAACCGACCCGGCGATCATCGACAAATACTGGTCGACCCATGTCGAGGCATGGTACGAGCAGGGCCGGCAGGATCCCTCGCTGCTGATGCTGCGCTTTGACCTCGACAGCGCCGAAATCTGGGAAACCGACCAGTCGCTGCTCGGCAAGCTCAAGATGTTCACTGGCCAGACGATCCGTGGCCGCGACGAAGCCGGCAGCCACGCCAAGGTCGCCGTCTGACCCGAATACGGGCGGGGGAAACGCTCCCCCGCTCGTTTCCGAACGAATCTTTGTTACCCGCCGTGCCGGGTCATCCATTCCTCCAGCACCGGCGCGATCAGCGTCCGCCACTTCGATCCGTTGAAGATGCCGTAATGACCCACGCCCGGCGCCATATGATATTGCTTCATCGCATCGGGCAGCGCGGTCGCCAGCGTCAGCGCGGCGCGGGTCTGCCCCAGTCCCGAAATATCGTCGCGCTCGCCCTCGATCGCGAGGACCGCGGTGTCGGTGATCGCGGCCGGCTCGACCGGGCGGCCGCGATGCTTCATCGTGCCGTTGGGCAGCGCGTGCGTCTGGAACACCAGGTCGATCGTCTGGAGATAGAATTCGGCGGTCATGTCGCACACCGCGCGATATTCCTCGTAGAAACGCTGCGTCGTCCCTGCGCCCTCGCCGTCACCCTGCACCAGATGCTTGAACATCTCGTAGTGCGAGATCATGTGACTGCCCAGATTCATGCTCATGAACCCGGCGAGTTGCAGGAAGCCCGGATAGACCCGACGGCCCGCGCCCGGATAGGTCACCGGCACCGTCGCGATCACATTCTGCTCGAACCACGCATGCGGACGCTGCGTCGCCAGCGTATTGACCGCCGTCGGCGCCTCGCGCGTGTCGATCGGCCCGCCCATCATCGTCAGCGTGTGCGGCCGGTTGGGGTGCTTGTCGGCACCCATCAGCGCGGTGGCGGCATAGACCGGGACCGAAGGCTGGCACACCGCCAGCACATGTGCTCGGCGGTCGCCCTCGGCACCGATCTGTTCGAGGAAGGCGACGACGTAATCGATATAATCGTCGAGGTCGAAGCGCCCCTCCGAGATCGGCACCAGCTTCGCGTCGCGCCAGTCGGTGATATACACCTCGGCGAACGGCAGCATCCGCTCGACGGTGCCGCGCAGCAGCGTGGCATAATGCCCACTCATCGGCGCCACGATCAGCAGCTTGGGGCTGCCCTCCACCCCTTCGCGGACGAAACGCTTCAACTGGCCGAACGGGCGGCGCAGCACGATCTCCTCGCGCACCGCCACCTGCTTGCCGTCGATCTCGGTATGGTCGAGCCCGAACGCCGGCTTGCCGCGCGGGGCGGAGGCATGGGCGAACACCGCCAGCGCCGATCCCAGCACCGGACCGCCCCCGAAATAGGCGAACGGATTGCTCGGATTCTGGAGCAGGCCGGCACCGACATTGGCCATGGCGCTAGCCCCCGCCAGCATCGAGCGCTGCCATTCATACGCATTGTAGAGCATCGACTTCCCCGGATGAAGGCCACGGGAAATACCCGTTCCTCGTAAAATTAGGATAATTCACGCTATCGGGCAACGATCCGAAGGTAGCGCGGCAATGGTGAACATTCGTTGTACCCAAGCAACGAACCGGCGGGTGGTTCCCCTTCCCCCGCAATCACGCTAGGCACCGCGCATGGCAGACCCGGTCCCCGCCCCCGATCGCTCGAAGATGCTGCCCGCGCTGGGCCTCGTGTGGCGCTTCACCATTGCGTACAAGCTGCAACTGGTCGGCGCGCTGGTATCGCTGGTGACGGCGGCGGTCGCGACGCTGTGGATTCCGCGCACCTTCAAGCAGGTGGTCGACAACGGCTTTTCGGGCGGCGCGCAGGCCGATGCGATCGCGCCCTATTTCGAAGGGCTGCTCGGCGTCGTCGTGATCCTCGCCTTCGCCACCGCCGGGCGCTTCTATTTCGTGTCGTGGCTGGGCGAGCGCACCGTCGCCGACCTGCGCATCGCGGTCCATCGCAACCTGCTCACCCTGTCGCCCGGCTGGTTCGAGGAGAACCGCCCGTCCGAAATCGCCTCGCGCCTCACCGCCGATACCGCGATCGTCGAGGGGATCGTCAGCACCACCGTCTCGGTCGCGCTGCGCAACCTGCTGGTCGGCGTGGGCGGGGTGATCTATCTTTTCGCGCTTGCCCCCAAGCTCGCCGCCTATCTGATCGTCGGCATTCCGCTGATCGTGTTGCCGATCATGTGGCTGGGCGGTCGCGTGCGCCGCCTGTCGCGTTCCAGCCAGGACCGGATCGCCGACATCGGTTCGATCGCGTCGGAGACGCTGGGCGCGATGAAGATCGTCCAGGCGTTCGGGCAGGAACCGCGCGAGGGCGACCGGTTCGAGGGCGCGGTCGAACGCGGGTTCCAGACCGCGAAACTGCGCTTCGCCACCCGCGCGGTGATGACCGCCTTCGTCATCGGCATGTTGTTCACCGCGATCACCCTCATCATGTGGGACGCGGTCAGCGACGTGGCGTCGGGTCGGACGACGGGCGGGTCGATCACCGCCTTCGTCATCACCGCCGGGCTCGTCACCGGATCGTTCGGCGCGCTGACCGAAGTCTATGGCGACCTGCTGCGTGCCTCGGGCGCGGCGGCACGGCTTGCCGACCTGCTCGCCGAACGCCCGGTCATCGCCGCGCCGGCCAAGCCGGTGGCGCTGCCCGAACCGGCGCGCGGGGCGCTGGGCTTCGATCACGTCACCTTCCGCTACCCCACCCGCACCGATGTCGCGGCGCTCGCCGACTTCACGCTGCACGTCGAACCCGGCGAGACGGTCGCGGTCGTCGGCCCGTCGGGGGCCGGCAAGTCGACGCTGTTCCAGCTCATCCAGCGCTTCTACGATCCCGAACACGGCCGCATCCTGATCGAAGGGGTCGACGTGCGCGACGCCGATCCGGCGGCGGTGCGCAGCCGCATCGCCATGGTGCCGCAGGAAACGGTGATCTTCGCCGCCTCGGCGCGCGACAATCTGCGCTATGGCCGCTGGGATGCGTCGGACGACGCGCTGTGGGCGGCGGCCGAAGCGGCCAACGCCGCCAGCTTCCTGCGCGATCTGCCGCAGGGGCTCGACACCTATCTGGGGGAGAGCGGCGCGCGCCTGTCGGGCGGCCAGCGCCAGCGGGTGGCGATCGCCCGCGCGCTGCTGCGCGACGCGCCGATCCTGCTGCTGGATGAGGCGACCTCGGCGCTCGACGCGGAGAGCGAACGGCTGGTGCAGGACGCGCTCGACCGGCTGATGGCGAAGCGGACCACGCTGGTGATCGCCCACCGACTGGCGACGGTCCGTGCCGCCTCGCGGATCATCGTGATGGAACAGGGCCGCATCGTCGAAACCGGCCGCCACGCCGAGCTGATCGCACAGGGCGGGCTGTACGCACGGCTGGCGAATTTGCAGTTCCACGAACCGGCCTGACCCCAACGTAGAACAGCGTAGTTTTCGTCACTCTGGGCTTGTTCCGGGGTCCACCGCGCCACGAACACGCCCGGCGTTGCGCATGCGGACCCGTGGACCCCGGAACAAGTCCGGGGTGACGATGGTGTTGCGCTGGACCGGCGCGGCCTTACCGCTGACCGTCCGATACCCACCCCAGCCGCAACGCCCCCGCCGCATCGCCGACCCGCGCCTGCCCGCCACGCGCAACGATCGCCCCGGCCAGCGCCTCGCGCTGCGCCGCGACGCCGCCCAGCACCGCCAGCACCCGCCCCTGCCGCGCCGACAGCCATGCCGCATCGTCAATCGCGCGCACGTCGGCGATCCCGGCGGTAAAGCCGATCACCGGTGGCGGCGCATCCGATGCCGGCGGCACGACCTCGACCTGCCATCCCGGTGCCGCCGCCCGCGCCCGCGCCTCGACCGCGCGATAGCCCGCCGCCGGCAGCCCGGGCAGTTCGGCCGCCGTCGCGCGCACGATCCGCGCCTCGTCGTCGACCGCAAGGGAGTCGGGCGTTGCCCCCGTCACCAGCGCGACCTGTCCGACGATCCGGTCGCGCGCCGGAGCGATCCCCGATCCCGCCTTGGCGATCTGCGCCGCCTCGGTCGCCTGCGGGTCGAGCGAGCTGCGGATCTGGTCGACGTGCAGGTCGACCCGCCGGTCGAGCCGCGCCGCCAGCTCGCCGTTCAGCGCACGGTCCGCGCCGCTGTCGAACTTCGGCGTCAGCACCACCGCGCGCACCCGCACCCCCGACGACCGGTAATCGATCTCCAACTGGCTGATCCGCGCATCGTCGGGGAACCGCGCCAGGATCGCGCTGCGCACCTGCCGCTGCGCCACCGCCTCGAACGAGATCTGGCGCAGCGCGGCGACCAGCGGCACCGACAGCGCCAGCATCGCCCCTGCGAACAGCACCACCTGAAACGTAGTGTTGCGCGGGGTCAGATGCCGCCCGAACCCGTACAGCCGCGCCATGAACGCGGCGGTGAGCGCAATGGTGACGAGGTTGGTGAGGAACAGCAGCAGCGCGCCCCCCGCCACCGTCGCATTGGCGGTGGCGATGCCGAAGCCGACGACGCACAGCGGCGGCATCAGCGCGATCGCGATCGCGACGCCGACCACCGTATTCCCCCGCCCACGGATCAGCGCATAGGCCCCGGCCAGCGCCGAAAAGAACGCGACGAGCAGGTCGAACAGCGTCGGCCGCGTCCGCCCCGCGATCTCCGACGTGATCGTCTGGATCGGCGAGAGCGCCACCAGCAGCGCCGACAGCCCCACCGCCAACCCCGCGCCGAGCGCCAGCGCAAACAACGACTTGCGGATGTCGGGCACGTCGAGCACCGCGATCCCGAAGCCGAGGCCAATGATCGGCATCATCAGCGGCGACACCAGCATCGCCCCGATCAGCACCGCGACCGACGGCATCAACAGCCCGAGCAGCGACAGCGCCATCGACACGACGATCATGAAGCCATAGCGCCACGACCAGCCGGCTTCCTCCGCCACTTGGCGCAGCACCGCATCGTGATCGACGCTGCCGATCACCTTCATCCGCCACCACCGCCCGAACCTGCCCCGCCGTGCCAGCACGGCCGGCATCACCGCTTGCGCCCCTGATGCCGGATGTTGGCGGGGCGGCCCCGGCGTTTCAGCGTGCGCGGCGCGCCCTTGTGGCGGATCGTTCGCGTGTCACTGCTCCCCGCCGATCCCTTGCCGTCGGGCAGTTCGAAGCGCAGCGCGCCCGACACCGGGTTCGCCTCGGCGAGCCGCAGTTGCAACCGCATCCCCGACGCGAACGTCTCGCCGCTATGGTCGCCGATCAGCGACTGCGTCGCCTCGTCGAAGCGGAAATATTCCTGTCCCAGATCGCGCGCGGGAACCAGGCCGTCGCCGCCGACCCCCTCGACCGTCGCGAAGAAGCCGAACGACGCGACGCCGGTGATCCGCGCCTCCATCACCTGGCCCACATGCTCGGCCAGATAGGCGGCGACGTAACGATCCACGGTTTCACGCTCGGCCTCCATCGCCCGGCGTTCGAGGCCGCTGATCGCCTCGCCCACCCGCTCCATGTTCGCGGCGTCGGCCTCCGCCAGCGCCCCGTCGCCAAGGCCATAGGCGCGCACCAGCGACCGGTGCACGATCAGATCGGCATAGCGCCGGATCGGCGAGGTGAAATGGGCATAGCTGCCGAGGCTCAGTCCGAAATGGCCATGGTTCTGCGGGCCGTAGAACGCCTGCGTCTGCGTGCGCAGCACCTGTTCCATCACCTGTGGCTTAAAATCGGCCTCGCCGATCCGCGCCAGCACATGGTTGAACGTCGCCGGGCGGATCACCTGCCCCAGCGCGAACGGCACGTCGAAACTGTCGAGATAGTCCTTGAGCGCCACCAATTTCTCGCGCGTCGGCGGTTCGTGGACGCGGTACATCACTGGTGCCTTCTTCGTCTCCAGCGCCTTGGCGGCGGCGACGTTGGCGGCGATCATGTAATCCTCGATCAGCCGCATCGAATCGAGCCGTTCGCGCGGGGCGACCGACAGGATGCGCCCCTTCTCGTCGAGCACGATCCGCCGCTCGGGCAGGTCGAGGTCGAGCGGCTCGCGCTCGGCGCGCGCCTTCGCCAGCGCCGCCCAGCACGACCACAGCGGCTTGAGCGCGCCCGCAACCAGTTCGGCCGGCACCGGCGCATCGGCCACCCCGTCGATCGCGGCCTGCGCATGTTCGTACGCGATGTTCGCCGCGACCCGGATCACCGCGCGGGTGAAGCGCCAGTCCTTGAGCTTGCCGTCCTTCGCGATCGTCAGGTGGCATACCAGCGCCGCGCGGTCCTGCCCGGCTTTCAGCGAGCAGACGTCGGCTGACAGGATTTCGGGCAGCATCGGCACCACCCGGTCGGGAAAATACACGCTGTTTCCGCGCGAGCGCGCCGACTTGTCGAGTTCGGACCCCGGCCGGACATAGAAGGACACGTCGGCGATCGCGACGATCGCCTTCCAGCCGCCGTCGTTGCCCGCATCCTCATCGGGCGCGGCCCACACCGCATCGTCATGGTCGCGCGCATCGATCGGATCGATCGCCACGATCGGCAGGTGGCGCAGATCCTCGCGCCCCTCGCCCAGCGGCGTGGCCGCCATGGCGCGCGCCTCGGCCAGCACTTCCTCGGCGAACACATGCGGGATGCCATGCTTATGGATCGCGATCAGCGAGAAGCTGCGCGCCGCGAACGGATCGCCCAGCCGCTCCACCACCTTCGCGGTGATCCGCGGCGGCCGCCCCGCCATCTGCGCCAGCACCAGATCACCCGCCGCAGCCCCTCCCGCGTCGGACACCGGCAGCTCGCGCCGCTCCTTCTTGTCGACGCCCTGCAACCATAACCGGTCGCCGTCCTGCCGCAGCACGCCCAGCACCGCCTCGCTCGCCCGGTCGAGCTTCTTCATCGGATAGGCGGCCCAGCCGTTGCCGGCCTCCTCGGTCCGCGCAAGGATGCGGTCGCCGATGCCAAGGGCGCTGCGCCGCCCGCGCTCGCGCACGCGCACCCTGGGCGGCGGCGTCTCCGCCTCCCAGCGTTCGGGCACCGCCCAGACGTTGCCGCCGTCGTCGACATCGGCGACGCGCAGCACCGTCACCTTGGGCAGCCCACCCATCTTGTGGAACGCACGCCCGCCCGCGCCGTCGATCAGCCCTTCGTCGGCCATGTCCTTCAACATCGCCTTCAGCGAAATCTTCTGCTGCGCCGACAGGCCGAACGCGCGGGCGATCTCGCGCTTGCCGGCGGGCGTGTCCGACGACTGGATGAAATCGAGCACCTGCTCGCGCGTGGGCAGCCCTTGCGGCGTTTTAGAAAATACCATCGGCCACGACATAGGGCGACTTGGCCGCAAACCCAAGCAACAGGGAGCCGATCGCCCGCCCGTCCGTTACGTGGCCCAAGCGACAACCATCCAGAAAGGCCAGTCATGGGCATCTTCGAGCGCATCAAGACGCAGATCTTCGGCAAGGACGGCGGCCCGTTCGGCGACAATTATTTCGGCCAGAAGAAGGACGCGCCCAAACCGGCACCCGCACCCGTGCCGACCCCTGCGCCCGCCCCGGTCCAGCAGCACGCCCCTGCGGCACCCGCCGCACCCGCCGCCCCGGCAGCGCCCGCCATCCCGGCGACCGCCCCCGCCCAGCCGGTCGACGCCCGCGCCGCCATCGCCCGCATCGCCGAGCAGAAGGGCAACCCGCCGCTCAACTGGCAGACGTCGATCGTCGACCTGATGAAGCTGCTCGACCTCGACTCCAGCCTCGACAACCGCAAGGAACTGGCGACCGAGCTGGGATATACCGGCGCCAAGGACGGCAGCGCCGAAATGAACATCTGGCTCCACGCCGCGGTCCTGCGCGAACTCGGCAAGGCCGGCGGGCATGTGCCGGAGAAACTGAAGGACTGATCCACCGTCCCTCTCCCCTTCAGGGGAGAGGGCTACCGAAGCTTGCCAGCTTGCTGGCTAGCGAAGGTCGGGAGAGGGGAAGGCGAGCCAAAGGCTCGCGCGCTTGCCCTGCAAGCGCCCCCTTCCCCCTCAACGATCAATACGCCCGCCCGATCAGCACCCGCTCGACCGCCGCCTCACCGGTAAACACGCACGGCCCCTCGTCGCACCCGGTCTGCCCCAGCGGCGCGTTACGGATCGTGAGTTTCAGCGCCTTCAACCGCTGCACCACCGCGTCGAGCGCCGCACCGGTCGGCTTCGACCAGCGAACATCGACCCAGCCGGGGTTCTTCACACCCGAAGCGAAATGCGCCTCGACTCCGGCCCAGTCGTCGACCGGCACGATGCGCTCACGCAACCGCTCGGTCGACTGCGCCAGCAGCGCGGCCTGAATCTTCGCCAGCGTCGCGCCGACACCGGCCACGAAATCGTCCTTCGCCAGAATCGCCGAATCCAGCTTGCCACCGTCCTTGTACAGCCGGTCGCGCCGCACGACCGACACGTTGCCGCCGGCCATGTCGCGCCCGCCGACCTCGACGATCAGCGGCGCGCCCTTCTTCACCCAGCCCCAGCGCTTGGTCGCCGCCTTGGCGGGCTTCAGATCGAGCAGCGCCCGCACCGGCTCGCCCAGCGCCGACTGCTTGGCGAGCGAAGACTGCAATTCGCGGCAATAGGCGATCAGCGCCTCGTCCTCGGGCGCATCGCGCAGCATCGGCACGATCACCACCTGCCACGGCGCGATCGCGGGCGGCACGCGCAGCCCGTCGTCGTCGCCATGCACCATGATGACCCCGCCGATCATCCGCGTCGACACGCCCCATGACGTGGTGTTCGCCAGTTCGAACTGCCCCTCGCTGTTCTGGAAGCGGATGTTCTGCGCGCTCGCGAAATTGGTGCCGAGGAAGTGCGAGGTGCCCGCCTGCAGCGCCTTGCCGTCCTGCATCATCGCCTCGATCGAATAGGTCGCGACCGCGCCCGGAAACCGCTCGTTTTCGGGCTTTTCGCCGGCGATGACGTGCAGGCCGAGGCAGGTTTCGGCGAACTCGCGGTACACCTCCAGCATTTTCAGCGTTTCCTCGCGCGCCTCCTGCGCGGTGGCGTGCGCGGTATGCCCCTCCTGCCACAGGAACTCGGCGGTGCGCAGGAACATGCGCGTCCGCATCTCCCACCGCACCACGTTCGCCCACTGGTTGATGAGCACCGGCAGGTCGCGCCACGACTGGACCCAGCGCGAAAAGGCGGTGCCGATCACCGTCTCGCTCGTCGGCCGCACGACCAGCGGCTCCTCCAGCTTCGCTTCGGGGTCGGGGATCAGCCCGCCCTTGCCGTCGCCGACCAGCCGGTGGTGCGTGACGACCGCCATCTCCTTGGCGAAGCCGTCGACATGCTCGGCCTCCTTCTCGAAATAGCTCAAGGGGATGAACAGCGGGAAATAGCAGTTCTCATGCCCCGTCGCCTTGATCCGGTCGTCGAGCAGCCGCTGGATACGCTCCCAGATGCCATAGCCCCATGGCCGGATGACCATGCACCCGCGCACCCCGGACTCCTCGGCCAGATCGGCCTCGGCGATGACGGCTTGATACCAGGCGGCGAAATCCTGTTCGCGCGTGACGTTGAGAGCATGCTTCATGGGAATGCGCGATAGCCGCAAAGCGGCGGGTGCCGCAACCGGAGGCGGCGGATCGCGCTCGCCCGCCGCAACCGTCCCCGATCGCGCGGTCGATTCCGCCACGCCGCCGCCTTACCGGTCCTGCCGCCCCCACAGGGCCGGTCCGAACAGCCGGCCAGCGACATAGCCGTAAGAGGCGAAGGCAGCGACGATGGTCGGCAGTGCCGCAATCCGGGTCGCCACCGGCCCCAATCCGAGCGCTGGCAGCATCATGATCGCCGTGAAGGTAAAGACCATCCACGGCAAAGCGAGGACGGACAGACCGAACAGTAACATGAGAAGCCGGGTCGGTCGGGGCGCATCCATCGGGATGGAATACGCCGGCCAGTGCTATCGCTCAACGGGGCGTGCGTTTCGATGCCGGCCGAGACAGAGGGGAGGATTTTCTCAACGCTACGACGCATCGCCACGGACGCGCGAACCAATCATACGCCGACCTGCGCGGCGAATACCCATCGTCCGCGAACGCCTAATTATGTAAACTCTTACCCGGCATGCCACCTCCTGATTGTGAACGGTCATTCAACAAACCGGCACTATTCCGAGATCGATCCCCAGCCGGGCCATGTCCGCGAGGAGATCAACATCGAAAGTCTCTCCAGTGTCGCCGGGGAACCAAGACACATAGTAGCTGACCTCACCGCCGGTACGTCGCAGGTCCCTTATGAATTCGGCGGCATGTTCAAGCTCGACAAGTGTTTGACGAAGGAAATCGGCAAGCTGACCGTCTTCGCTCTCGCCGAGGTCGAATGCGCAATAACTCTCGCGATAGATGCCGGGTAGCGGTGTGCCTTTGGGCGTCTTCCGTTCTTCGCCCACTGTCCAGTATCGACGGGCCGTACGGCCTATCCCGACAATCATCTTCTCTGGATCGACGTCGGGATGTCTGACTCGGAGGGAGACGCTGTACTTGAATGCCATAAGCTCTGATAGCAGGTCCGGTGGTAGACCGCGAACGTCTGGCAACTTGCCCGCACGCCTAAAACATGCAGTCCGCTTTCCAGATGACCGCGCTGCCCGCAACCCAAGGTCGACCAACCCGGCAGGCGCGCCACGCGAAAAAAGCGCTCCGCGCTGGAATTTGGTCCTTGCCGCTCGAGTCAGGCGTCATCCCAGCGAAGGCTGGGATCTCCCGGTGGTAGCGCACCGCAGGAACTGCTCGAGGCCCCAGCCTTCGCTGGGGTGACGTTTCTGGTTCGATGGGTCAAACGCTACTGCATCGTCGTCCCCACGATAGCGACTTCGGCCATGCGCCCGCGACGGCGTTCGATCACCTGCCGCTCGGACAGCGATTTGCCGATCGCGACCCGCGCCGGCGATCTGGCGTCGACTTGGCGCTGGACATAGCCGGCACCTACCGCACCGGTGAGGAACAGGGCACCGAATGCTCCGGCGACGACATACCCGGTACGCTTGTTCATGGTCCATGCCTCCTCGATCGACGGGTTCGCGGGCCATCGCCCGCCTGCACGACGAACCACGATCCTCGCAAAAGGCTCCGTCGCCCCGCCCGACACCGATGCCCGCACCGGCGGTTGTGCGCCGCACCATCACCGCCTACACGCTCCTCATGCCCGGCGACCGTGTTCTCAAGGGGTTGGCGCTTCGCCTGCTCGCCATCTTCTTTCTCTCGACCATGTCGGCGCTGGTGAAGCTGGCCGAGACGCGCGGCGCGTCGCTGCCCGAAACCATGTTCTGGCGGCAATTCTGCGCGTTGCCGGTGGTGCTGGCGTTCGTCGCCGCCGGACCCGGCCTCGCCTCGCTCAAAACTACCCGGTTCAGGGGGCATCTCGCGCGGTCGATGGTCGGGCTGGTCGGCATGGTTTTCACTTTCGGCGCGGTGCTGCTGCTGCCGCTGGCGGAGGCGACGACGTTCCAGTTCACCGTGCCGATCTTCGCGACGTTGCTCGGCGCGCTGGTGCTGCGCGAGGCAACCGGGTGGCAGCGGTGGAGCGCGGTGCTGGTCGGCTTTATCGGCGTGCTGATCGTCGTGCAGCCGGGAAGCAGCCATGTGCCGTTGTTCGGTGCGATCGTCGGGCTGCTCGCCGCGCTGTTCGTCACGATCGTCGCCATCCTGTTGCGCCAGCTTCGCGACGAACCGGCGGGCACCACCGTATTCTGGTTCTCCACGCTGACGCTGCCGTTCATCGCCATCGGCTATGCGTTCGAACTGCGCGGCCACGACTGGCTGACATGGGTCAATCTGGTCGCGATCGGGCTGGTCGGCGGCATGGGGCAGATCGCGCTCACCGCCGCCTCGCGCGCAGCGCCGGTCGCGGCAGTGGTGCCGATGGACTATTCGGGGCTGGTCTGGGCGACGCTCTACGGCTTCGTGCTGTTCGGCGTACTGCCGACGCCGATGACGTGGGTCGGCGCGCCGGTCATCATCATGAGCGGCCTTTTCATCGTCTGGCGCGAACACCGCCTCGGCCGGCAGAAGGTGCGCAGCGCGGTGGCCGAGGACGATTGATCCGCCGCAATGGTGCAGACAGTGCCGAAACACGCCTGCCGATTGCGCCGAAAGTGCTACCGTCGCACCGGATCGCTCTCGATCTCGCCGCGCACCTGCGCATGCGCCAGCAGCGCGAACAACACGCTGCCGCCGACGATATTGCCGCCCAGCACCGGCAGGAAGAACGCCAGCCCCTGTCCCGCTGACAGGTCGCCGTGCAGCATCAGCACCCACATCTCGGCCGATCCGGCGACGATATGCGCAAAGCCGCCAAGGTCGATCAGCCCGGTCAGCAGGATGATGAGCGTCACCTTCTGCCCCTCGGCGCTCGGCAGCGTCCACACCACGCTCGCCAGCAGGATGCCCGCCGGAATGCCAGCAAGGAACCCGGCCATGCCCATATGCTCGAAGATCACCCCGCTCGCTTCGACCAGCTCGCGCGACTGTTCGACACCCAGCCCGCCGAGCATCGCGAACCCGGCAAAGGCGAAGGTGCCGACCAGATTGGCGAGCAGCACGAGCCCCCACAGCCGCAACGTGCGTACCATGTTGCGCGCCGACGGATCGGTCGCCAGCGGCAATACCGCCGACAACGTGCTCTCGGTAAACAACTGCATGCGACCCAGCACCACCACGACGAAGCCGAGCGCATAGCCCAGCGCCTGCAGCAGCGGCGTCCATGGCCCGGCCGGCACCGCGGTTTCCATCACCGCCTTGCCCAGCAGCGACAGGCCGATGACGATGCCGGCGGTCAGCCCCGACCACCACAACGACGCGGCGGGCCGTTCGAGCTCCTCGATCCCCTGCCGCCGGACGATCTCATGGACAATCAGCGCGGAGGCGGCGCGCCGGTCGTCGACGACATCCTCCTGCTCGGGGTCGAGCGCGACCTTGCGCTCCTCATCGTCGATGGCGGCTTCCTGCCGGTCGGGTTCGTTCATCACCCACTCGAACCGATCGCGCGCGGCGGTGTTCCGTCATGCCTTGATCCGCGCCGCCGCCAGCAACGCCCGCGCACGCAGGAACATCTCGATCCGTTGCGCGACGATCAGCCCCCATCCCATCGCCATCAGCGCGTCGGTGACGGTCGCGGCGTTCAGGTGGAGCATCGTCGCCCCGCCATGCGCCATCGCCTGCCGGATGGCGGTCCGCACCAGCAGCAGCGCGACGATGAACAGCAGCGCGGCGGGCGACGGGCGGTGGTTGATCCGGTGCGTCGCCGGATCGATCTCGATCCGCATCAACCGCCCGCGCTGCCACCCCAGCGCCAGGCCGATCCCGAGCGTGACGACACACAGCGCCCAGCCCCAGCCCGATGGCGGCATCGCCGAAAACAACATGGCGGCGATCACCGTGAACAATGCGGGCAACACCCACATCGTCTCCAGCCGCAACCGCCGCATCTTCTGCCCGCGCCACCAGCGCAGGGCGACGACCAGCGCGACGATGCCGATCGGCATCAACGTCGGCAACCAGCCCGTCTGTCCGTTCATAGGTAGCTCCCCCTGCCCCGGCGGTCGATCCGCCGGGGCAGGGTCCAGCTTATTCGGCGGCCTCGGCGGTCGGCAAGGCGTCTTTCCACGCCAGCACCGGCTTGCGCGCGGCCAGCGTCTCGTCCAGTCGGCGGCGCGGCGCGAAATGCGGCGCGGACTTGAGGTCCTGATCGCCCGCCTTCGCCCGTTCCGCGACCGATCGCAGCGCGCCGATGAACTGGTCGAGCGCCGCCTTGCTCTCGGTTTCGGTCGGCTCGACCAGCATCGCGCCATGGACGACCAGCGGGAAATACACCGTCATCGGATGATAGCCCTCGTCGATCAGTCCCTTGGCGACGTCCAGCGTCGAGAAGCCGTCGGCCAGATTGGCATCGCTGAACAGCGCCTCGTGCATGCACGGTCCGCTTTGCCCGAACGGGGCGTCGAGCGTGTCGTCGAGGCTGCGCAGCACGTAATTGGCGTTCAGCACCGCATCCTCCGACACCTGCTTCAACCCGTCGGCCCCGTGGCTGAGGATATAGCTGAGCGCCCGGGTGAACATGCCCATCTGCCCGTGGAAGGCGACCATGCGGCCGAAGCTGTCGGCATGATGCTCGCCCGCCGTCTCTTCCTCGACCAGCACGAACTTGCCGTCCTGCTGCTCGACGAATGGCAGCGGTGCGAACGGCGTCAGCGCCTTCGAGAACACCACCGGCCCCGATCCCGGCCCGCCGCCGCCGTGCGGCGTCGAGAAGGTCTTGTGCAGGTTGATGTGCATCGCATCGACGCCGAGGTCGCCCGGCCGCACCCGGCCGACGATCGCGTTAAAGTTCGCCCCGTCGCAATAGACATAACCGCCCGCCGCATGGACCGCGTCGGAAATGTCCTTCAGGTCGCGCTCGAACAACCCGCAGGTGTTGGGGTTGGTAATCATCACGCCGGCGACGTCGGGACCCAGCCGGTCCTTCAGCGCCTGCGTATCGACCCGGCCGTCGGGGGTGGCGGGAATATCCTCGACCTTGAACCCGGCGAAGGCGGCGGTGGCGGGGTTGGTGCCGTGCGCACTCTCGGGCACCAGGATGACCTTGCGATGCCCCTCGCCGCGCTTCTCCAGCGCTGCCTTGATCGCGAGGATGCCGCACAGCTCGCCATGCGCGCCGGCCTTGGGGCTCATCGCCACCGAATCCATGTTGGTCAGCGTGACCAGCCAGTGCGCGAGCTGATGGATCACCTCCAGCGCACCCTGCACCGTGTCGATCGGCCCCAGCGGGTGGAGATCGGCGAACCCCGGCAGCCGCGCCATCCGTTCGTTGAGACGCGGGTTGTGCTTCATCGTGCAGCTTCCCAGCGGAAACAGCCCGAGGTCGATCGCGTAATTCTGCCGGCTGAGGCGGGTATAGTGGCGCACCGCCTCGGGCTCCGACAGGCCGGGCAGGCCGATCGGCGAGGTGCGGGCATGATTGCCAAGCCGCGAGGCCACGGTAGGAACCTCGTCGATGTCGACGCCGGTCGTCTCGGTCGACCCGATCTCGAAGATCAGCGCCTCTTCGAGCATCAGCGCGCGGTTGCCGGTGAAGGTCGTCCGCGCGTTCGTGGTCGCGTCGCCCATCTCGGGGCGCCAGCCGCTCTGGTTCACGCTCATGCCAGTACCTCCTCAAGCGCGGTCGCCAGCGCCTCAATATCCTCGTCGGTCACGGTTTCGGTGACGGCGACGACCAGCCCGTTCGCAAGGGCTTCCTCGTTCGGATATAGCCGGCCGAGCGACACGCCCGCCAGCACGCCGCGATCGGCCAGCTCGCGCACCACCGGCCGTGCTTCCTTGGACAGCTTCACGGTGAATTCGTTGAAGAAACTGGTGTTGACCAGCTCGACGCCGGGCACCTGTGCCAGCCGGTCGGCCGCCGCGCATGCCCTGGCGTGGTTGACGCTCGCCAGTTGCCGCAGCCCCTTCTCACCCAGCAGCGTCAGGTGGATCGAGAAGGCGAGCGCGCACAGCCCCGAATTGGTGCAGATGTTCGAAGTCGCCTTTTCGCGACGGATATGCTGCTCGCGGGTCGACAGCGTCAGCACGAAACCGCGTTTCCCTTCCGCATCCACCGTCTCGCCGCACAGCCGCCCCGGCATCTGCCGCACCAGCTTGTCCGAACAGGCGAACAGGCCGACATACGGGCCGCCGAACTGGAGGCCGACGCCAAGGCTCTGGCCTTCGCCGACGACGATGTCGGCGCCCAGATTGCCCGGTGCCTCGATCGCGCCCAGCGCGACGGGCTCGGTGACGACCGCGATCAGCAGCGCCTTCACCGCATGCGCCGCTTCGGCGATGCGCTTGAGGTCGGGGATGCGGCCGAGGATGTCGGGATACTGGACGACGACACACGAGGTATCGGCGTCGATCTTGGCGATCACGCGGTCGTCGTCGGTTTCGGCGACCAGCTCGGGCTGCTCCACGTCGAGCACGTCGCCGGTGAACTTCGCCATCGTCGTCGCGACCGAGACGTAATGCGGATGCACCCCGGCGGAGAACACCGCCTTCGCCTTGCGCGTCACCCGCCTGGCCATCGTCACCGCTTCCCAGCAAGCGGTCGACCCGTCGTACATCGACGCATTGGCGACGTCGCAGCCGAGCAGGCGGGCGACCTGGCTCTGGAACTCGAAGAGCATCTGGAGCGTGCCCTGCGCGATTTCCGGCTGGTACGGCGTATAGGCGGTCAGATACTCGCCGCGCTGGATCAAATGATCGACGCTGGCGGGGACATGATGGCGATACGCGCCGCAGCCGAGGAAGAACGGCACCGATCCCGCCGCCACGTTCTTCGCCGCCAGCTTCGAGAGATGGCGTTCGACCGCAAGCTCGCTGGCGTGATTGGGCAGGCCGGGGACCGGACCGTCGAGGCGGGCGGATTCGGGCACGTCGACGAACAGGTCGTCGATGCTGTCGGCACCGATGACGCGCAGCATGTCGGCACGATCGGTCGGGGTCAGGGGCAGGTAGCGCATGATGGTCCTACTAAGCGCCGAACCAGCGGGTCCGTCCTTCCGGCGAAGGCCGGAATCCATGGACACGGGCGGCATCGACAGAGCCGGAGCGGCCCGTATCCATGGGTCCCGGCCTTCGCCGGGACGACGGTGGTTCGGCGGTGGTCGTTACAGCCGGGCGATGTAGTCGGCGTATTTCGCCTCATCCATCAGCTCGCCAAGCTCGCTATCGTCGCGCAGCGTCAGCTTGAAGAACCAGCCTTCACCTTCGGGGTCCTCGTTCACCAGCGCCGGATTGTCGATCAGTTGCGGATTGCCCTCCAGCACGGTGCCCGACGCCGGGGTATAGACGTCCGACGCGGCCTTGACCGACTCGACCACGGCGGCTTCGTCGCCCTTGGTCAACTGGCGGCCTTCGGCGGGCACGTCGACGAACACGATGTCGCCAAGCTGCCCGGCGGCGTATTCGGTGATGCCGACCGTCGCGACTTCACCGTCGACTTCGATCCATTCATGTTCCTGGGTGAAAAAACGGCTCATGGGGTTTCCCTTCAGCGGACGTAACGATGGGGGACGAACGGCATCGGCACGACGCGCGCCTGATGCAGCTTGCCGCGCTGGCGCAGGGTGACGACCCCGCTTTCCGCCAGCGCGGGCGGACAATAGGCCATAGCGATCGGCGCCTGGACGCTGGGGGCGAACCCGCCCGAGGTCACGCGGCCGACGACATTGCCGTCGGCGTCGATCACCTCGGCACCCTCGCGCACCGGCTGCCGCCCCTCGACGATCAGGCCGATACGCTTGGTGGCCGGCCCCTCGGCGCGCTCGGCGAGGATGCGCCCAGCACCGGGGAAGCCGCCTTCCTCGCGGCGGCGCTTCGACAGCGCGAAGCCCAGATCGGCGGCGACCGGCGTCGTCTCGGGGTCGAGGTCGTGGCCGTACAGCGGCAACCCGGCTTCGAGGCGCAGCGAGTCGCGCGCGCCAAGCCCGATCGGCTTCACTTCCGGCTCGGCGGTGATCGCATCGGCAAAGGCTTCCGCCGCGTCGGCCGGCAGCGAGATTTCATAGCCGTCCTCGCCGGTATAGCCCGAGCGGCTGATCCACAGTGCATGCCCCTGCCAGTCGAACGCGCCGGCGGTCATGAACGTCAGCGTGGCGACGCCGGGCACGATCCGGTCGAGCGCGTCGACCGCCTGCGGCCCCTGCACCGCCAGCAAGGCCCGCTCGTCAAGGTGGTTGAGCGTGATGTCGTCGGGCAGGTGTTCGCGCAGATGCGCGATGTCGTCATACTTGGTCGCGCCGTTGACGACCATGTAGAACGCCTCGCCCTCCGCCTCGCCGAACGGCTGCGCTTCGCCCAGCCGCGTGACCATCAGATCGTCGAGGATGCCGCCATTGTCGGCCAGCAGCAGCGAATAGCGCATCTTCGCGGGCTTCAGGATCGCCAGATCGCCGGGCAGCAGCGCCTCCAGCGCGGCGGTCGCGCCCTGCCCATGGATCAGCAACTGACCCATGTGGCTAACGTCGAACAGGCCGGCGGAACTGCGGGTCCACAGATGTTCGGCCATGATGCCATCATACTGGACCGGCATGACATAGCCCGCGAACGGGACCATCCGTCCGCCCTTCGCACGGTGCCATGCGTCGAGCGGCAGCGTCTGCGGCGGCAGATCCTCGACCGGATCGGTGCCATCGGCGCGCAGTTCATGGGCGGGTTCGACGATCAGTTCACTCATGGCCACGTCCTTCGTGATGGGTCCAACGATGCCCGACAAGGCACGGCCGGCCCTGTCCAACATCGCCCCCTCTGTCACGGAACCTGAGAGCTTTCGCATGGGGGCCGGATGCCGACCCTGCACGCTTACCCCTTCGGTGGTCCGACCCTTTGGGTCGTGACGCTTTCCAGAGTATCCTGTACCCCGCGCGGTCCCTGTTGCCTGAGAGATTCCGGGGCGGTTGCTCCTTCGGCGGCGGACACGTCCGCACTCTCCCGCGCGTGGCAGCGGCTGTAAGCCTTGGATGGGGCAAGCTCTGGCTTGGCCCCCGGAATTAGTCAATCGGGAAAGCGGTCCTTATCCTCCGTCATTCCGGCGAAAGCCGAAATCCACGGATACGGGCCGTATCGATCGAAGCGCGACGTCACCTGTCCATGGACCCCGGCCTGCGCCGGGGTGACGGGAGATGTGGCTTGAGCGCGGTGCCAGCCCGCTCCCCCACCCGGCCACCCACAGCGTATCCTGAATGGGTGGCCGGGTGGGGGAGCGGGCTGGCACCGCAAAACGCGCACCGGCGCGTTTTCAAACGGCCGCTTACCGCGTGACGTTGTAGCGCAACTGATCGTCGGTAAGCTGGAAGCCGACCATCGCCTCGAACGTGGCGGCGAGCACCGCCTGGCGGACCGCCGGATCGGACAGCGGATCGACCGCCGCATCCTGGTCCCCCGGGCGGCGGCGGCGGTTGATCTGGTCGCGCGTTGCCTGCGGCAAGGTCGCGGCGGCGCGGTCGACGATCGCGCTGCCCTGTCCCTGCGCCTGCGCGCGGGCCGCGCCGGCGGCGAAGGTCAGCGTCACCTGGCCCAGGCGCTTCGACACCACCTGATTGCCGCCGCGCAGCACGGTGACGAAATACGGCAGCGTCACCGTGCGCGCAGCGTCGGTGCGGGTGCGGCGCGCCTGCACGTCGAAACTCAACGTGCTGGTGATGGTGTCGGCCCCCTCGACGCAGTTGGCGCGCACGTTGGTGAGCGTGGCCACCACGTCGATCGCGCTGGCGTCGCGGCTGGTCGCCGGATCGAACAGGGTGATGTCGCCGGTCCCCGCCGGCACGCCCGCCACGGGGCAAGCCGAACGGACCGCCGAGACGCCGACGCCCTGCGACGTATCGAGCTCGCCCGAACGCTTGCAGCCGGCAAGGGCAAGAGTGGCGAAAAGGGCGATGGCGACGGGATGGCGGAGGGTCACGGGAACGGGCTACCTTATGCACGGGTGCGGCGGTGCCGCGCCTCCTGACAGGCCCGCTTCATAGGAACCGGCTTTCGCGCGTGCAAGCAATCGCGTGTTTTGGGACGGCACCGGCCCGCTCGCCCCGGCCCGCCACGACTTGGCGTGCCACCAAACAAGCTGTAAGCGCTGGAGCCATGACCGAACCCACCCGCCCCGTCATCGAACTCCTGATCGCGGCCCCGCGCGGTTTCTGCGCCGGCGTCGATCGCGCCATCCAGATCGTCGAGCTGGCGATCCAGAAGCACGGCGCGCCGGTCTATGTCCGGCACGAGATCGTCCACAACAAGTTCGTCGTCGATTCGCTGCGCGCCAAGGGCGCGGTGTTCGTCGAGGAACTGGATCAGGTGCCCGATGGCGTGCCGGTCGTGTTCTCGGCGCATGGCGTGCCCAAGTCGGTGCCCACGGCGGCGAGCCAGCGCGGGCTCGAATATCTCGACGCCACCTGCCCGCTGGTGTCGAAGGTCCACCGGCAAGCCGAACGGCTGGTCGCGTCGGGCCGCCACATCCTGTTCGTCGGCCATGCCGGCCACCCGGAAGTGATCGGCACGTTCGGACAGGTGCCCGAGGGGCAGATGACGCTGATCGAAACGGTCGAGGATGTCGCCACGCTGACCCCGGCCGATCCCGACAACCTCGCCTTCCTGACGCAGACGACGCTGTCGGTCGACGACACCCGCGCGATCGTGGAGGCGACGATCGCGCGCTTCCCGACCATTATCGCGCCCAAGGCCGACGACATCTGCTACGCCACCTCTAACCGGCAGGCGGCGGTCAAGGCGATCGCGCAGAGCTGCGACATGATGCTGGTGATCGGCGCGCCCAATTCGTCCAATTCGGTACGGCTGGTCGAAGTCGCCGAGCGCGAGGGCACACGCGCGCGGCTGATCCAGCGCGCGGTCGATCTCGACTTCGCATGGCTCGACGGCGTCGGCACGCTCGGCATCACCGCCGGGGCCTCGGCCCCCGAGGTGCTGGTGCGCGAAGTGGTCGACCGGATCGCCGAGCGGTTCGAGGTCAGCGAGCGCGAGGTCGAGATGACGCGCGAGACGATCGCCTTCAAACTGCCGCGTGGCCTCGAAGCCGCCTGATGGCCGTCTATACGCAGGTGTCGGCGGAGGCGCTCGGCCGCTTCCTGTCGGGCTATGACCATGGCGATCTGGTATCGGCCAAGGGCATTGCCGAGGGGGTGGAGAACAGCAACTATCTGGTCGACACCACGACCGGACGGTTCATCCTGACGCTGTACGAAAAGCGCGTGGAATTGGGCGACCTGCCGTTCTTCTTCGCGATGACCGACGCACTGGCCGACACCGGCAACCCGGTCCCGCGCGCATTGCCCGACCGCGACGGTCAGGTGATCCAGACACTGGAGGGCCGTCCGGCCTGCCTGATCGAATTCCTGCCCGGCGTTTCGGTCAGCCATCCGACGCCCGGACAGGCGCATGCGGCGGGCGCGGCGCTGGGCGCACTGCACGCGGGCCTGACCGATTTCGCACCGGTGCGGACCAATTCGATGGGCGTGGCGGCATGGCCCGGGCTGTACGCCGACTGCGCCGATCAGCTCGACACGATCCAGCCGGGGCTCCGCGCGCGGGTCGGGGATGCGCTGGACGCGGTGATCGCGGCATGGCCGGACGATCTGCCGACCGGTGCGATCCATGCCGACCTGTTCCCCGACAATGTGCTGATGCTCGGCGACCGGGTCACGGGGCTGATCGATTTCTATTTCGCCTGTACCGACATCCGCGCCTATGACGTCGCGATCACCCATTCGGCGTGGAGCTTCGATGCCGCCGGTACGCCGATCGATCCGGCGGTCGGGCGGGCGCTGCTGGCGGGCTATGCCACGCGCGCGGACCTGTCGGATGCGGAGGTCGCCGCGCTGCCGCTGCTGGCGCGGGGGGCCTGTCTGCGCTTCCTGCTGACCCGCGCATGGGACTGGATCAACACGCCCGCCGACGCGCTGGTGACGCGCAAGGACCCGCTGGCCTATCTGCGCCGGCTGGAATGGTATGAAGCCAACCCACGGGCCTTTGCATGAGCGAGACCGCCGAACTCCCCCGCGTCGAGATCGCGACCGATGGCGCGTGCAAGGGCAATCCGGGTCCCGGCGGCTGGGGCGCGGTGCTGCGTGCCGCCGACGGGCGCGAGCGCGAATTGTCGGGTGGCGAGTCGGTCACGACCAACAACCGCATGGAGTTGATGGCGGCGATCGAGGGGCTGAACGCGCTGAAACGCCCGTGCCGGGTGATCCTGTCGACCGACAGCCGCTATGTGATGGACGGCCTGACCAAGTGGATCAAGGGCTGGCAGAAGAACGGCTGGAAGACCGCCGCAAAGCAGCCGGTCAAGAACGCCGAGCTGTGGCAGGCGCTGCTCGCCGCCGCCAAGCCGCATCGCATCGAATGGACGTGGGTGAAGGGCCATGCCGGCCACCCCGACAACGAGCGCGCCGACAAGCTGGCGAGCGACGCGGCGGTGGCACAGCGATGACCCGCGCGATGGTGCCCGGCGAGCGCGCGCCCATCGCCGCGCTGACGGCGAAGCGGACGATCGAGATCGTCGTCGAGCATAGCCCAAGCGACATCGACATCGCCGCCTTCGGTCTTGGCGCCGATGGCCGGATCGGCGACGACCGCTATGTCGTGCTGTTCAGCAACCGCCGCAGTCCCGAGGGCGCGATCGGAATCGATCCGCAAGCCGGGCGGAGCGTGCTGACGATCGCGCTCGACGCACTGCCGGCGTCGATCGCCCGGATCGCGATCACCGCCGCGCATGACACGCTGGCGCTGGGTCGTGCGCGGCTGTCGGTGCGGGTCGCCGATGCGGTGACGATCGAGGCGACCGGCCTCGGCGACGAGCGCGCGGTGACGCTGCTCGACCTGTATCGGCATGGCGGCGACTGGCGCGTCGCGGCGGTGGTACAGGGGTTCGCCGAGGGGCTGGCGGCGCTGGTGCGGCATCTGGGCGGCGAGGTGGCGGAGGATGCGCCGCCGCCTGCCCCGCCGGTATCGCTGTCGAAGGTCGACCTGCGCAAGCAGCAGGTCGGCGTCACGCTCGCCAAGCTCGGCATCGACGGCGTGCGCGCCGAGGTGCTGCTGGTGATCGACGCCAGCGGATCGATGGCGCGGCTGTTCGCCGATGGCACGGTGCAGGAGACGGTCGAGCGGATCGTACCGGTGGCGCTGCGGCTGGACGACGACGGCAGGCTCGATACGTGGTTCTATGCCGCCAAATGCCGGCAGGTCGATCCGCTGGATGCCGGCAACGTCGAGGGCTTCGTCGCGCGCACCCTGCCCTATCCAGGCGCCAAGGTCGCCGGCGGTCCGGGGATCGGCGCGGGCAACAACGAACCATTGGTGATGGAGGCGATCCTCGCCCGCGAACCGGCGCGGCGGACGCAGCCGCTGCTGATCCTGTTCCTGACCGACGGCGGCATTTCGGGCAGCAAGTCCGAGGCGATCAAGGACCTGCTGCGCCGCACGTCCGACCGGGCGATCTTCTGGCAATATGTCGGCATCGGCCGCGCGGGCTATGGCATCCTGCGCGATCTCGACACGATCGACGGGCGGCTGGTCGACAATGCCGGCTTCTTCGCGGTCGATGATCTGGCGCAGATAGGCGACGAGGAGCTGTACCGGCGGCTGCTCGGCGAGTTTCCGGCATGGTTGAAGGCGGCGCGTGCCGCAGGAGTATTGGCATGATCCCGCGCGTCCTGATCGATACCGCGAAGGTGCCGGGCGACGGCGTCGAACTGCGGCTGGTGCAGCGTGGCGATGACTTCATGATCGTGCTCGACCGCAACGAGTTGATGAGCAGTCGCATGTCGGCGTCGGAGGAGGCGCTGGCCGATCTGGGCTGTGCGCATCTTCGCCAGAGCAAGCGGGCGCGCGTGCTGATCGGCGGCCTCGGCATGGGGTTCACGCTGCGCCGCGCGCTCGCCATCCTGCCGGCCGATGCCGAGATCGTCGTCGCCGAACTGGTGCCCGAGATCGTGACATGGGCGCGCGGGCCGCTGGCGCACATCTTCGACGGGTGCCTCGACGATCCGCGGGTGTCGATCGTGCTGGGCGACGTGGCACTGGGGATCGGCAGCGGCGGGTGGGATGCGATCCTGCTCGACGTCGACAACGGTCCCGACGGCCTGACCCATGCCGGCAACGACAAGCTGTATTCGGAGCGGGGGCTGCGCATCGCGCGGGCGGGGTTGCGCGAGCGGGGCGTGCTGGCGATCTGGTCGGCCTATGCCGATGCGGCGTTCACGAAGCGGCTGAAGGATTGCGGCTACGCGGTCGACGAGCAGGTCGTGCGGGCGCGCGGCACCAAGGGCGCGCGACACGTCATCTGGCTGGCCGGGCGGCGTTAGGTCCGAATTGCTCCCCTCCCTGACAAGGGAGGGGAGAAGCGCGACATCCCCTTGATGGCCCATCCAGCCCTTGACGGCGGCAGCGAGGCGAGAGCAGTTTCACGCGATACCTTCCCTGTTCCGAGGACCTGTCGCCTTGACCCTGCGTACCGCCGTTTCCGCCATCGCCCTGACGCTCGCCACCCCGGCACTGGCGCAGCAGGCCCCCGCCCCCTCCCCAGCCACGCCGCCGACCGCGGCCGATGCCGACCGCTTCGTCGCCTCTACCGAAAAGGCGATGTTCGACTATTCGATCGATGCCCAGCGGATCGCATGGGTCAACGCGACCTATATCACCGACGATACCGATGCGCTGGCGGCGCGATCAGGGGCGATCGGCACCGAGATGGCGGTGAAATATGCGCTGGAATCGGCGCGCTATGCCGGCATCCGGGGACTGTCCCCCAACACCGCGCGCAAGATCGGCATCCTGCGCTCGGCGATCGTGCTGCCCGCCCCCACCACGCCGGGGGCGGCGACCGAACTGGCGAACATCTCGACGAAACTGTCGTCGGCGTACGGCAAGGGCAAGGGGACGCTGGGCGGCCAGCCGATCAACGGATCGGACATCGAGGCGGCGATGGGCACCACCCGCGATCCGGCCAAGTTGCAGGAGATGTGGGTAAGCTGGCACGACAACGTCGGCGCGCCGATGCGCAAGGACTATCAGCGGCTCGTCACCATCGCCAATGCCGGGTCGAAGGAACTGGGGTTCAGGGATACCGGCGCGATGTGGCGGTCGGGATATGACATGCCCGCCGACGATTTCGCCAAGCTGACCGACCAGTTGTGGAAGGAAGTCGAGCCGCTCTACCAGTCGCTCCACACCTATGTCCGGTGGAAGCTCAACGAGAAATACGGCGACGGGGTGCAGGGCAGGACCGGACCGATCCGCGCCGACCTGCTCGGCAACATGTGGGCGCAGGAATGGGGCGGCATCTACGACATCGTCGCCCCCGCCGGATCGGGCGACCTGGGCTATGAGATCGGCGATCTGCTCAAGGCCAAGAACTATGACCCGGTGAAGATGGTGCGGACCGGCGAGGGCTTCTATTCCTCGCTGGGCTTCCAGCCGTTGCCGCAGACCTTCTGGGACCGGTCGCAGATCGTGAAGCCGGCCGACCGCGAGGTGATCTGCCACGCATCGGCATGGGACATCGACAACAAGGACGATATTCGCATCAAGATGTGTACGAAGGTCAATTCGGATGACTTCGTGACGATCCACCATGAGCTGGGCCACAATTACTACCAGCGCGCGTACAAGAACCAGCCGTATCTCTACTTGAACGGTGCGAACGACGGATTCCACGAGGCGATCGGCGATTTCGTCGCGCTGTCGATCACGCCCGATTATCTGGTGAGCATCGGCCTGCTCGACCGGGCGAAGGTGCCGGGGCCGGACAAGGACATCGGCCTGCTGCTGCGGCAGGCGATGGACAAGGTCGCGTTCCTGCCCTTCGGCCTGTTGATGGACAAGTGGCGCTGGGGCGTGTTTTCGGGCGAGATCGCGCCGGGCGACTACCAGAAGGCGTGGGATGCGCTGCGGTTGGAATATCAGGGGATCAAGGCGCCGGTGGCGCGCGACGAGAGCAAATTCGATCCGGGGGCAAAGTACCACATCCCGGCGTCGACGCCGTACATGCGCTATTTCCTCGCGCGCATCCTCCAGTTCCAGTTCTACAAGGCGGCGTGCGATCAGGCCGGGTGGAAGGGGCCGCTCCACCGCTGCTCCTTCTATGGCGACAAGCAGGTGGGCCAGCGGCTGAACGCGATGCTGGAGATGGGCGCGTCGAAGCCGTGGCCCGATGCGTTGCAGGCGTTCACCGGCACTAGGGCGATGTCGGGCAAGGCGATGGTCGACTATTTCGCGCCATTGAAGGCGTGGCTGGATCAGCAGAACAAGGGCAAGCCGACGGGGTGGTAAGACGCGCCGGGCAAGGCGCAGCGGAAGCTGCACCACGCCGCATAAGGCGCGTCCGGCCGGCGGCGCACCCAGCGCCGACCGACGGCATGGGCTTTGCCCATGACGGTCCAAAGTTTACCGACGCGCCGGGCAAGGTGCAGCGAAAGCTGCACCACGCCGCACAAGGCGCGTCCGGCCGGCGGCGCATCCAGCGCCGACCGACGGCATGGGCTTTGCCCATGACGCGCCAAAGTTTACAAAGTTTACACTAACGACGCATGGCGTTGCGAATGCTTCTCAACTCGCAACGCCATGGCCGCACATCGCGGCGAGCGTTTTTCGGACAGACGGACGGTAGAAGGAGCGGGGCTGGTCGGGCCACCGGCGATCCTGCCATGGTGCCGCCGCTGTAGGACAGCCACCATGCGGGGTTTCGCGTTCGGTTTCGATTCCCTACCCAGCGGCGATGGTGACGAACGAAACGAATGATCCGGTGGCACGCCCCCTGCGCAGCGACGCGGCGATGCGGCGCGAGGCGTTGATCGAGGCGGCGGCGGTGTGTTTCCGCGAGGATGGCTATCGCGTGCCGTTCGAGGCGGTGGCGGCGCGCGCCGGGGTGGGACGCGGCACGCTGTACCGCAACTTCAAGGATCGCGAGGCGCTGGCGCTCGCCATCTTCTCGCGCGAGGTCGACCGGATGGCGGCGGCGATCGATCCGGCGGTGCCATTCGACGCAACGTTCGAGCGCATCCTGCACGAAGGCGCGCCGACGCTGACGCTGTTCGGGCGGATTTCGGCCGAACTGCTGGCCGATGGCGAGAACCGCGCGGCGTTCCTGGCGCTGGGCGACCGGATGGAGACCGTACTGGCCCCGGTGCTCGCCGCCGCGCAGACACGGGGCGAGGTGGCAGGCGGCGTGACTCCGCGCGACGTGGTGCTGGCGCTCAGGATGGTCGGCGGGCTGCTGCGATCGTTCTTCACGCCGGCGGAAGTGGCGGAGACGATCGGCGCGGCGGCGCGGCTGCTGCTGGGGGGAATGCGGCCGCGGCCTGGCCGATGATCGCCGTTTTGCATTATGCGCGGCGCCGAATCGGGAACGGCGTTCGCATCAACCGATAGCAGACGGGAAACGCGCCACGCATGACCCATGCGCGGCGCGTCTCGCTGCCTACTTCGCCAGCGCCGTGGTGATGGCTTGATCGAGAAACGCCGCCGCGTTTGCGATTGCCGCCTGCCCTTCGGCCAGTTCGGCATGGAACATGTGCCAGACGTGGAACATGCCCGGCCATATTTCCAGCGAGACGCGGACGCGGTTCTCGCCCAGATGCGCCGCGAGGCGGATGGCGTCGCTCAGCATCAGTTCGCTTTCGCCGATCTGTACGATGATGGGTGGCAGGCCACGGACATCGGCGAAGACCGGCGATGCCTCCGGGCTGTTCGGCAGCGCGTCGCCCAGGAAGGTCCGGGCCATCAGGTCAAGGCCGGCCTTGGTGTTCAGCCGGTCCAGTCCCTCGCGATTGAACATCGACGCGCCGGTGTGTTCAAGGTTCGCCCAGGGCGAGAGCGCCGCCCCGCCCGCCGGGAGCGGTACGCCGGCGTTGCGCGCCATGACCATGACCGAAACCACCATCGCCCCGCCCGCCGAATCGCCCGCGAACGTTACCGATTCGGGATTCTGTCCCTGGTCGATCAGCCAACGATAGGCCGCGAACGTATCCTCGATCGGAACGGGAAATGCGTGTTCCGGCGCCAGTCGGTAATCCGGCAGGTAGACGCGCGCCTTCATCGCCGTTGCGAAGGCAGCCGCCAGCCCGTGATAGCCACCCGGCCCGCCGACGATGTACGCGCCGCCGTGGATGTAGAAGAGCACGCGGTCGCCCTGAACATCCTTGGGCGTGACAAGCGTCGCGGGGACGCCGCCCATGTTGACCTGTTCGATGCGCACGTCGGCGGATGTCGGATGCTCGGCCATCTTGCGGACGTAGGATTCGCGGATTTCATCGATCGTCACAGCGGTATTCTCGCCGAGGATGACGGGGCCGAGGTCCTGCAGGCTTTCGGCCCATTGGTTGAGGCGGTGCGTCACGGTGTCGTTGAAAGCCATGGTAGTTGATCCTGATGCCGTTAATCTGTTCAGATCATTAATATAGGCGATTGATTGGCGAGCGGGCGTCGACACTGCGGAGGAAGGGGAGCGTCTCATGGCACCGGGGAATATCAACGACATCGTCGCCTTTGTGGCGGCGGCCGAAGCGGGCAGCTTCGTCAGGGCCGCACGCGCGCGATCAATGACGCGGTCCGGCATCGCCAAGAGCGTGGCGCGGCTGGAGGATCGGCTGGGCGTCCGGCTGTTCCACCGTACGACGCGCAGCCTCGGGCTGACCGACGACGGCCGCGTCTTCCTCGATCGCTGCACGCAGATCCTCGCAGATCTCGACGAAGCGGAATCATCGATGTCGGATGGCGGCGGGCAGCCCCAGGGTCTGTTCCGGATGACCGCGCCGATGACGTTCGGGCGACTCATGGTCCTGCCGCTGCTCAACGACTTTCTTGCGTCGTGGCCGAGGCTCAAGGCGGACGTGAGCTTCACGGACCGGGTCAGCGACATCATCGAGGACGGTATCGATCTTGCCATCCGCATCGGCGAAACCCGCGAAAATACCAGCCTCATCGCCAGAACCCTGACCCATCAGCATGACCTGATCGTCGCGAGCCCGGCCTATCTGTCGGCCAATCCGGCACCACGGCATCCCGACGATCTGATGGGCCACCATTGCCTGAACTATGTGAGCGCCGGCAGGAAGCGGGCCTGGCGTTTCGCGATCGAGGGCAGGACCGTGGCAGTAAGGCCGCGATCCCGGCTTTCGCTCGACAGCGGCGAGGCGTTGCGCGACGCGGCCGTCGCGGGGGCGGGGCTGGCGTTCCTGCCCAGTTACGTCGTCGATCGCGATCTGGCCGATGGCCGGCTGATCGCATTATTATCGGACTATGCCGCACCCCCGGTGCCGATCAGCGCGATCTATCCCAGTCGTCGCCACCTTGCCCCGAAAGTCCGGCGCTTCATCGATCTGCTGGCGCAGAATATATGACGTCCGGCATCCCGCTGCCCGCCCGTACCGGCGGTCCCCGACCTCCATCACCTGGCGGGCATCGTCGCGGCGTTACGGCCGGCCGGACGCCCCCTCACTTGCTCGCGCGCCACCCCAATCCCAGCGTCTTGTTCACCGCGATGTAGCTGCCGGTCAGCGCGGCGCGGGCCTGCGATACCGCGATTTGCGCGGCGAGTTGCTGGCGCTCAAGGTCGAGTTGCTCGATCCGGGTCGCGGTGCCGGCCGCCACCCGCTGGCGGTTGAGCGTCGCGGCGCGGGTGGCGGTGGCCTCCGCCTGTGTCAGCCGGCCGAGCTGGGCGCGGGCGTTGCCGAAGCGCGACAGCGCGGTTTCGGATTCCTGCAACGCTTCGAGGACGGTCTGGCGATAGGCGGCTTCGGCGCCGTCGCGCTGCGCCTCCGACGCGGCGGTGGCGGCGCGGGCGCGGCCGAAATCGAGGAACGACCAGTTGAGCGACGGCGCGGCGAGTGCCGCCAGATTCCCGAGATCGAACACGTCGCCGACCGAGGTGCCGCCCAAGCCCAGCAGCCCCATGAAGCGGACGCCGGGCAGTTCCTTCGCCTTGTTCACCCCGATCGCGGCGGTGCCGGCGGCGAGCTGGCGTTCGGCGGCGCGCACGTCGGGGCGCTGCGCGATCAGCGCGGCGGGGTTGCCGATCGGCACCTGCGCCGGGGGGAGCGGGACCGGCGCGGGGGTCGCCAGCACCGGATCGAGCGTGCCCGGCGTCCGCCCGGTCAGGATCGCGAGCAGCCCCAGTTGCTCGTCGCGCTGCGCGGCGAGCGGGATCGTCTGCGCGGTGGTGTTCTCCAACTGGCCCTGCGCGCGTTCGAGGTCGAGCCGCGAGGCGGTGCCGCGCTCGAAGCGCTGGCGCAGCAGCGCCAGTTGCTGGCGCTGCGCCTGGGCCGCGGCGTCGTTGAGCGTGATGCGGGCCTGTAGGTCACGCAGGCTGACATAGGCCTGCGCGACCTGTGCCGAGAGCGAGACCTGTGCGTCGGCGAGGTCGGCGGTGCGTGCGCCTACGGTCGCGCGGACCTGTTCGATGCCCCGCCGGCCGCCGCCGAACAGGTCGGCCTCCCATGAGGCGTTGAGGCCGGCGTTGTAGAACTGGAGCGATTCGCTGGAGGATGCCCCCTGCCCCAGATCGATGCCGGGCAGGCGCGCGCCGATCGCGGTGGCGTTGGCGCTGAGCGCGGGCAGGTTGGCGGTGCGTTGCTGGCGAAGCTGCGCCTCGGCCTCGCGGATGCGGGCACTGGCCTGTGCCACGGTCGGGCTGTCGGCGAGCGCTTCGTCGATCAGGCGGGTGAGCAGCGGGTCGCTTAAAGCCTCCCACCAGCGGGCGAGGCCGGGGGCGGCGGTGAAGGCCGGATCGGTCGCACGGACGAAGCTGCCGCGCGTCACCGCGTCGCCGGCGGTCGCGGGCGGTCCGTCGTAGTTCGGACCGACGGTGCAGCCCGCGAGCAGGCCGGCGGTGACGAGGAGGAGGGAACGACGCATCAATGCACACTCGCCGCCGGGGCGCCTTGGGGTAACGGGCGGAGGAACAGGATCAGCGGCAGCGCGGCCAGCGTCACCATCCCCATCACCCAGAAAATATCATTATAGGCCATGGTCAGCGCCTCGCCCTGAATCTGCTGGCCGATCAGGCGCAGCCCCGCGTCGGGACTGCCGGCGCTGCGGCCAAGGCCGGTCAGATAGTCTTGTACGCTCAGGCTGTTGGCGTTCAGCGATTCTTCCAGCCGGCGCGAATGAAGCCAGACGCGCTGTTCCTGCAAGATCGAGATGCCGGCGAGCGCAAGGCTGCCGCCCAGATTGCGCGCCGCGCCGAACAGACCCGACGCATCGCCGGCATCGGCGGCGGGGACCGAACGGATGACGGCTTGGGACAGGAACAGCATGGCGAGGATCTGCCCGACGCCGCGCAGCAACTGCGACACGGTGAACGCGCTGCCGGTCGACGCGGCGGTCAGGTTCGCGTCGAGCAGCGCCGCGCCGGCCATGATCGCGAGGCCGCCGCCGACCGCGATGCGGATGTCGATCCGCTTTAGCAGCACCGGCACGAGCATCATCAGCAACAGGCTGGGGATGCCCGACAGCAGCACGACCTTGCCCGATTGCAGCGCGTTGTAGCCGGCCAGCGTCGCGAGGAACTGCGGAATGACGTAGCTGGTGCCGTAGAGGACGACACCCAAGACCAGCCCCATGATCGCGACCGATCCGAACTGGCGGTCGAGCAGCAGTTTGAGCTTGATGATCGGCCGCCTGGCCGCTGTCTGTCCCCAGAACAGGAAGCCGATGCCGGTCACGGTGATGAGCGCCATCCAGCGGATCAGCGACGAATCGAACCATTGTTCGCGCTGCCCGTCCTCAAGGAACACGGTGAGGCCGCCCAAGCCCAAGGTCAGGCCGATGATGCCGCGCCAGTCGGCCTCGCGCAGCAGGTGCCATTTGGCGGGTTCGTGGCGCAGCCCGACCAGCAGCAGCACGGCGAGGATCGCGCAAACCGGCAGGTTGAGGAAAAAGGCATAGTGCCAGCTGATATTCTCGGTCAGCCAGCCGCCGATCAGCGGCCCCAGCACCGGCCCCATGATCGCGGTCACGCCGAAGGCGGCGACGCCGACCGGCTGCTGTGCCGGCGGCAGGCGCTGGGCGATCACCGTCTGCGCGGTCGGGATCATCACCCCGCCGAAAAACCCCTGCCCCACCCGGCCGAGGATCATCACCACCAGCGTGGTGGCGACGCCGCAGACGACCGAAAAGGCGGTGAACAGCCCGGCGGCCATCAACAGGAAGGTGCGCAGGCCCAAGACACGCTGCAACCAGCCCGCCATCGGGATCGCGACGATCTCCGCGACCAGATAGGCGGTGGCGATCCATGTCCCCTCGGTGCCGCTCGCGCCGATCTCGCCCTGGATCGTCGGCAAGGCCGAATTGACGATCGAGATGTCGAGCGTCGCCATGAACGCGCCCAAGGTCCCCGCCGCGACCGCCAGCCATGCCGACAGGTCGGCGCGCTGCGGCGGATCGGCGGCGGCGGTCATGGCCGGGGCGGCGACGGCCACGTTACTTGGCCACCGCCGCCGATTGCTGTTCGCGAATCCGCTCGAGGTCGCCGTTGGCCGAGCGGGTGTCGACCGTGACCGTCACCGACAGGCCGGGCACGAGCAGGCGGCGCGCGGCCGGTGTCGCCTGAATCGCGACGCGCACCGGCACGCGCTGGGTGATCTTGGTAAAGTTGCCGGTCGCGTTCTGCGGCGGCAGGATCGAGAATTGCGCGCCGGTGCCCGGCGACAGGCTTTCGATCCGGCCGCGCAACTCGACGCCGTCGAGCGCATCGACCTCGATCCGCACCGGCTGGCCCGGGCGCATCAGGGCGAGCTGCGTTTCCTTGAAATTGGCGGTGACGTAGAGCGCGTTGAGCGGCACGATCGACATGAGGCGGCTGCCGGCCTGCGCGTACTGGCCGGGGGTCACGGTGCGGTCGCCGATCCGACCGGCGACGGCGGCGGTGAGCAAGGTCGCATCCTCGTCAACCGAGGCGGCGGTGCGCTGGGCGCGGGCGGCCTGTTGCTGCGCTGTCCCTTGCGCGATCTGGCTGCGGACCGAGGCGACGCGGCGTTGCTGGATGACCAGTGCCGCCGCCTGCGCGCGGACCTGATCGGCGGACTGGCGTGCGGCGAGTTCGAGGGTGGCGAGTTGCTGGCGCGTCTCCGCGCCGCTTTCGGCGAGCGGGCGGTAGCGCGCGACCTCGGCGGCGTCGTGCATCGCCTTGGCGCGCGCGGAGGCGAGTTGCGCCTGCGCCTGCGCGATCGCGGCGGATTGTTCGTTCAGTTGCGCGCGGGCGGCGTCGGCCTGTGCCGTGGCGACAGCGATCTGCGCGTCGGCCTGCGCCGCCTGCGCATCGATCGTGCGGCGGTCGATGCGGACCAGCGGCTGGCCGGCGGCAACGTCCTGATTCTCGCGCACCAGCACCTGCGCGACATAGCCCGAGACACGCGGCGACACCGTGACCATGTCCGCCTCGATCCGGGCGTCGTCGGTGCTTTCCATGAAGCGGCCGACGTTCCGGTAGTTCAGGAACCAAGCGATCCCGCCGACGATCGCGGCGAGCAGCAGGACGATCAGGATGACCTTCGCCCGGCCGCTTGGCCGCTTCGACGGCGGCGGTGCGTCGTCGGGAACGATGGGGTCGGCGGTCTGGTCGGTCATGGGCGGCGGTCCGGGTGCGACGGCCGGCGCGGCCGTCATCGATGATGCGGCGCAACATAAGCGGACATCGTGTCCGGTTCAAGCACGATCGGCGGAAACGCGAACGGCCCGGTTGCCGTGGGGCAACCGGGCCGTCGGGGCTGGTTCTGAACGCTTAAGACCGGGTCGGTATTCCCCTCCCGATCGTCACCCCGGACTTGTTCCGGGGTCTACCAAGCCGCAAGCGTTGCCGCTGGTGCCTTGCGCCGCACCGATCGCCGCACCGTGGACCCCGGAACAAGTCCGGGGTGATGGCGGAGAGTGGTTCGTCGGGACAGGAAACCCCGACCGCCCCCGGATCAGCGCTTGAACGGATCGATGAAGCCGCCGATCGTCGGCTGCTCGCCGCTGGCGGCCAGTTCGGCGTCGCGGGCCGCTTGCGTCCGTTCGTTGCGGAGCTGTTCGATCAGCGCCTCGCGGTCGCCTTCCAGCCGGGTGTCGGTCGGAGCTTCGATGCCGGCGGCCTTCGCCGCCTTGCCGACCAGCGCGTCGAGTTCGCGCTGCGAACACAGGCCGAGCGTCACCGGGTCCTTCGGCGTGATGTTGGCGATGTTCCAGTGGGTGCGATCGCGCAGCGCGGCGATGGTGGTGCGGGTGGTGCCGATCAGCTTGCCGATCGCGCCGTCGGTGATCTCCGGGTGATTGCGGATGATCCACGCGATGCCGTCGGGCTTGTCCTGCCGCTTGCTGACCGGCGTGTAGCGCGGGCCCTTGGTGCGGCGGACCTGATCGGGGCCCTTCATCATGACAAGGCGATAGTCGGGGTTCTTCTGTCCCTTCTCGATCTCGTCCATCGTCAGTTCGTGCGCGCGGACCGGATCGCGCCCGGTCAGCTTGGTCGCGGCGGTATCGTCGGCGATCGCCTGAACCTCGAGGACGTGTAGGCCGCAGAAGTCGGCGATCTGCGGAAAGGACAGCGCGGTATTGTCGACGAGCCAGGAAGCGGTCGCATGCGGCATCAGCGGCTGGGCCACGACGGGTCTCCGAAATAGAAAGGGCCGCCCAATCCGGGCGGCCACACTGGGTACGGACTTAGTGGCAAGGATACGAAAGGGCAAGCGCCGTGCCGCGCGGGGGGCCGGACGGTCAGTCGACGTCGCCCACCACCAGCACGATCTTGCCGACATGATCGCCTGCTTCCATCCGGCGATGCGCATCGGCGGCCTGTGCGATCGGGAAGGTACGGTCGATCACCGGGCGCAGCCGGCCGCCGGCGATATGTGGCCAGACCGAGCGCGACAGTTCGTCGGCCACCATTTCCTTGAACGCCGCGTCGCGCGCGCGCAGCGTCGATCCGGTCAGCGTCAGGCGGCGGCGCATGACATCCCACAGCGGCACGGTGGCGACCGCACCGCCCTGCACCGCGATCGAGACGTGGCGACCGTCCTCGGCCAGACATTTCAGGTTGCGCGGCACATAGTCGCCGCCGACCATGTCCAGCACCACCGCGACGCCCCTGCCGCCGGTGATCTGCCCCACCCGCTCGACGAAATCCTCGGTGCGATAGTTGATCGCATGAGCGGCCCCAAGGTCGAGCGCCGCCGTCGCCTTCGCATCCGATCCGACCGTGACGATGACGGTGAGGCCGAAGACCTTGCCGAGCAGGATCGCCATCGTGCCGATGCCGCTGGTGCCGCCATGGACCAGCACCGTATCGCCCTCCGCCGCGAAGCCGCGGTCGAACAGGTTGGTCCAGACGGTGAAGAGCGTTTCGGGGAGGGCCGCCGCCTCGACCAGCGACAGCCCGTCGGGCACCGGCAGGCATTGCCCGGCGGACACCGCGACGTATTCAGCATAGCCGCCGCCGGCGAGCAGCGCGCAGACCGGCTGGCCGAGCAGCTCGCGCGCCACCCCGTCGCCGAGCGCGGCGACGTGGCCAGCGACCTCGAGTCCCGGGATCGACGGCGCGCCGGGCGGGGGCGGATAGCCGCCGGTGCGCTGCAACACGTCCGGGCGGTTGACCCCGGCGGCGACGACGCGGATCAGCACCTCGCCCGCGCGTGGCACCGGCACCGGCCGGTCGACCAGCGTCAGCACCTCCGGCCCGCCGGCTTCCGCCGGATCGATCGCACGCATCGTCGCTGGTACGTTCATGACGCCGCCCCCTTATGGCCTCGCGTTATTGACATCCCGCAAGACAGGGTCAACGTTGCATTGCAATGGAACCCGACGATTTTCTTAACCATGATCGTGCCAATACGTTGGCGATGCTGGTGCGCGAGGATCTCGACCCGCTGTCGATCGACGAACTGACCGCGCGCATCAAGGCGCTGGAACAGGAGATCGGCCGCTGCCGGGCGCGAATCGAACGCGCCCGCGATCATCGCTCCAGCGCCGACGCGCTGTTCCGTTCGTGACCGGTTGCCGCCCCCTCCCGCCGGCATGGCTTGATGCGGGGGGGCGGCATACCGACATTGGGGAAGACCCGGGAAACCGGGACGCAGGGCCGGCGCGTTCCCGCCGGTCGACCGGAGTGACCTGAATGCCATCCTTCGCTTCCGCACTGGAAACCACGCTGCACAAGGCGCTCGAGGCCGCATCCTCGCGCCGTCACGAATATGCGACGCTCGAACACCTCCTCTACGCGCTGATCGACGACAAGGACGCCGCCAAGGTCATGGCCGGCTGCGGCGTCGAGCTTGACGAGTTGAAGGCGACCGTCGCCCATTATCTCGATACCGAACTCGACACGTTCAAACTGGACGCCGCGACCGATCCGTCGCCGACCAGCAGCTTTCAGCGCGTGGTGCAGCGCGCGATCCTGCACGTCCAGTCGTCGGGCCGCGACGAAGTGACCGGGGCCAACGTGCTGGTCGCGATGTTCAGCGAGCGCGAGACCTATGCCGTGTATTTCCTGCAACAGCAGGACATGAGCCGGCTGGATGCGGTCAGCTTCATCAGCCACGGCGTCGGCAAGGGCGGCACCACCGCATCGGAAACACCGGCCCCCAAGGGCGCCGAGGAAAAGGAAACCCAGAAGACGGGCGACAAGGGCAAGGGCGAAAGCGCGCTCAAGCAGTTCTGCGTCGATCTGAACGAGAAGGCGAAGACCGGCAAGGTCGACCCGCTGATCGGTCGGTCGGCGGAGGTCGATCGCACGGTGCAGATCCTGTGCCGCCGGTCCAAGAACAACCCGCTCTATGTCGGCGATCCCGGCGTGGGCAAGACCGCGATCGCCGAGGGCCTCGCGCGCAAGATCGTCGAGGGCGACGTGCCCGAAGTGCTGTTGCCCGCCGTCATCTATTCGCTCGACATGGGCGCGCTGCTCGCCGGCACCCGCTATCGCGGTGATTTCGAGGAGCGGCTCAAGCAGGTCGTGACCGAGCTTGAGAAGCTGCCGCATGCGGTGCTGTTCATCGATGAGATTCACACCGTCATCGGCGCGGGCGCGACCAGCGGCGGGGCGATGGATGCGTCGAACCTGTTGAAGCCCGCATTGTCGGGCGGGCAGATTCGCTGCATCGGCTCGACCACCTACAAGGAGTTCCGCAACCACTTCGAAAAGGATCGCGCGCTGCTGCGCCGGTTCCAGAAGATCGACGTGAACGAGCCTTCGGTCGAGGACACGATCAAGATCCTCACCGGTCTGCGTTCGGCGTTCGAGGAGCATCACAAGGTCAAGTACACCCCCGATTCGATCAAGTCGGCGGTGGAATTGTCGGCGCGCTACATCAACGACCGCAAGCTGCCCGACAAGGCGATCGACGTGATCGACGAAGTGGGCGCGATGCAGATGCTGGTGCCCGCGCCCAAGCGGAAGAAGACGATCACGTCGAAGGAGATCGAACAGGTCATCGCGACGATGGCGCGCATCCCGCCCAAGACCGTGTCGACCGACGATACCCGCGTGCTCGCCAACCTCGACGTCGATCTGAAGCGCGTGGTCTTCGGGCAGGACGCGGCGATCAAGGCGCTGTCGTCGGCGATCAAGCTGAGCCGTGCGGGCCTGCGCGATCCCGACAAGCCGATCGGCAACTATCTGTTCACCGGTCCGACCGGGGTCGGCAAGACCGAGGTCGCGCGGCAGTTGGCCGAGATCATGGGCATTCCGCTCCAGCGGTTCGACATGTCCGAATATATGGAGCGCCATTCGATCAGTCGGCTGATCGGTGCCCCTCCGGGCTATGTCGGTTATGACCAGGGCGGTCTGCTGACCGATGCAATCGACCAGCAGCCGCATTGCGTGCTGCTGCTCGACGAGATCGAGAAGGCGCATCCCGACCTGTTCAACATCCTGTTGCAGGTGATGGACAACGGCAAGCTGACCGATCACCACGGCAAGACCGTCGATTTCCGCAACGTCATCCTCATCATGACGACCAATGCCGGCGCGTCGGACATGGCCAAGGAATCGATCGGCTTCGGCCAGATCGACCGCGAGGACGTGCAGGAAGAGGCGGTGAAGAAGCTGTTCACCCCGGAATTCCGCAACCGGCTCGATGCGATCGTGCCGTTCGGTTATCTGCCGCCGGAAGTCGTGGCGCGGGTGGTGGACAAGTTCATCCTCCAGCTCGAACTGCAATTGTCGGATCGCGGCGTCCACATCCAGCTCGACGAGGACGCCAAGAGCTGGCTGACCGAGAAGGGCTATGACAAGCTGTACGGCGCGCGGCCGATGGGCCGGTTGATCCAAGACAAGATCAAGCAGCCGCTGGCCGAGGAACTGCTGTTCGGCAAGCTGGTCCATGGCGGTGAGGTGAAGGTCCGGCTGAAGGACAATGCGCTCGCGTTCGAGATGGTGCCCGCTGCGCCCAAGAAGCCGCGCAAGGGCGGCAAGGCGAAGGTGACGACCGGGGCATGACCGCCCGCCGCCACGCCGGGACCACCGGCGTGGCGGCGACGCCGCTCATTTGATCCGGTCGGCGCGCTCGGTCGATCCGTCGGCCCGTTCGACCTCCATGGCGATGATCTGGCCATTGGCCTCGACGAAGCGAAAACGGGTCGTGGGGTCGGTTTCGGGCACCACGCTGTCGGCCGCGACCGCCACCAGCGGAAATGCCGCGCGGCCAATGCGGGCGGAGGTCAGCCCGTTGTCGGCCACCGCGACCACCCGGTTGCCATAGCGTCCCGCATAATCCGCCAACGGCCGCGCCAGCCGCACCGGATTGGCGGACGCCCGGTAGAAGGCGACGAGGCGCTCGTCCTCGCGGCGTTCGTCCGCCGGCGCACGCGCGGCGATGGCGGTCATCGCCGCGACCTTCGCCGCCGCCAGCGCCTGATCCGGCGGGGTCACGATTGCCGGCGTCACGCCGACCCTCTCCCAATCCTTGCCCGTCTTGAGGCTGATCGCCCGGCCGGTCGATACGCTCAGCACATAGCTTTTGCCGATGGGCACCATGTCGTTGCGGAACCCCGCGCCGGCGGTGCGTTCGCCCACCAGCGTGCCGAAGCCGAGTGCCGAGACATGCGTCGCGAACTCCTCGGCCGCCGACGCGGTCTGGCCGCTGGTCAGCACATAGAGCGGCTTGCCCGCAAGGCTGAACGGTGCGGCGGGCGCGGTGGTCGCCTCGCCCGGCTTGCCGCGCATCTCGAACCGCATCAACGGTGTGCCGGCGGGGACGAAATAGCTGGCGATCGCCGCCACCGCCTCGGGCGAGCCGCCGCCGTTGCGGCGCAGGTCGATGATATACGCATCGCCCCCTTGCAGGAACCGCATCGCCCCGGCGATCGCCGCTTCCGCTTCGGGCGTTCCCCAGATGAACCCGTCATAGGCGACCATGCGGATATTGCCCGGCAATGTCTCCATCGCGCGAACGCCGGCATTCAGGCGGAGGATCATCCGCGCGACGCCGGGCGGCAGTGGGGCATCGTCGTCGTCCCCGGCAGGCGGCCGGCTGGCGAGCATCGCCGCCGTCCTGGGATCGAAGCGCAGCGACAGATGCTTGTCCGGCGTGACCCGCGCCATGTCGGCGTTGATGCGATCGGCCAGCGCCTCGCCCTGCAATCCGCGATAGCGATCGGGCGAGGCCAGCGCCGCGCCCAGCTTCGTCGCCACGTCGGGCAGGACATAGCGTTCGGCAAGGGCAGCCCGCGTCGCGGCGGCGACCGTGCCCGGATCGTCCTGCGCCCGTGCCGGCGCGGCCGACAGGGCGATGACGGCGATCGGTGACAATATGGCGGTAATTCCGTGACGCATTCGAACCCCTTCGCGTGACAATCGGCCACCTTATGCGCTGGCGATCCCGCGCTATTTCGGCAAATATCGCGGTGTCATCGCCGAAGTCCGGCGTCCGGGGGGAAGGACATTGACGGGAATACGCGATCTGGACGCCCATGATCGCGCGCTGTTGCACTGGCTGCAACGCGACGCGCTGCGCACGGCGGAGGATCTGGCGCGCGACGTGGCGCTGTCGCCATCGGCGATCACCCGCCGTGTGCGGCGGATGCGCGAGGACGGGACGATCGTCGCCGATGTCGCGATCGTGTCCGACCGGGTCGGGGCGTTCCTGTCGGCGCTGGTGGAGTTGCAGCTCGATCGTCACGCCCTGCCCCATGTCGAGGGGCTGCTGCGGCGGCTGGACGCCGACCCGCGGGTGCAGGCGATCATGGAGGTAACGGGAGAGCATGACCTGACGCTGATGGTCGTGGTCGCGGACATGGCGGCGTACAACCGCTTCGCCGATACGATGCTGGCGAACGATCCGACGATCCGCCGCTATGAAACCCGCTTCATCAAGAAACGGCGTAAATGGTCGGCGGCCCGGCCGATGGACTGACCGGCGGCGGCGTCCATGCGCCGCCGCCGGTGTCGATTACTGGAGGACGACCGTCACCGCGCGGCGGTTCTGCGCCCATGCGCCTTCGTCGGAACCCAGCGCCAGCGGGCGTTCCTTGCCATAGCTGATCGTGGTGATCCGCGACGACGCGATGCCGCGCGCCGCGAGATAGCTGGCCGCCGCATTGGCGCGACGATCGCCCAGCGCGAGGTTGTATTCGCGGGTGCCGCGTTCGTCGCAATGCCCCTCGATCGTCACGCGGACATTGGGGTAGCGCTGCAACCACTGCGCCTGGCTGTCGAGGACCGCGCGTGCCGAGGAATCGATGTCATACTGGTCGAGGCCGAAGTTGATCGTGTCGCTGGCGACCGACTGCTGGAAATCGGCGCGCGATCCGGGCACCACCGCGCCGGTGCCGGTGCCGCTTCCGGTGCCGCCGGTGCCCGCGTTGGGATCGACGGTCTGGCCGGGGCCGGGCGGCAGCACCGCCGGGCGCTTCTTGGCGCAGCCGGCCACCGCCAGCAGGCCGGTGGCGACGATCAATGCGGTCGAGAACTTCTTCATGGGGTCACTCCCTGGTCGTTACGCATCCACCACAATGCCCTGTAGCGGAAAACAGCCCTGTTAGCGAATGTTACGGCCGGATCGGTCCCCAGCTAGGGTCCGATCCGTCGAGCGCGGTGGGGATACGGCGGATGTTCGATCCGGTCAGGTCGACCGACCACACCTCGGTCCGGCCCGACCCCTGCGCCGATCGGAAGAAGGTGAGCACGCGGCCGTTGGGCGACCAGCTCGGCCCCTCGTCGCCCCATGCGTCGCTGAGCAGCTTCTCGCCCGACCCCGAAGGCGACATGATGCCGATGCGGAACGATCCGCCGCCCTGCCGGGTGAAGGCGATCAGGTCGCCGCGCGGGCTCCATACCGGGGTGCCGTAGCGCCCGCCGCCGAAGCTGATCCGCTGCTGGTTCGATCCGTCGGCGTTCATCACATAGAGCTGCTGCCCGCCCGACCGGTCGCTTTCGAACACGATGCGGCTGCCGTCGGGCGAATAGCTTCCCCCCGTGTCGATGCCGGGCGAATTGGTCAGCCGTTGCGGGGAACCCCCGGCCGAGGGGACGCGGTAGACATCGGTATTGCCCGCCTGCGCCATCGAGAACAGGACGTAGCGGCCATCGGGCGAGAAGCGCGGCGCGAAGGTGAGCGAGGCGTTCTGCACCAGCAACCGCTGCTTGCCGCTGCCCAGATCATAGATGTAGATCGCCGGGCGTTCGTTGACATAGCTCATATAGACGATCGACTGCTGGTTCGGCGCGAAGCGCGGCGTCAGCACGATCGACTGGCCGTTGGTCAGGAAACGGTGGTTGGCCCCGTCCTGATCCATGATCGCCAGCCGCTTGATCCGGCGGCCCTTCGGCCCCGTCTCGCTGACATAGACGATGCGACTGTCGAAATACGGCCCCTCGCCCGACAGGCGGGTATAGACCGCGTCGGCGCATTTGTGCGCGGCGCGACGCCATTCGGCCGGGGCGACGTTGAACCCCTGCCGCGTCAGCTCGGTCCGCGCGAATACGTCGTAGAGATAGCAGCCGATCGTGAGCGTGCCGTTGCTTTCGGCCCGGACATAGCCCTGCACCAGCGCCTGCGCGCCGCTCCACGCCGCATAGTCGGGCGACTGGACCTGTCCCATCGCGACCGGGGGCAGGCCGGCGGGACCGGCGGGCTTGAACAGTCCCGAGTTGCGCAGGTCGGTCGCGACGATCTCGGCCAGTTGCCGGCCGAGCGCGTCGGTGGAGCCGGCGGGGGTCGAGGCGGCCTGCGGCGTCGGCATGACCGGTACGGCGATCGGCAGCGGTTCGGAAATCCCACCCTCGATATCCACCTCGACCTGCGCATAGGCGGGGGCGGCCATCCCGGTCGCGAGCGTGGCGGCCAGCGCCATCGTGAGTTTACGCATACATCCCTCCGGTCAGCCGGGCAGCTTGTAGTTGATGGTGATGAATTTCCAGCCGCCTTCGTACAGGTCGGCCGGCAGTTCATAGGGCGCGCATTGAATGAACGCCGCGACCGCGAGTTCACCGACACGCTGCGCATAGCGTTCGTTTTCGGAGTCGACACCGGTCTGACCCCGGATCGTCGGCTTCGCCGCGAGCGTCCCGTCGGGGCGCATCTGCAACACGACCTTGGACGTGATCTGGTTCGCGCCCGGTCCGGGACTGGGAACACGGTTCGCGCAGGGTTGCACCTGTCGCCGGATCGCGCTGCCGAGGTTCGCGACGTCCTGCGCCCCCACGGCGGCGGCGCGCGGGGCCTGCGCCTTGCCCGGTGTCGGGGTGTCGGCGATGCCCTTCAGGAAGTCGTTGCCCAGCCGGCTGCCGCGCGGTCGCTGCGCGGTTGCCTGCGCATTGGTCCCCTGCCCCTTGGTCGCGGCGGGCTTGGCCGCCGGCCGGGCGGGCGCGGCGGGGGGTTTGGCCGGCGCTGCCTTGGGAGCGGCCTTGGGCGCGGCTTTCGGCTGCGCGGCCTTGGGCTGTGCCGCCGGACGCGCCGGCGTCGGGCGCGGCGGGGTTCTGGCCGGCGCGGGCTTGGGTTCGGGCGCGGGTGCCGGTTTTGGCGCGGGCCGGGGCACCGGTTTCGGGACCGGCCTGGGTGCCGGGGCGGGTTTTGGCGCCGGTTTGGGTTCCGGCTTCGGTTCAGGACGCGGGGCCGGTTGCGGACGCGGCGCGGGTACGGGCGGTGCCGGGACCGGCGGCGCGGGTTCTGCCTCGGGCGCGGGTTCCGGTTCGCTTGCCGCTTCGGGGGGCGCGGCATCCTCGGGCGGACCGGTGTCGGGGGCCTCGCTGACCGCCGGCGCTTCGTTCGGGTTGGGCGAGGTCTGCTCGGCGGCGACCTCTTCCGAGAAGCTGACGTCCATCGGCGGGGATTCGAGCTTCAGCGGGTTAGGCGTGGCAAGGAAGCCGACCGACAACAGCCCGAACAGGACGGCATGCCCCGCAACCGCAACGCCAAGTCCGATCTTCTCCGCCTTCTGCATCGCGCTATTGCGCCACGCTGATGAGCGACACGCGGTTGAGGCCAGCGCGGTTCAGTTCGCCCAGCACCCGGTTGACCCGGCCATAGTCGAGGCTGCGGTCGGCGCGCAGCATCACCTGCCGCGGCTCGGTGGCACCGGCCCCCGCCGCCGCAATCTTCTCCAGCTCGCCCGGCAGATTATCGCCCGAGATTTCGACGTCGTCGAGGAAGGTGCGCCCCTCGGCATCCATCGACAGCGTCAGCGGCTCCTGTTCGGGCGTCACCGCCTTGGCGCGGCTGTCGGGCAGGTTCACCGGCACGCCGCTGGTCATCAGCGGTGCCGTCACCATGAAGATGATGAGCAGCACCAGCATGACGTCGACCAATGGCGTCACGTTGATCTCCGCCATCGGCGCGCGGCGGCCCTTGCCCTTGGCGGACGGCAGGTTGATCCCCACGCCTCAGACGCCTTCGAGCTGGCGCGACAGCGTCGCGTGGAACGCATCGGCGAAGCGGTTGAGGCGCGATTCGATGCGGTTCACGCTATGGCTGAACCGGTTGTAGGCGATGACGGCGGGGATCGCCGCGAACAGCCCGATCGCGGTCGCGAACAGCGCCTCGGCGATACCCGGCGCGACGACCGCGAGCGAGGTATTCTGTTCGGACGCGATCGAGGTGAATGAGCGCATGATGCCCCACACCGTCCCGAACAGGCCGACGAACGGCGCCACCGACCCGATCGTCGCCAGCACGTTCAGCCGGTCGGCCAGCGTCTCGCTCTCGTCCGCCACGCTCGACGCCATGGCGGTGGCGAGGCGTTCGCGCGTGCCGTCGCGGTCGATCGCCTTGGCGGCGGTCGACCGGCGCCATTCGCGCACCCCCGACGAGAACACACGGGCGATCGCGGTATCGCGCGATCCCTGCAGCCGGTGAAAGGCATCGATGTCCTCGGCGCGTTCGAACTCGCCCTCGAACCGGTCGATGTCACGGCGGACCTTGCGGGCGCGCACCAGGAAGCCGACGATGATCGCCCACGTCCAGACGCTGGCCGCGAGCAGGCCGATCATCACGGATTTCACCACCCAGTCGGCCTGGAGGAAGAGCGCGACCGGCGACATGGTCGCGGCATCGGTATTCACGAAAACGTCCATCATGCCCCTTTTCCGGTTTCGGCCAGCCGCGCGAACACATCGATCCACGCCGCCGGTTGCCGCCGTGGTCGCCCGTTGCCGCCAACGAACGCCACCTCGACCCGCGCCGATGCCAACAACACATCGTCGCGGATGACTGTCTGCTGAATATCCACCGCCGCCGCGCGCACCCGGGCGACCGTGCTGACCACGACCAGCGCGTCGTTGAGCCGGGCGGGCGCCCGCCAGTCGAGCTGCATCGATCGCACGGCGTAATGGCCCTCGCCCGCTTCCTGCGCCGCGCGCTGGTCAACGCCGGCCACCATCAGCATGTCGCTGCGCGCGCGTTCGAAATAGCGCAGGTAATTCGCGTGATAGACGACGCCCGACAGGTCGGTATCCTCGAAATAGATCCGCAGCGGGAAGCGGTGCGTGGTCCCGACGAAGCGGCCACCGGTCGGCTGGTCGGGGGCGGTCATGGGCGTGGTCTTACCCCCCGCAGGCGCATGGGGAAAGGGGGGGGAGCGCCGGACATGCCGCCAAACACCCCGCCGGTATCGAAATATTAACCGACCCATGATTGGCTGACGCCATGGCTCCCAGCGTTCATCAGTTCGACGATCCGGCCTATACCATCCGCCTGACCCCGGAACGGCGGTTACTGGAGATCAGTTTTCGCGGATTCTGGGACGACGCGATCTATGACCGGTTCGACCGCAAGGTGCGCGCGCTGCTGCCGGGAATGCCATTGGTCGGCGTACCGATCGGGTCGCAGGTGACATTGCTCGACCTGACCGGCTATCCGGTGCAGAACCGGCCGATGCTCGAACGGCTGGCGGTGGTGGGCAACGACACCGATCTGGTCGGCCACCGCGTCGCGACGCTGCTGGCCAGCGCGCTGCTGCGGCAACAGGCACGGCGGACGGTGCCGGGGCACACGCTGTTCAGCGACCGGGGCGAGGCGATGGCGTGGCTGCTGGGCGAGTCCACGCCCGCCTGAGCGGATCAGCCGGCCGCCGGGTCGGTGATGACGCTGACCTTCTGAAACCCGGCGGACTGTACGAGATGCAGGATGCCGCCGGCGACCCGCCGGGGCAGCGCGACCGTGCCGACGACGTCGAGGACGACCGGGCGGCCTTTGTCGGGAATGGCGGCCAGCGCGCCCCCCAGCGCGTCCTGATCGTCGGGCAGGACGAACGTCTCCGCCGCGATCGTAACCCGCACGCTTGCGTCCCCGGCCATGGCGACGCCGATCCGCAGCGGGACCGCGGTCGCGACCGGGGCGACGATCAACCCACGCGCCGTCGACGACAGCCATGCCTTTTTCATGCCCCGCCCCTTCATTCGAACAGCCCGTCCTGCACGCCCGCCGGCGGCTCGAAGCCGAGATGCTTCCACCCGCCGGCATTCAGGCAGCGCCCGCGCGCGGTGCGGGCAATCATGCCGATCTGGATGAGATAGGGTTCGATCACTTCCTCGATCGTGTCGCGCGGTTCGGACAGGCCTGCCGCCAGCGTCTCCACGCCGACCGGGCCACCGCGATAGACATCGGCGATCATCGTCAGATAGCGGCGGTCCATCGCGTCCAGCCCCTTGGCATCGACCTCCAGCCGGTTGAGCGCCGCGTCGGCGGTGCGCGCATCGACGACATCGACGCCCGCGACATTGGCGAAATCGCGTACCCGCCGCAGCAGCCGCCCGGCGATGCGCGGGGTGCCGCGCGCACGCCTCGCCACCTCGGTCGCGCCGTCGGTGGCGATGCCCAGTCCCAGCAGTCCGGCGGCGCGGGTCACGACGCGGGTCAGTTCCTCGACGGTATAGAATTGCAGGCGGACCGGGATGCCGAAGCGGTCGCGAAGCGGCGTGGTCAGCAGCCCTTGCCGCGTGGTCGCCCCGACCAGCGTGAAGCGCGGCAGGTCGATGCGGACGCTGCGCGCCGACGGCCCCTCGCCGATCATCAGGTCGAGCGCGCGGTCCTCCATCGCCGGGTACAGCACTTCCTCGACCGCCGGATTGAGGCGGTGGATTTCATCGATGAACAGCACGTCGCCATCCTCGAGATTGGTGAGCAGCGCCGCCAGATCACCCGACTTGGCGATGACCGGGCCGGAAGTGGCGCGAAACCCCACCCCCATCTCGCGCGCGACGATCTGCGCCAGCGTGGTCTTGCCGAGGCCGGGGGGGCCGAAGAACAGCACATGGTCGAGCACGTCGCCCCGCCCGCGCGCGGCATCGATGAACACGCGCAGATTCTCGCGCGCCGCGCGCTGCCCGACGAATTCGTCGAGCGCCTTCGGGCGGAGGGCTGCATCGACGTCCTCGGGACGGCGAAGGGGGGTGGTCATGCGGTCGTCGGTCACAGGTGTTCCCTAGACGTTCGCGGGGTGGCGCGTCGAGGGGGTTGGTGGGGGGGGGAATTGGTGGTAAGCTGCCTTTCTGCTGCTGGTAACGCAAGGTCAGGCAGCCGCCCTAACTCTGGCATTCGATGCCGCGCAGTTTTAGGCTTCGGCACACTCGATCGAGAACAAAGTCGTTGTCGAGATCGTCCACAAAGAATTGTCCGCGAGTCAGAGCCGCCATCCCAGTCGGTAGGGCGTATAGCGCGCCTCGATTCGCGGCGGAGCCTTCTAGATAGTATGCGAATGGGTTGTCGGCGTTGATGTGCGGATCATAGACAAGCGGATGCTCCTCGATCCATCGCCTGAAATGTTTCCTGATCTTTGCAACCTCAGGGAACTGGCCGACGGGCGTCGGCCAAAAATGGACTGATCCTATCGTCCACATCACAGCACGGCGAAATGACGGCGTAATCACCGATACGACTGGCGATCGAGAGCCATCGATCGACCCGTCATCGTCTATTGCGAGTGGTCCGGCGGCACGAAAATAGAGATTGTAACCCTTCGCTGACGCAACCTCTTCTGGCGGAGTCGGCAAGGCTCGAAACCATTGAAGCACTTTGCTGCTTTGGCAGGGTTCCTCAACAAACCAGAACGAAGCCGGCATACCGTGCCTATCCTTGGAGCATCCCGCACATTGCGGAACGACGGATTTAGCGAATTTAAAAGCTAGCGCGCAATGTCCGGTATTGGGCGCATCCCGCCGTTGCGAACCTACCGCGACGCCTTCCGCAGCGCCAGCCGCACCAGCGCGTCGAGGGTGACGCCGGGCCCCAGTTCCTCCGCCGCCTTGCCGACCGCCGTGGCCGCTTCAGCCGGGCGGAAGCCGAGGTTGAGCAGCGCCGATACCGCATCGCCCTCCACGCCGCCTTCGGCTGCCGCCGGGGCGACCGCGCCGGGGCCGAGCGCGATGCCGCCGACCTTGTCCTTCAGCTCCATCGCGATGCGCTGGGCGAGTTTCGGGCCGACGCCGTTGGCACGCGCAATGCTGGCCTTGTCGCCGCGCGCGATCGCGGTGCGGACCTCGTCGGGCGACAGCGTCGAGAGGATGCCGAGCGCGACACGCGCACCGACCCCTTGCACGCCGGTGAGCAGGCGGAACCAGTCGCGCTCGTCGGCGCTGGCGAAGCCGACGAGGCGGATGAAATCCTCGGCGACGAGCATTTCGGTGTGGATCGTGACACTACCCCCGACCGGCCCCAGCGCCTGCAACGTACGCGACGACGCGCCGACGAGATAGCCGACGCCGCCCACGTCGATGACGGCATGGTCGATGCCGGAGACGGACAGCGTGCCTTTCAGATGCGCGATCATGATGTGCCTGTGTGGGGTTGGTGGCCGCGACGTTCGGTTTCTCCCCTCCCTGAAAGGGAGGGGGCGGGGGTGGGTCGGCCGGTTGTGGAACGCCTATCTTTCCTCGCGGGCCGACCCACCCCCAGCCCCTCCCTTCCAGGGAGGGGAGCAATTTGGACCCCGGAACAAGTCCGGGGTGACGGCCGAGGATAGGGCGTCGTCACGCCCCGATCCCAGTCGATCGCCGCGCGCGGGCGTGGGCGCTGGCCAGATGGTGGGCGTGGGTGATCGCCACCGCCAGTGCGTCGGCGGCATCCGGCCCGGTCAGCTTCACGCCGGGCAGGAGATGGCCGACCATCGCCTGAATCTGCTTCTTGTCCGCGCCGCCGGTGCCGACCACCGCCTTCTTGACGACGCTCGGATGATATTCGCCGATCGCGAGGCCGGCGGTCGAGGCGGACAGCAGGACGACGCCGCGCGCCTGCCCGAGCTTGAGCGTCGACTGCGCGTTGCTGTTGCCCAGCACCTCCTCGACCGCCGCGCCGTCGGGGCGTTCGGTGCGGATCACTTCGCCCAGTGCCCCGAACAGCAATGCCAGACGCCGGGGCAGTTGCATCGACGGGTCGGTGCGGATCTGCCCGTTGGCGACATGGCTCAGCCGGTTGCCATCGGCGCGGATCAGCCCCCAGCCGGTGGTGCCGAGACCAGGATCGAGGCCAAGGATCAGCAAACTCAACCCGCCGTTGAACCGCCAGTGGCAAGCTTGCGCTTCAATACCTCACCAGCATGATTGAAGCTATCTTCATTCCAGTGCGACCTACGCAATTTCACATCTTGGATGTTTCCCCAAGCATCCAAATCGCCACAGCCAATTTGATGCCCGTAGTCTTGCAACTCACAACGAGCTGTCGGCACATGTTTACGAACGATCTCTTGCGCGATCTGCAAGGCTTTCTGCTCGTTGGTCATCGCTTATCTCCTCAACCCAGCTTCTCCATGACCTCGTCGGAAACCTCGTAATTTCCCCAGACGGTCTGCACGTCGTCGTCGTCGTCGAGCGCGTCGATCAGCTTGAACAGCGTGGCCGCATCGTCCTCGCCGACCGAGACCATCGTCTGCGGCCGCCAGGCGAGTTTCGCGCCCTCGGCCTCGCCCAGCACCGCTTCCAATGCCTTGGCGACTTCGTGCAGGTCGGCGACGGCGGTCCAGATTTCGTGGCCGTCCTCGCCCGACGTGACGTCCTCGGCGCCGGCTTCCAGCGCGGCTTCGAACACCTTCTCGGCGTCGCCGGCCTTGGCGGGATAGCTGATGAGGCCGACGCGGTCGAAGCCATGGCTGACCGACCCGGCGGTGCCGAGGTTGCCGCCGTTCTTCGACACGGCGGTGCGCACGTTGGTCGCGGTGCGGTTGCGATTGTCGGACAATGCCTCGATGATGAGCGAGACGCCCGCCGGGCCAAAGCCTTCGTAGCGGATTTCCTCGTAATTCTCGAGGTCGCCCTTCGACGCCTTGTCCACCGCGCGCTGGATATTGTCCTTGGGCATCGACTGCGCCTTGGCGGCGTTGATCGCGGCGCGCAGGCGCGGGTTCATGTCGGGATCGGGCAGGCCCATCTTGGCCGCGACGGTGATTTCGCGGCTGAGCTTGCTGAACATGCCCGAGCGCTTCTTATCCTGCGCGCCCTTGCGGTGCATGATGTTCTTGAATTTACTATGGCCTGCCATCGGTGCCTCTTGAGGTTTATCGCCCGCTCTAACCCCGGGCGGCGTGTTGCGCCAGCGCGTCGATCTTCGCCTCCAGCGCGGCCAGCCGGTCGATCACGTCGGTGTCCAGCTTGGCGTGGAGCGCGAGGATGTCGATCTCGGCGCGCAGATTGGTTTCATAGTCGAGCCGCGCCGCCAGCCGGTCCTTTTCCGACTGCCGGTTCTGGCTCATCATGATGACCGGCGCCTGGATCGCCGCCAGCGTGGAGAGCATCAGGTTGAGAAAGATGTAGGGATAGGGATCGAACGCCAGCCCGAAATGCGACAGCACGTCGGAGTTGAGCAGCATCCAGCCGAGCAGCACCACGGTGAACGCGATGATGAACCCCCACGACCCGCCGACCGCCGCCACACGGTCGGCCAGCCGGTCGCCGAGCGTCGATCGCGCGTCCGATTCGTCGGCGGCGTCGCGGCTGACCGGCGCGCCGCGTTCGATCGCGGACAGGACACGGGCCTCTTCCTCGCCATGCGGATCGCCATGCCCCTTGAGCAGACGGGTCGCGAAGTGAAAGACGCTGGCCATGGTCCCGCCCCCTTCCCTGCCTAGATGCCGAGCGCGGTCTTGTAGGTTTCGAGCAGCATGTCCGCTTCGTCGCGGTGATGCTTTTCCATGCGGCGCAGGCGGATGATCGTGCGCATCGTCTTCACGTCGAACCCGGTCGACTTGGCTTCGCCATAGACGTCCTTGATGTCGTCGCTGATGCCCTTCTTCTCTTCTTCCAGCCGTTCGATACGCTCGATCAGCAGCCGCAGTTGTTCGGCGGAGACGTTGTCGGTCATGGGGTTCCCTTGGATACCGGAGCAAATGGTGAACGGGCGCGCCTAGCCGATCGGCGCGCGCGTCTCAATGGGGGCGTATTGGCGGTTACTTCGCCGGGGAAATCGCGGGCGGATCGCTCGCCGGGGCGCTGTTATCGAGCGCCTCGTTCCGGGCCACGCTGGCCTTCATCCGCGCGATCTGTTCGTCGCTCGCCGGCTGCTGATGGTCGGCCTTCCAGGTGGCATAGGGCATGCCGTACACCGCCTCGCGCCCCTCGTCCTTCGATATGCCGGCCGCCTCGCCCAGCCAGTCGCCGAGGCAGTTGCGGCAGAAACCGGCCAGCCCCATCAGGTCGACGTTCTGCGCGTCGGTGCGATGTTGCAGGTGGCGCACCAGCCGGCGGAACGCGGCGGCCTGTGCCGCTTCGTCGATGGAATCGATTGTTGCCATGACTCGGCCCTCCAAGGTTGATCGCGCCGCAATAACCCTTAGAGGCAGGCGCGCAAACGTCGGAGAGTGACAATGACCAAGGCCATCAGCCCCCGTTCGCGCAAGGTTCGCGTACTTGCCACGCTCGGACCCGCCAGCAACACCCCCGAGATGATCGCCAAGCTGTTCGAGGCGGGGGCCGATGCCTTCCGCGTCAACATGAGCCATGGCGACCAGCAGTCGAAGGTCGCGGTGATCGCGGCGATTCGCGGGCTGGAGCGCGACTATGGCCGCCCGACGACGATCCTCGCCGATCTTCAGGGACCGAAGCTGCGCGTCGGCCGCTTCGCCGAGGGCCGGGTGACCCTCGAAACCGGACAGGTCTTCACCCTCGACCGGTCGAGCGAGCCGGGCGATGCCACCCGCGTCGAACTGCCGCATGACGAGATTTTCGCGGCGATCACGCGCGATGCGCGCCTGCTGCTCGACGACGGCAAGCTGGTGCTGCGCGTCACCGATCACAACGCGGACACGATCGTGACCGAGGTGGTCATCGGCGGCGCGCTGTCGAATTCGAAGGGGCTGAACGTCCCCGACGTGGTGCTGCCGATGGCCGCGCTGACGCCCAAGGACATTTCCGACCTGCATTTCGCGGTCGATCAGGGCGTGGACTGGATCGCGCTGTCGTTCGTGCAGCGGCCCGAGGATCTGGCCGAGGCGCGCAAGCTGATCCAGGGCCGCGCCGCGCTGCTCGCCAAGATCGAGAAGCCCTCGGCGGTCGCGCGGCTTGAAGAGATCGTCGAACAGTGCGACGGCGTGATGGTGGCGCGCGGAGATCTGGGCGTCGAACTGCCGCCGCAGTCGGTGCCGCCGCTCCAGAAGCGGATCGTCGAGACCGCGCGCCGGCTGGGCCGGCCGGTCGTCGTCGCGACGCAGATGCTCGAATCGATGATCTCGTCGCCCTCGCCGACCCGCGCCGAGGTGTCGGACGTCGCGACCGCGGTGTATGACGGCGCCGACGCGATCATGTTGTCGGCCGAGAGCGCGGCGGGAAGCTGGCCGGTCGAATCGGTCGCGATGATGAACGACATCTCGCATGCCGTCGAACGCGATCCGGCGCATGGCGACCGCGTCCACTTCACCGTGCTGCGCCCCGACCCGACCACCGCCGACGCGCTGGCCGAGGCCGCCAAGAACATCGCCGCCACCGTCGATGCCAAGGCGATCCTGTGCTTCACCAAGTCGGGATCGACCGCGCGTCGCATCGCCCGCGAACGCCCGGCGGTGCCGATCATGGTGCTGACCCCGCAGATCGACACCGCGCGGCGGCTCGGCCTGCTGTGGGGCGTCCATGCCGTCCACACCCGCGACGTCGAATCGTTCGAGGAAATGGTGGCCAAGGCCAAGCGCATGGTGCTGCGCCACAAGCTGGCCAATGCCGGCGACCGGGTGGTGGTGTGCGCCGGCGTGCCGTTCGGGACGCCGGGGTCGACCAACGTGCTGCACGTCGTCCAGATCGTCGGCGACGAGCTGAAGAACTACGCCAACAACCACGAGGGTTGATTCGGACCGCTCCCCTTCCTGACAAGGGAGGGGTTGGGGGTGGGTTGGCCTGCGAGGGTACGTATCGGTGCCCCCGAAACCTACCCACCCCCGGCCCCTCCCTTGTCAGGGAGGGGAGCAATCCTGCCTTACGCCGCCTCGCTGCCCTCGATCCGGACGTCGACGTCGAGTGCCTCGTCGCCGGTGCCCATGCGCACCCCCGCGATCGGTGCGGCGCCGGCGGCGTCGAGCGCCACCGCGACGCGGATATGGTCGAGCCCCGAGCGCCCGCCGACCGCCGGGTCGAACGCATACCAGCCGCCCGCGACATAGGCTTCGGCCCACGCATGCGGCGCGGGCGTGCGGCGTTCGTCGTCGCCCGACAGGCTGTAGCCCGAGACATAGCGCGCCGGCACGTCCGCCGCGCGCGCGGCCGCGACGAAGATTTGCGCCATGTCGCGCGGCGACAGCCGGTCGTCGGCGGCTGCTTCCGCCGCGCTGCGGATCGCGCGTGCCGGGCGGCGGTCGAGCGGCCAGCGCGTGTGGATCGCGCCGGCGAGGTCGGTCATCGCCGCCACGCTGTCACCGCCGCCCAGCGCGAGGATCGCAGCGTCGGCGCGGGTGAGCGGCGTCTCCCGGCGAAACAGGTCGGCGGGGAAGGGTTCGATCGTCCCTTCGATCGCGCCATCGTCCTCGGTCAGCAGCACCTCGCCCGACACCGTCAGCAACAGCCCCTCGACCGGCCCTTCGGCATAGAGCATCCGCGTCAGATTGCCGTAGCCGTCGACGCTCTCGCGCAGCCGGGCGTCGCAATCGACATCGATCCGCCAGTGGATGACCGTCTGGTGCGTGGTGTCGCCGGGGAACAGCCGCAGCAACTGGACGATGCGCGCCTGCGGTTCGGAGAAGCGGTAGCGCGTCTCGTGGTGGACCGACAGCCGCATCAGATGAAGCGGAACTGGCGGGCGATGGCGGCGTCGAGCATCGCATTCTCCCGGATGAAGGCGGTCAGATATTCGTGCAGCCCGCTCACGATCACTTCATGCGCGCGGGTCTTCTGCATCCGCGCGAGGCGGGCGCGCGCCATGCGGTCGGCCTCGCCCTGAAAGCCGGTGCGCTTGCCGAGCAGGTTGAGCATCTCGACCGTCTCGTCGACGCACGCGGCCAGGCTGCGCGGCACCTCGCCCCGGCACAGCAGCAGTTCGATGACATGCGCGGGTTTCAGCCCCTCGCTGTAGAGCCAGCGATAGGCGGTGACGGCGGACACCGTCTGGAGGATCGTGGTCCACTGGTCCCGGTCGATCGCGCCGCCGATGCGCTCGCCCTCGGGCAGCAGCAGGTGATATTTCACGTCGATCAGCCGCGCGGTATTGTCCGCCCGTTCGATCGCGGCGCCGAGCTGGATGAACCACGTCGCCTCGTTCTTCATCATCCGCTGCACCGCGCCCTCGAAGCCGCGCGCCTCGGCCTTGATCGCTTCGACGAGGTTGAGAATATCCTCCTCGCCCTCCTCCGTCGGGCCGTTGAAGACGATCCATGCCCGATTGATCGCGGTCCATGCGTCGCGGGTCAGCGCGGTACGCACCGCCTTGGCATTGTTGCGCGCGGCGTCGAGGCACCACAGGATCGATCCGGTGTGGCTGCGGTCGCAGGTCAGGAAGCGCGCGACCGCCCCCTGCCCGACCGCCTGCCCGCTGGCGGCGAAACTTTCCTCGGTATAGCTGACCGCCAGTGCGCTGGCCCAAGCGGCATCGCCGGCGGGACGCGACGACAGCGCGTCGAGCCGTACCGTCGCCTCGACCAGCCGGGCGAGGAAATCGGCGCGCTCGACATAGCGGCCCAGCCAGTAGAGCGACGCGGCGGTACGCGAGAGCATCGCCATCAGCGGCCTCCCTGACGTTGGGTCATGCCGCCCATCGATTGGACCTGTGCCGGTGGGCCGTCGTCAAGCAGGACAAAACTGTCCTTGGTGCCGCCGCCCTGGCTGGAGTTCACGACCAGCGATCCTTCCTTGAGCGCGACGCGGGTCAGGCCGCCGGGCACGACCTGCACGTCCTTCGCGCCGGTCAGCACGAACGGACGGAAATCGACGTGGCGTGGGCTGAGCCCCGCATCGGTCAGCGTCGGCACGGTCGACAGCGCCAGCGTGGGCTGGGCGATGTAGCGCTGCGGTTCGGCGATCAGCGCGCGGCGGAAATCCTCGATCTCCGCCTTGCTCGCGGTCGGGCCGACGAGCATGCCATAGCCGCCCGATCCGTCGACGAGCTTGACCACCAGCTCATCCAGATGGTCGAGGACATATTTGAACGCTTCGGGCTCGCGACAACGCCATGTCTCGACATTGGGGAGCAGCGGCTCGCTGTCCGAATAGAAGCGGACGATCTCGGGCATGTAGCTGTAGATCGCCTTGTCGTCGGCGATGCCGTTGCCCGGCGCGTTGACCAGCGCGACGTTGCCGGCGCGGTAGGCGGCAATCAGCCCGGGGACGCCCAGCAGCGAATCGGGGCGGAACACCACCGGATCGATATAATCGTCGTCGATCCGGCGATAGATCACGTCGACCCGCACCCGCCCCGACACCGTCTGCATATACACGCAGTCGTCGTCGATCAGCAGGTCGGCGGGTTCGACCAGTTCGACGCCCATCGAATCGGCGATGAAACTGTGTTCGTAATAGGCCGAATTGAAATGGCCCGGCGTCAGCACGACGCACACCGGATGCGCGCCCGCACGTTCGGGCGCGACCGAGCGCATCGTCTCCAGCAGCCTGTCGGGATAGCTGTCGACCGCCGCCACGCGGAAATTGCGGAACAGTTCGGGGCACAGCCGGATCATCGCCTCGCGATTTTCCAGCATGTACGACACGCCCGACGGGGTGCGGGCGTTATCCTCCAGTACGAAGAATTCGTCGGGGCCGGTGCGGACCAGATCGATGCCGCAGATATGCGCCCATACGCCATGCGGCGGGCGGATGCCGGCGATTTCGGGGCGGAACTGGTTGTTGCCGAAGATCAGGTCGGGGGGGAGCACGCCCGCTTTCAAAATGCGGCGTTCGCCATAGATGTCGTCGAGGAAGGCGTTGATCGCCTGCGTCCGCTGAACCAAGCCTTTGGACAGCCGCGCCCATTCGTCGGGCATGAACACGCGCGGCACGATGTCGAACGGGATGATCCGCTCCGCCGCCTCGCTGTCACCATAGACGGCGAAGGTGATGCCCAATTGGCGGAAGGTCGCTTCGGCCGCCTGCAACCGCCGACGCAACTCGCGCGGCGGGACGCCCTGCATCCACCGCGCCAGCCCGGCCAGTTCCTCGCGTGGCGAGTCCGGCCCGCCATGCCCCCAGATTTCGTCGAACGCCTGCCCCATCCATCCTCCAAAACGCCGACTGCGGCTTTGGTTGCATGCTGCATTGCGGCAGGAGCAACGGCAAGGCCTATTGCGTGACGAGGCCGGTCAATGTCGCCGGAGTCAAGACCTGCGGCAGCACGCTCGGCTGCGTCGCGCCTGCCGGATACCATAGATACAGCGGCACGCCGGCACGGTTGTGCGCTTCGATGAAGCGGCCGAGTGCGGGATCGCCGTCGGTCCAGTCACCGACCAGCACCGCGACCTTGGCCTTGCCGAAGGCATCGGCGACGGCGCGCGTCTCGATCGCGGCTTTTTCGTTCACCTTGCAGGTCAGGCACCAGTCGGCGGTAAAATAGGCGAATACCGGCCGGCCTTGCGCGCGCAACGCGGCGAGGCGCGCCTCGCTGAATGGCTCTGCCCCGGCGATCGTGGCCGAAGCACCGGGCGCGGCACGGCTGACGAGCAGCGCGAGGGGGAGCGCCAGCACCAGCGCGGCGGCGGTCGGCCACCATGCGCGCGTCAGACTACGAAGCTGACGCCGCCCGGTCCACCACAGTCCCAGCGCGAAGAGCAGCAGCGCGGCGAGGCCCAGCGTCATGCCATCGACCCCCGCCTGCCGGCCGAGCAGCCATGTGAGCGCCAGCGCGGTCGCGAACATCGGCACCGACAGTCCTTTGCGCAGCCGGTCCATCCACGCCCCGGGTTTGGGCAACCGCCGCCTGAACGCGGGTACGAACCCCAGCAGCAGGAACGGCAGCGCCAGCCCTAGCCCCAGCCCAGCGAACACCGCCATCGCCGCGACCGGCGGCAGGATCAGCGCCGATCCCAGCGCCGCGCCCATGAACGGCCCGGTACACGGGGTCGCGACGAAGGCCGCCAGCGCGCCGGTGGCGAACGCACCGCCGCGCCCGCTGCGCATGCCGACCTGCGGCGTCGGCAGTTCGAACAGCCCAGCGAGGTTCAGCGCGATCCCGCCGGTCAGCAGCAGCAGCAGCAGCACGATGCGCGGATCGGTCAACTGAAACGCCCATCCCGCCGCCGCACCGCCCGCGCGGATCGCCAGCAACAGGCCACCCAGCGCCATGCAGGTCGCGACCGCTCCGGCGGTATAGGCGACACCCTCCGCGCGCGCCTTGGCATCGCTTTCGCCGGCGCGGGCGAGGCTCAATGCCTTGAGGCTCAGGATCGGGAACACGCACGGCATGACGTTGAGCAGCAATCCGCCGAGCAGCGCCCCGCCGAACGCCAGCAACGCGGTCCGCCACCAGCCGCCTTCACGCGGAACGGCGACCACGCCCGGCGTGGCGCGGATTGCATAGCCCTGCCCCTCGCCGGTCGCGAGCACGCCTTCGACCACCGGCGGCGTCCCTGCCCCCTTTGTGGAGAGGATGATCGCATCGCCGTCGCGCACCACCGATTGCGGCGCGGCATAATCGATCGCGCCTTCGGTCTGTGCGAAGAAATACGCATCGTCCGGGGCAACGTCCGCCGGAAACGGGATGCGCAAGCGGAAAGCGTCACCACCCTGAAACACCGCCGGCGATCCGATCGGCCGGGGCAGCGCGCGGCGCCAGCCGTCGAACGCCTGCCGCCGCTCCACGCTGACCGCGCCGTCGCCGACGATCAGGTCGGTCGCCAGTTCGGCCTTTTCGGGCACGCAGATTTCGCGGGTGCAGACCAGATAGTCGATCGACAGTCGCACCGGCAGCGGCGTTCCCGCCGACAGCCCGGCGGGTACGCGCAACTCGGTCAGGATCGTCCACGGCCGTTCGTAGACATAGTTCATCAGCCCGGCGACCAGCAGCCGTTCGGGCACCGGATAGCGCAGCGCCCCGACGCTTGCTCCGGTGGGCAAGGTCCAGTCGAGCCGCGACTGGCTGCCGACCGCGCCGGGGTTCTGCCAATAGCCGTGCCAGCCGGCATCGGGTTCGGACACCAGCGCCAGCGCGACGCTTTGTCCCGCCACCGGCCGATCACTTTCCGCGACCAGCCGCATCGCGACGTGGCGCACCGGCGCGGTCTGTGCCGCCGCCGGCAGCGCCGGACCCAACAGCAAGAGCAACAGGATGATTCGCTGCCAGAGCGTTCTTGCCGGTGTCATGGACGCGGAGTAGCGGAAGTCACGGACGGATGCACCGTCCCCGGAGTTGTCGATGCGTCTCGTTCCCCTCGCCGCCGTGCTGCTGGCGACCGCCGCCCCCGCGCTTGCCCAGACGGCGGCCCCCGCCGCGCCGCTAGCCGATCCGGTGACGGTGCCGCCGGGCTATCCGGCGACGCCGCCCAAACTGATCGTCGCGATCTCGGTCGATCAGTTCTCCGCCGACCTGTTCGCCGAATATCGCGGGCGCTTCACCGGCGGCTTCACCCGGTTGATGCAGGGCGCGGTGTTCCCAGCAGGCTATCAGAGCCATGCCGCGACCGAGACGTGCCCGGGCCATTCGACGATCCTCACCGGATCGCGGCCGGCGCGCAACGGGATCATCGCCAACGACTGGATCGACCAGAAGAGCGGCCGCGCCGACGGCAAGGTCTATTGCGCCGAGGACGAGCGTATTCCGGGATCGACCTTCGATAATTACACCGTGTCCGACGTGCATCTGAAAGTGCCGACGCTGGGCGAGCGGATGAAGGCGGCCGACCCGCGCACCCGCGTCGTCTCGGTCGCGGGCAAGGACCGGGCGGCGGTGATGATGGGCGGCCACAAGGTCGACGAACTCTGGTGGTTCGGCAAGACCGGCTTCGTCAGCTATGCCGGGCGCGCGATGCCGCCGGTGGTCGCGCGCGCCAACGCCGCCGTCGCCAAGCGGATCGCGACGCCACAGCCCGCGCTCGACCTGCCCGACTATTGCCGCCCGCTCGCCCGCGCGGTGCGGGTCGGCGACAAGACCGTCGGCACCGGCCGCTTCGCGCGCGCGGCGGGCGACGTCGCCAATTTCCGGCGCTCTCCCGAATATGACGCGGCGGTGCTGGCGCTCGCTGCCGGGCTGATCCAGGACATGAAGCTGGGTCAGGGGCCGCAGACCGACATCATCTCGATCGGCGCGTCGGCGACCGACTATGTCGGCCACGGCTATGGCACCGAGGGCAGCGAGATGTGCCTGCAACTGACCTCGCTCGACCAGTCGTTGGGCGCTTTCTTCCAGATCCTCGATGCGACCGGCGTCGATTATCAGGTGGTGCTGACCGCCGACCATGGCGGCAGCGACGCGAGCGAGCGGCTGGCGGCGCATGCCGTGCCCGATGCGGTGCGGCTGGACGGCGAGCTGACGGTCGACGGCATCGGCAAGGCGATCGGTGCGAAGCTCGGCATCGCCGGCCCGGTGCTGCTCGGCGGGGTCAATGGCGATGTGTGGTACGACGTGAAGCTGGGCGCGGCGCAGAAGGCGGCGGTCGAGCGCGAGGCGATCGCGCGGTTCGCGGCACATCCCCAGACGCAGGCGGTGTTCACCCGCGCGCAAATCCTCGCCACGCCGATGCCGCAGCATACCCCGCCCGAAACCTGGCCGCTGCTCGAGCGGGCGCGCGCGTCGTACAATCCCGAGCGGTCGGGCGACCTGCTGGTCGCGATGAAGCCGCGCGTGCTGACCGTGCCGCATCCGGTGGCGGGCACGTCGGTGGCGACGCACGGCAGCTTCTGGGACTATGACCGCCGCGTGCCGATCCTGTTCTGGCGCAAGGGTGCCGGCGGGTTCGAGGAGCCGTTCGGCGTCGAGACGGTCGACATCCTCCCCACGCTGGCCGCGACGATCGGGCTGCGGGTGCCGGCGGGCGAGATCGACGGCCGCTGCCTCGACCTCGATCCGGGCGAACCGTCGATCTGTCGCTGAGGCCGGATCGACTTTCGACGAAGTGCCGACCCGACCTGCTCCCCTCCCTGACAAGGGAGAGGTTAGGGATGGGTCGGCCGGTTGTGGCGCGCCTATTTTTCCTCGCGGGCCAACCCACCCCCGGCCCCTCCCTTGTCAGGGAGGGGAGGTGCTACGGGCCGGCGTCAGGCCAAATATCGATCGGTCTTAATCGCGCAGCCAGCCGGTGTCGGTGCCGAAGAACGCCGGCAGCCGCCACCGCGCGGCCTGCGTGGCGGTCAACTGGTGGGTGCGTGCTTCGCGCGTGGCGGGGGATGCGCCCTGCCCGCGCGAGCGATATTCGGCGAAATACGCGGTATCGAGCGTGGTCGTCCTGCCCGGCGTCCATTCGGTCCAGCCCGCCGGGATCACCGGCGCGTCGAGCCGCGCGTCGAGCAGGATCACCCGCGCATGGGGCCGCCATGCGCGGCCGAGCGAAATGTTGCGTGCGCCCGCTTCGGCGGTGAAGCGCGACCGGTCGAACACATAGGCGCTGCCCTCGTCATCGGGCGCGTTGCGGCTCTGCGCGGTGTACCACACGGTTTCGTGCGCGAGGCCGTGGAGCTGGCAGCGATCGAAATAGGCGTTGGCGTCGCCGAAGATGAAATCGACATGCCCCTCGATATAGCAGTCGCGGAAATACTGCCGCGTCGGCCGGCGGTTGGGGCCGCGATTGGCGTAGAGCGTGTCCTGATGGCCGAGCAGCCGGACGCGGCGCACCACCGCCCGATCGCCGGTAAGCGCCAGCGCCACCGCCTGCGACGGCGGATGCGCAGGATTCAGCCAATAGTCGTTCTGGATCGTCAGGTTGGTCGCGTGGAACCCGTCGCCGCTGACGGTCATCGACGCCGACTTGAGCGTGCCGCCGACCGTCGCCGAGGCATCGCCATAGACCAGCACGACGTCGGCGGGGGTGTGGCCGGTGCCGCGCAGCCGCACGTCGTTGCCCCGGATCACCAGCTTCTCGCGATAGCGGCCCGGCGCGATTAGGATTGTGCCGCCGGTCGTCGCCAGTGCATCGATCGCGCGCTGCACGCTGCGATACGCCCCCGCCCGGTCGGGCGAGACATGGACGACCCGCGGGGCGGCGGGCTGTGCGGGCGCGGCGACGGCGATCGTCGCCAGCATGACGGCAAGCGGGGCAAGGCGCATCGTCCGCTCCCTCAGCGCAGCGGCAGCAGCGCGGGCTGCGTCGGGTAGAGCATCGGCCGCATCTCGGGCACCGTCCGTGCCAGCGCGCCGGCCATCAGCGCCGCGACATGGTCGGCACCGGCGCGACCCAGATGGGTGCGGTCGAACGACAGCTTGCGCTGGGCGAAGGGGGTATCGTTCGTCTCGGTGGTGGCGGCCACGGGCGGCGCGGCGGTGGGTGGCAGTTGCGCGAAGCGTTCGGCCCATCGTTCGCCGTTCGCGTTCAACTCGGCCAGCGTCAGCGCGTTCAGATCGATCAGCGGCACGTCCATTTCCCGCGCGACGCGGCGGACGGCGTCGGCCCAGGGGGCGAGGTCGTTGTCGATCCTGCCGTCCTTGTAGATGCGGCGGCTGAGCGGCGTCACCAGCACCGGCACCGCGCCCGCCGCGCGCGTTTCGGTGACATAGGCGCGCAGGTTGGCGGGAAATTCGGTGGCGAGGTCGGTCGAGCGGCCGGGCTTGCCCGGCTGGTCGTTATGGCCGAACTGGATCACCACCCATGTCCTGACGAAGCCCGGCGTCCGCATCTCGGACAGCGCCAGCGCCCATGATCCTTCGGCGCGATAGCTGCCCGACGACCGCCCGCCGCGCGCGAGGTTCACGCAGGCGAGGAACGAGGCGACATGCTCGGCACAGAAGCTGCCGCCCCAGCCGCCGCTGACCGCCGTGGTCGAATCGCCGACGAGGATCACCTTCGACGCGCGGATCGGCACGACCGGCGGCGCGGCGGCGGGTGCGACCTGACCGGCGGTCAGCGCGGCGGCGAGCAGCAGGGCGAGCATCGTCCGCTCCTTCAAAGCGCGGTGAAGCGGAAGTCGCGGAAGCGCGCGGTGCCGCTGCCCGCCGAATACAGGCCGGGGCGCAGCATCAGGAACCCGCCACGGACATTGTGGTGATAGCCCGACACCTCCATGCCGCGATCGAACCGGCTCCATGTCCGCCCGCCGTCGCCGCTGGTATGGAAGGAGACGATGTGGCGGCCGTTGGTTACGCGCATCCGCATCCTTGCCCCATGCGGATTGGCGGGACGACCGCGTTCGATGCCATACTGATGCGTCACGAAGCGCTTCTCGTCGAAGCCCAGCCCGCAATAGAGCTTCTCGTCGTAGAACAGGATCAGTCCGGCGGTGCCGCCGGCTGCGATCTCGATGTCGCATTCGAAGCGGTAGCCGGTGTCGCCCGCGATCAGCAGCAGCGGCGCACCGTCCGATGGCGCCTTGCCCTTTGCGTCGAGTAGCAGCGCGCCACCCTCCACCCGCGCCCGCGCACGATCCTCGGGCGTCGGCTTGAAGAAATTCCATTTGGTGCCGAGCACCAGTTTCGCAAAATCGTCGGACAGCGGCTGGCCGTGACGGACCGCGCTGCCGCCCCGGGGCTTGGCGATCGGTTGCGACAGGTCGCCGCCCGTCATGCGGAACCAGCCATCGGGCGTCCATTCGACCGGATCGAGCAGCGCCTGCCGCCCGAGCGTCCAATAGCCGTTCTCGTAACCGTGATAGACCGACCACCAGCTCCCATCCGGCCCCTCGACCAGCGTCGCATGGCCACGCGACCACCATTTCTCGTCGAGCGAGGTGGTGCGGACGATCGGGTTGCCGGGGTGATGTTCCCACGGCCCGTGGATCGACTTCGATCGCGCGGCGATCACCATATGGCCGGTCGGCGGCCCCGCCGTGCCGCCGACCGCCGTGACGAGATAGAAATACTCGCCGTGCCGCATCACCTTCGGCCCCTCCGGGCTGAACCCCTCGACGTCCCAGGTGTCGGGATAGCGCCATGGGTCATAGACATGCTCGACCTTGCCGACCGTCGAGAGTCCGTCGTCGGACAGGCGGATGCGGTCGCCGCCTGACAGGAACAGCCAGCGCGACCCGTCCTCGCCGACCGCATGGCCGGGATCGATATGATCGGTCAGTTTGAGGTCGACGGGTTCGGACCATGGCCCGTCGATCCGGTCGGCCCAGATCACCCAGTTGGTGGTCGGATTCTTGGTCGGGATATAGAGGTAATAGCGTCCCTTGTGCTTCGTCAGCTCGGGCGCCCAGACCGATCCGATGTTCGTGGTCAGCGCGGCGGTGCGCGGGGTCCAGTTGATGAGGTCGCGCGAGTGCCAGATGACCAGTCCCGGATAGGAATCGAAGGTCGAGAAGGTCATGTAATAATCGCGACCGTCCTTCAGGATGGTCGGATCGGGATGGTCGCCCGCCATCAGCGGGTTGAGGAACCGTCCGTCGCCCAGATCGGCGATCCGCTGATGGTCATAACCCCGTTTATAATCCGGCGCGCGGCCCTGCGCCGATGCCGTGCCGCCGATCGCGGTCGGCAGGCTGGCGACCGCCCCGGCCGCGCCGAGGGTGCGGAACGCATCGCGGCGTGAGATCATGAGACTACTCCTGACTGGAACGGACGTTCGGTGAAATTCGCGACGGTGCATCCGTCGCCTGTGGACCCCGGGAAAGCCCCTCCGCCGGCGGGGCGCCGGCGGAGGGAAGGCGGTCCCTGGGGAGAGACATCAGAACCGCAGCCGGGCGCCGACGCGGTAGATCGGACCCGATGCGCTGTACTGCGTCACCGCGTCCTGACCCTGATAGGCGTAGCGCTGGCTCGGCTGGTTGGTCAGGTTCAGCCCTTCGGCGCTGACCGACAGCCAGTCGGTGAATTTGTAGCTCATCGACGCATCGACGTTGGTCGTGTCGCGGCTGAAGATGAAATCGTTGACCAGCGGTGAATCGCACGGCGTCCCCGCCACCGACGGGTTGGCAGGGCTGTTCTGCAACCCCGGCGCGCACGATCCGCCGGCGATCGGATAGGTCTGCGAATAGCCCTTGCGATAGGCGACCGAGACGCGCGCGCGGAACTTCGCCGTTTCATAGGCCAGCGTGCCGTTGACCGACTGCGGCGAGACGCCGAGGAACGGGGCGGTGCCGGTGCTCGCCGGGATGGCGGCGAGGGTGCCCGACGCCGCCCGGCCCGGATCGAGGATATAGTTCAGCTCGGACTTGATGTACGTGTAGTTGAGCTGGAGGCCGAGGTTCTTGAAATACCACGGCAGGAAGTCGAGTTCCTGCTGATAGCTGATCTCGACCCCGCGCAGATAGCCGCCCGGCGCATCGGCGAACTGGCGGGCGACGAACGGGTTGTTGGCGTTCAGATAGGCGAGCTGGATCGGATCGGTGATCTGCGCGCGGATCGCCTCGATCGTGGCGGCGTCGGTGAATTGCGACAAGGGACCGGCGAACGAGATCGTCTGCGGGAAGCTGGAGATCTGCTTGCTGAAGCCCGCGACGCTGACGAGGCCGCCCGGCGCGAAATACCATTCGATGCTGGCATCGAGGTTGGTCGAGCGGAACGGATTGAGGCGCGGGTTGCCGATCGTCAGCGTGGCGCCGACCGCATCGCCGGTGTTGGGGATGCTGAGGCCCGTGATCGACGGCGACAGATTGCCCAGCAGCGGCCGCGCCATCACCCGCGACGCGCCCAGCCGCACGAGGAGGTCCTCGACCGGTTCGTACACCACGTTCAGCGACGGCAGGAAATCGGTATAGCGGTTGGTGCCGACGATGCCGCGCCCGGCCGGGGTCGTCCCGTTCGACGTCACGTCGGTGATCGCGACGCGCGTGCCGGCGTTGCCGCGGAACGGCCGCCCGAACAGCTCGCTGGTCCAGTCGGCCTGGACGTAGAAGCCGGTATCCTTTTCGAGCACGTCGAAATTCTCGCGCCCGCCGTTGCGCCGGTCGGTCAGGCGCCAGTCGCCCCATTTGTTGACGCAGTTGCAGGTGAAGTCGAACAACTGGTCGAACGCGCCGATATTGGGCGTGTAGAAACTGGTGACGGTGCCTTCGGGCACGTCCAGCCCCTGCCCGAAGTCGATGACCTGTCCCACCGATGCCGCGCTGGCCCCCGCCTCGCGCAGCGTCGGGTTGAGCAGGTCGTTGTTGCGTTCGAACTGGCGCGTCGCAAAAGCATATTCGCGGTAGTTGCCGCCGAAGCCGACGTTGAAGCTTTCGTTCACCCGCCAGTCGAAATCGATCTTGCCCTGCTTATAGGTGTTCTTGGTGAAGCGCAGATAGCGGCGGATGCCCGAGAAGCTTTTGACCGTATCCCAGTTGTTCGGATCGGCGGCATCGAAACCGAAATTCACGAGCGGCATGTCGCCGCCGTCGCGCGCGTCGAACACATAGCGTTGCGGCGAGTCCATCCGGTTGAATTCGACCAGCAGCCCTTCGGAATTATTGGTCGATTCGGACGCGCCGCCGATGAACACCGCGCGGAAATTGTCGCTGAATTCATGTTCGAGCTGGAGCGAGCCCTGGCGGAACTTGGTGGTGTAGATCGACTGGTCGACCGCCGAGCGGAAGTCGACGTTGGTCGCGACCATATAGTCGACGTTGCCGTTGGTGACGTTGACCTCTTCGAGCCGCACCGCCGGCCGCCCGATCAGCGACCCGCGATAGGCCAGCCGATTGCTCGACGCGATATAGCCGACCGAATTGGGATTGTTGTAATAGTCATACGGGTCGAGGTTGAACGGATTGGTGCTGAAGATGTTCGACGTCGTCGGATTGTTGGCCGCGACCGTCCCCGGCACCACCGCCGAGGGGGCGAGCACCGATGCGACGCGCTGCCCCTGCGCATTGAGCGCGGTCGCGAACGCCGGAGTGGTGCCATAGAGTTGCTGACCGCAATCCTGTGCGGGAACCAGGCTCGATCCCGCATTGGGCGTGCAGATGCCGGGATAGAGCGCGCGTGCCGCCTGCGGCGTCAGGGTGTTGCCGGCGGTGTTGTAGGCGGCGTTGGTGTTGTTGCGGTTCAGCCCGACCGGCGAGACCTGATAGATCGAACTGCGGTTCTTGAAGCGCGAATACAGGCCGTCGATGCTCAGCCGCGTCTTGTCGCCGATCTGCCACTGGTACGATGCTGTGAGGCCGAGGCGCTGATATTCGACGTCCTGCTGCTCGATCGAGGGTAGCGCGGGGAAGCGCACCGTCGAATTGTCGAACCGACCGGGCGTGTTGAACGGCGCGCCGGGATAGAGCGCGGCATAGGCCGCCGGGTTCGATCCGGTCAGCGCGGCGATGGCATCCGGGTTGGTGATCGCGGTGCCGAAGCTGGTGCCGGCGGGCGCGGCGAAGCCGGCGCGCTGCGGATTCTCGTTCCCCGCCCAGGTCGATCCGCGATAGACATAGTCCGACTGGCCGGCGCCCCGGCGGTACTGGTCGATCGCGTTCTTGGATTCGCTCCACGCCGCCGACACCAGCAGGCCCATGGTGCCATCGGCAAAGGTCTTGGAGGCAAGGCCGGCGAGGCGCGGCGTCCATTTGCCGATATTGTCCTGATAGCTGCCCTCCGCCGAGAGCGCGAACGCACCCTTCTTGTAATCGAACGGCCGGCCGGTCTGGAGATCGATCGTCGCGCCCAAGGACCCTTCGTCGGTTTCGGCCGAGGGGGTCTTCTGCACCTTGAGCGAGCTGAACAGTTCGGAGGCGAAGGTGTTGTAGTCGAACGAGCGGCTACGGTTGGGGCTGGTGCCCGAATCGTTCGAGCCGGCCGTCGCCAGCGCTTCCAGCCCGTTCAGCCGGGTGCGGTTGAAGTCGCCGCCAAGCCCGCGCACGGTGATCGAGCGGCCCTCGCCATTGTCGCGGTCGATCGACACGCCGGGCAGGCGCTGGAGCGATTCCGCCAGATTATTGTCGGGGAAGTCGGCAATATCCTCGGCATTGATCGAATCGATCTGGACCGCCGCGTCGCGCTTCTCGACGATCGAGGTGCGCAGCGATGCGCGGTAGCCGGTGACAATGATCTCGCCGGCGTCGCCGCCGTCGTCAATCGTCGGCGTTTCCGGTGCCTGTGCGCCCGGCGCGTTGCTCGCCTCGGGCGATCCGGGCGGCGGTGCCGGCTGGTCCTGCGCCGAGGGCAGTGGTGCCTGGGTCACCGGGGCGATGGCGGTGCCGTCCTGTGCGGCGGCGGTACCGGCGATGGCCAGCGCCAGTCCCGACGCGCCGAGGCGGAGCATCCTGCGTGCGATCATGATTCCAATCCTCCCCTTTTTATCTTTGGAAACCGGTGTCATCTGCGAACCATAAAATCGAGATAATCTTCGAGATTGGTGCGGCCGTCGCCGTTACGATCGGCGTTGCCGTCGGGTCGTTTCGGGTCGAGGCCATTGGCGCGTTCCCACCCGTCGGCCATGCCGTCGCCGTCGCTGTCCCTCGCCGCCGGTCCACCGCGCAGGGTCGGCCAGCCGCCGGCATCGGCTTCGGTATCGATCTGCCGGCCGGTGCCACGGCGCACCCCGTCGATGATCGCCGCGTCGACGGAATCGCGCGCGCGGCTGGCCCCGGCATCGGCCAGCACCCGCTCGACCGCCGCCAGCGCCGCGACGGTCGCGACCGGCGGCATGTCGACCGGCGCGGACAAGCGGTAGGCCCCGCCGGTTTCGCCCGACACCAGCGACCAGGGATCGGCCGGCACGTCGCCCGCCATCGCATTGTCGGCGAACCATGCCTGCGCATGGCGGTTGCTTTCGGCAAAGGCGATCCGCCCCTTGCTGTCGGGGCCGGGCAAATAGGCGTTGGCGACGAAATTATAGCGCGCGACGCTTTGCGTATCGGCGTTGTAGCCCGAACGGCCCCCGCCCCAGTTGTAGAAGACGTTGTTGCGGAAATCGAAGTCCGCGCCGCGCGGGTCGGCTTCGGCGGGGGCGTAATTGCCAGGGCGCGGCATCCGCGCGGCATGGTTAGCCCATAGATTATGGTGGAAGCTCATCCGCGATCCGCGACCGCCGCGCACCAGGCTGCCATAGCCGTGCTCGCCCTTCACATGGCCGGCACGGCGCAGCGAGTTGGCGATCACGCTCCACTGGACGGTCAGGTCGCCGATGCTGTTGGCGGCATCGCGGTAGTTGGCGGAGGCGGACAGGGTTTCGTCGACCGACCAGCTTGCCGAGACATGGTCGAGGAGGATGCGCGTGCCGCCGCTGATCCAGATCGCGTCACCCTGCGACTTCGATTCGGCCCCCAGTCGCGAGCGGATGTAGCGGACGATCACGTCGTCGGCCGCGATCTGCAACGTCTGGTCGCGCAGGGTGATGCCGTCGCCCGGCGCGGTCTGTCCGGCGATGGTGATCCGGCCGTGCCGCACGACCAGCGGCGTGCGGAGCGCGATGGTGCCGGCGATGTCGAACACGATGGTTCGCGGCCCTTCGGCCTCGACGGCGGCTCGCAGGCTGCCCGGTCCCGCATCGGCCAGCGTGGTGACGCGCAGCACCTTGCCGCCACGCCCACCGGTGGAGAAGCGCCCGGCGCCTTCCGCGCCGGGAAATGCCGGCACCGGCGCCCCGGCCGGAGCGGGCGCAGGCGCGGGCGCCGGACCTGCGGCGAGCATGAGGATGGCGGACGCGAGCGTCATTGTCTCTCCCAATCGGTTCCACGCCCCATCGCATGGGGTCTATTGCCGGAAACCGGTGTCATTGCACCGGTAACCGGGGGAGTTGTCAAGGGCGACAATCGCTTACAATGTCATCTGGTCCGAATTTTTCCCGCCACCGGGCCATTCGCCAGCACGGCATAGCCGCCGACCTCGCGCTCGTCGTCGATCACGCGGCCCGTGCCCTCGCGCACCTCGGCGACGATCCGGCGGTCGACCGCGTCGCGGTCCCACGGCCGCGCGCCGGCCTGTGCCGTGACCAGCGCCTCGACCTGCCCGGCGGGGATCGCGCGCAGTCCGGCCGGCCAGACGACCGGGCGCGGCCGGTCGATCACCTGCGGCTGGCGGACGGTCGGCAGGATTGCGATGCGGCGCATCGGCCGGCCATCGGCATGGACCGCGCGATTGTTGGCCATGTGCAGCCCGAGGTCGCCGTCGCCCTCGACAATCAGGAACGGCAGGTCGCGCCGGGTCGAGACACCGCCGCGCACGACATTGCCGACGATGCTCAACTCGCCGGTGACGAACGCGCGATCGCCCCATTCGACGCCGTTCAGCGCATAGTGAAGGCAGCGGTTGCCGGGATCGTAGATCAGGTTGTTGACGCAGGCCACGCGCGCCCCGCCCTTCACCAACGGATGACGTTCGTGATTATGCGCGTAGAGGTTCTGCGCGACGAGGATGCCGGTGGTATTGTCGTGGATCAGCGAGCCCTTGCTGTGCTCGCCCTTCGCGTGCGACGCATGCGACAGCCCCTCGGCGACGATATTGCGGGTGAGCGAGATGTTGCGCGAGGTATGCGCGCGCCATGCGTCCGGTGTCGTGCCGCCGTCGAAACGCGGTCCCGAGGCCGACAGATTTTCGTCGGTCGCCCATGCGAACGAACAATGATCGATGACGACGTCGTGCGCGGCGGTGCAGGACAGGCCGTCGACTTCCCAGCCGCTTTGGGGGGCGGCACCGTCGGCACCGGCGCGAACGCGGATGTGGCGGACGATCACGTCATGCGTCGCGACCGAGATGCCGCCGCGGATGAGTGTGATGCCCGGCGACGGCGCGGTTTCCCCGGCGATGGTGACGAACGGCTCGCGGATGCGCAGCGTGGCTCGCTTCAGATCGATGAGCCCGCCGACCGCGAAGACGATCCGCCGCGCGCCGGGCACCGCCAGCGCGGCGGCCAGACTGCCCGACCCGTCGGCGGCCAGCGTCGTGACGGTGAGCGTCCGCCGGCCCGCCCCGCCGCGCGTGGCGGTCCAGCCGGGCAGCGGCGTTTCGGCCGGGCTGCCAGCGGGGAGTACGGTGCTGAGGGCGAGAAGCGGGACGCCACCGATCAGATGGCGGCGGCGGATCGGCAGCGCGGCGACCGACAGCGGCAGCGATGACATGGCGGGTTCCCCTCTGGCGACGTTGTTACTCGGATCGCCGTCCGGTTGCGTCACGCGGGGTTCAATATGTCCGTATCGTTCAGCTTGTCCACCGGTAGCAAAGGGTGCCACCTCTGACCCGTTATTGTAACGATTTGTTTCTACGCTAGGTTCGACCGATCGCGAAGAGACGGAGGAAGTAATCGACGAACCGTCTCGCTTCGGCATCCATGCCATCGACGCCGGCAGGCTCGACGCCCCACAGGCGGCGGTTCTGCTGCGCGGCGGTCATGCCGATCAGCATCCGCGCCATGTCGATCGCGCCTTCGTCGCGCAGTCGCCCCGCCTCGATCTGGCGGGCGATATAGTCGGCCAGCGCGCGTTCGATATGGTGGGCGGCCTGTCGGTAGAAGATGCGCCCGACTTCGGGAAAGCGCCCGCTTTCCGCCACGACCAGCCGCCATGCCGCGACGGCATCGGGGTGCGCGGTCTTGTTCATGAAGCTGCGACAGAAGTTGACGAGCGTCGCCTCCAGATCGCCGGGCGTCATCAACTCGCCCATCACTTGGCTACGGAACGCGGCGGTCACGTCCTCAATCACCGCGGCGAACAATTCCTCCTTCGAGGGGAAATAGCTCCACAACGTCGCCTTCGATCCGCCGAGCGTCGTGAGCAGCGCCGACATCGAGGTCGCGGCATAGCCATCGTCGAGGAACGAACGGCGCGCGGCGGCGACGATCGTGGCGCGGCGATCCTGTTTGCGGGCCTCGCGCTTGGTCGGAGGGATCTCGGAACTATCGGTCGTCATAAAACTGTACTATAGAGTACGGATATTCGTTGACAACCGATCGCCGCCGGATCATGCCGCGAAGCGTACCCATTAGTACGGTTTTTCCGATGATGCGCCCGATTCCACGCGATGCCGCCCGCCCGATCGCGCTGGCGGCGGTCCTGTTCCTGTCCGCCTGCGCCAGCGTACCGCGACTGGGGCCGGCCCCGGCCGTCGCCCCGCCCGGCGCCTATGCCGCCGCGCGCACGCTTGCCGCGACCGGCGATGCCGCATGGCCCGATGCGGCGTGGTGGCGCGCCTATCGCGACCCGCAGCTCGACACGCTGATCGGCGAAGCGCTGGCCGGATCGCCCGACCTTGCCGCCGCCCGCGCCCGGATCGCGCAGGCCGATGGCTATGCGCAACAGGCCGGGGCGACGCGGTTGCCGAGCCTCGACGTGGCCGGCAACGCGGGGCTGACCAAGCAGAGCTATAACAACGGCATCCCGGCAGACTTCGTGCCCAAGGGCTGGAACGATACCGGCCGGATCGAGGGGCAGTTGGGCTTCGACCCAGACCTGTGGGGTCGCAACCGCGCGGGCTATGCGGCGGCGCGATCGGACGCCGACGCGGCGCGGCTCGATCTGGCGCAGGCGCGCCTGACGCTGTCGACCAATGTCGCCGATGCCTATGCCGACCTGGCGGCGCTGTACGCCGGCCGCGCGGTGCAGGCGAGCGCGCTGGGCGTCCGGCAACAGACCGAACGGCTGACCACCGACCGCGTCACCGCCGGACTCGATACCCGCGCCGAACTGAAACAGGCGCAGTCAGCGGTCCCCGCCGCGCGCGCCGATCTGGCGGCAACCGACGAGCAGATCGCGCTGACCCGTAACCGCATCGCCGCGCTGCTGGGGCAAGGGCCGGACCGGGGCCTTGCCATCGTCGCGCCGCGCGCGACCATCGCGCCGCGCGGCCTGCCCGCCGACGTCACCACCGACCTGATCGGACGCCGTCCCGACGTGGTCGCGGCGCGCACCCGCGTCGAGGCGGAGGCGAGCCGGATCAAGGTTGCGCGCGCCGACTTCTACCCCTCGGTCCGGTTGTCGGCGGTGTTCGGGGTCGTGTCGCTCGGCCTCGACAATCTGCTGAAGGGCGGATCGACCGCCGGCACGCTCGGCCCCGCGATCAGCCTGCCGATCTTTCGCGGCGGCGAGTTGGCAGGCCGCTACCGCGTCGCGCGTGGCGGCTATGACGCGGCGGTCGCGGATTACGACCGCACCGTCGCGCAAGCCTATCGCGCAGTCGCCGATGCGATCGTCAGCCAGCAGGCGCTGACTACCCGGCTGACCGAATCGCGCCATTCATTAGCCGAATCCGAAGCCGCCTATCAGGTCGCGCGGCTGCGCTACGAAGGCGGGCTGTCGCGCTTCCTCGACGTGCTGACCGCGCAGGAGCGGGTGTTGCAGGCGCGCTCGATCGTCGCTGGGCTGGAGGCGCGCGCCTTCACGCTCGACATCGCATTGGTGCGGGCGCTGGGTGGCGGGTTCACCGCGCCCGCGACCGCCGGACCGACCGACAAGGACCTACCCCATGGCTGATCTGGAACCCGCCTCCTCCGCCACCGATGCCCCGGCCAAGAGCAAACGCAAGAAACTGCTGACCGGGATCGCCGCCATCGTTCTGGTAGGCGGCGTCAGCTATGGCGCGTGGCACGTGCTGGTCGGCAGCCACTATGTCGAAACCGACAATGCCTATGTCGGCGCGGACACCGCGCAGGTGACGCCGATGGTCGCCGGACAGGCGATCGCGGTCGGCGCGGCGGATACGCAGGCGGTGAAGCGCGGCGACGTGCTCGTCCGGCTCGACGACAGCGACGCGCGCATCGCGCTCGCCACCGCCGAGGCCGAACTGGCCAAGGCGCGGCGCGCGTTCGGCCAGACCGCCGCGACCAGCACCGCGCTGTCCGAACAGGTCCGCGCACGCGCCGCCGATGTGGCGAGCACGCGGGCGCAACTGGCAGCGACCGAGGCCTCGTTCGCCAAGGCGCAGGTCGATTTCGACCGTCGCCGCCGGCTGGTGCCGGCGGGCGCGGTGTCGGGCGACGAGCTGACCGTCGCTACCAACGCACTGGCCGCCGCCCGCGCGGCGCGCGAACAGGCGCGTGCCGCCGTCGCGCAGGCGACGTCGCAGCGTGGCGCTGCGGCGGGCACGCTTGCCGCCAATCAGGCGCTGATCGAGGGCGCCAGCGCCGCAACCGCGCCCGACGTGCTGGCCGCCGAGGCGAAGGTGCGACAGGCGCGACTCGATCTCGACCGCACCATCATCCGCGCGCCGATCGACGGGGTGGTCGCCAACCGCACGATCCAGGTGGGGCAGCGCGTCGCCGCCGGCACCACGGTGATGCGGATCGTGCCGGTGGGGCAAGTCTATGTCGATGCCAACTTCAAGGAAGGCCAGTTGACGAAGGTCCAGCCGGGCCAGCCGGTGACGCTCACGTCCGACCTGTATGGCGACGACGTCGAATATCACGGGCGGGTCATCGGCTTTTCGGGCGGGACCGGATCGGCGTTCGCGCTGATCCCGGCGCAGAACGCGACCGGCAACTGGATCAAGGTCGTCCAGCGCCTGCCGGTGCGCGTCGCGCTCGACCCACGCGAGCTGGCGGCGCATCCGTTACGGGTGGGCCTGTCGATGACCGCGACCGTCGACATCTCCGGGCGGTAGGGAGTTCGGCACATGGCCGGCAAAGACGATTTCAAGCCATTCACCGGGCCGACATTGTGGTTCGCCGGGATCGTGCTGGCGCTGACCAATTTCATGGTGGTGCTCGACACGACGATCGCCAACGTGTCGGTCGGGCATATCGCCGGGTCGCTCGGCATCTCGACCAGTCAGGGGACGTGGATCATCACCTCCTATGCGGTGGCGGAGGCGATCTGCGTGCCGCTGACCGGCTGGCTCGCCGGGCGGTTCGGAACGCTGCGCACCTTCGTCGTGGGCATGATCGGCTTCGGCATCTTTTCGGTGCTGTGCGGGCTGTCGACCAGCCTGACGATGATCGTCGCCGCGCGGATCGGCCAGGGGCTGTGCGGCGGGCCGCTGATGCCGCTGACGCAGACGATGCTGCTGCGCATCTTCCCCAAGGAACAACATGGTCAGGCGATGGGCATGTGGGCGATGACCACCGTCACCGCGCCCATCCTCGGGCCCATCCTCGGCGGGACGATCAGCGATAGCTGGTCGTGGCACTGGATCTTCTTCATCAACATTCCGGTCGCGATCTTCTGCGTGTTCGGCGCGCTGCGGCTGCTGAAACCCGCCGAGACCGAGCGCCAGCCGCTCAAGGTCGACAAGATCGGCCTTGCCCTGCTGGTGCTGTGGATCGGCGCGCTCCAGATCATGCTCGACATCGGACGCGAGCACGACTGGTTCGAGGACCCGACGATCGTGATCCTTGGGCTGGTCGCCGCCGTGGGCGCGGCGGTGTTCGTCGTATGGGAGCTGAACGAGCGGCAGCCGATCGTCGACCTGCGCGTGTTCCGCCACCGGGGGTTCACCGTCGCGGTCGCCGCGCTGTCGTTCGCGTTCGGCACCTTCTTCGCCTCGGTCGTGCTGATCCCGCAATGGTTGCAGGCGAGCCTTGGCTACACCTCGACCTATGCCGGCTATGCCACCGCGTTTAACGGGATGGGCGCGGTCATCATGTCGCCGATCGTCGCGCAGTTGATGAAGAAGCACGATCCGCGCGCGCTGGTGTGTTTCGGCATCCTGTGGATCGCCGGGGCGACGCTGATCCGCGTCGGGTGGACCACCGGGGCCGATTTCTGGACGCTGGCGTTTCCGCAGATCGTGCAGGGGTTCGGCATGCCGTTCTTCTTCATTCCGCTGACCACGATCGCGCTGGGCGCGGTCGAGCCGCACGAGACGGCATCGGCGGCGGGGGTGATGAGCTTCCTGCGCACCATGGCGGGGGCGATCGGCACGTCGGTGTCGACGACGCTCTATGCCGACAGCATGATCGTGGCGCGCAGCGAAATGGTGTCGCGGCTCAACGCCGATCCGACCACGACCGCGCTGATGGCGCAGGGCTTCTCGCTCGATCAGGTCCGGGCCACGGTCGAGATGACGGTCGCGCGAGAGAGCAGCACGCTGGCGATCAACCACCTGTTCCTGTTGTCGGCGATGGTGTTCGGCGCGGCCGCGCTCATCATCTGGCTGGCCCCCCGGCCCAAACGGATTGCGAAGCCGGGTGAAGCGCATTAGCGGATGGTCCATCCGCCCTGAAACAAACGTCATCCCGGCGAAGGCCGGGATCTCCCGGGGCTGATGCGGGTCAGGAGCCGCTGGAGGCCCCAGCCTCCGCTGGGGCGACGCTTCTGGTCAGATGGGTCAACCGCTAAAGAACAAGCGACGGCCGGCCGGTTCCGGTCCCCGCGAACAGGGCGTTCGCCACCCGTTGCGGATCAAGGTCATAGGCATGGGCCACGGCGGCCGAGATCAGCGCGTCGAGCTGCATCGTCGGGCGCAGGTCACGCCCTTGGTGAAGCTGCGCGGGGGCCAGCCCCGGCCAGTCGGCGACGACCCGGCCGCCCTTGATCCGCCCGCCGAACAGCATCGCCGCCGCGCCGGTGCCGTGATCGGTGCCGCCGGTGCCGTTGACCGCCACCGTTCGCCCGAATTCGGTCGCGACCAGCACCGTCGTGTCGCGCCACGCCGCGCCGAGCCCGGTCTGCAATGCGCCGACCAGCGCGTCGAGCCCTTTCAGGTTGGCGGCGAGCCGACCGCGCTGCTGGCTATGGGTGTCCCAGCCGCCGGTTTCGATCATCGCGATCCGTGCGCCTTCGGCCGGGGCGAGCAGCTTCGCGGCGAGCGCGCCGGTCGCCGCCGCATCGCGGCCGCCGTTGCCGGTCAGGTCGCCGGCGAGCGTGCGGGTCGACAGCGCCTCGCTCCACAGCGAATGGAGCTGGGCATCGCCCTGATAGAGCATCGCGACCCGTTGGAGCAGGTCGTCGGACGCATCGGGTAGCGTCGAGGGGGCGTAGCTCGACACCTCATGCCGCCCGCGCAGCGCCAGCGGCACGGTGGCGGACACCGCGATCGCCTTCGCATTGCCCGAGGGGATCAGCCCGAGCATCCGGTTGAGCCAGCCGTCCTTCACCTGATAGGCCCCCGCCCCGCCGGTTTCGAGGACGTTCTGCCCGTCGAAATGCGACCGGTCGCGATAGGGCGAGGCGACGGCATGGGCGAACAGCGCCTGCCCCTGTCGATACAGCGCCGCCGCCCCGGTCATCGCCGGGTGCAGCGCGAAGGTCGTATCGAGGCGTGGCGCGGTCGCGAAGTCGGCGGCGAGTTGCCCGCGCTGCGCCGCGAAGGCCGGATCGCCGACCGGCGCGACGATGCCGAGGCCGTCGGCCGCCCCGCGCTGGATGACGAACACGAAGCGGCGATCGGTTTCGGCACGGGCGAACGCCATGCGTGGCGCGACCCCCATCGCCAGCGCGGTAAGCCCTGAGCGGACCAGCAGGGTACGACGGTCGATCATGGTCATCTCCGCATCATTTCCGGGCTGACGAGCAACAGCGCCAGCCCCTGCGCCGGGCTTTCGGCGCGGGCGATCGCCTGCGTCGTGGCTGCCGACAAGCCGTCGGGGAAGAGTTTCGCGCCGAGCGTCCGGGCGTCGGTCGCGGGGGTCCGTCCGGCCATGCGCTCGGCCGCCTCGACCCGGCGCATGATCGCGTCGGGGCCGGCCCAGCTTGCCGCGACATCGTCATAGCCGATCGGCTGACCCGGTTTCCACGCCGGCTGGCCGAGCTGGTTGAGCAGGCCGACGATCGCACCGGGCTGTACCTCGCGCGTGCCCACCGCGCGGAAGGTCGCGAGCGACCATTCCCATGGCGTGCGGAACTTGACCGGCGCCGGCACCCATGCCTCGGGCGAGGCGATGATCGCGCGGTATATCGTCGGCAAATCGCCGTTCGACGACAGATACGCCTGTTCCAGCCGCGCGATCATCGCCGGCGGTGGCACGTCGCCGGCGAAATGGCGGGCGAGCTTGGTCGCGAGGTGCCGCGCGGTGGCTGGACTGGCGGCGAGATCGGCCAGCACCTCGGTCGCCTGCGCCTCGCCCGCCGCCGGATAGCGCGTACCCGTGATCGTGCGGTCGCCGGGTTCGTGCAGCGCGGGGGCGAACACGAAGCTGCCCGGCGCGGCATCGCCCGCGGCGCGCTGGGCGGGTCCCCGGGCAAGGCCGGCGACGGTCCAGCCGGTGAGCGCGCGGGCCAGTTCGGTCACGTCACCCTGGGTATAGCCGGTGCGGACGCCGAGCGTGTGCAACTCGAGTATCTCGCGCGCCAGATTCTCGTTCAGCCCCGCCCGGCGTCCGCCGCGCTGGCCGACCGTGCTGTTCGGGCCGACCGACACCGCCTGATCGAGATAGACGAGCATCGCCGGATGTCGCTCGACCGCCAGCAGCATGTCGGCGAAACGGCCAAGGACGTGCGGCCGGATCGCCTCGAATTCGAGGGTGGGGGCAAGGCCGACCATCTCCAGCTTGTCGGCGGAAACGGCGAAGTGATTGGCCCAGAAATGCACCAGCCGCTCGACGAACGGCGTGGTCGTGGTGAGCGCGATGCCGGTCCGCGCGGCGACGGCGGCGGCATAGCCCTGCCGCATGTCACGCCCCGCCGCCTGTCGCGCATCGCGATACGGGTCGGCGGCGGGCATCGCCGCTGCGGAATTCATCGCCGGGCTTATCGGCGGCGGCACCAGTGCCATGGCGGCGGGTGGTCGTTGCCGGCGCGGACCATATTGTTCGCGCAGGTCGCGACGCTGATCGTACAGCTCGGCCAATCGCGCCGCGACCGCCCGGCTGGTGGGGACGGTGGCGATCGACGGCGGGGCGGCGGCGTAGCGATCGAACTGGTCGAGCAGCCAGCGTCTGGGATCGGTCGGCAGCGGGTCGTCGGGTCGCGCGCCCAGACCGAAGCGGGTCAGCGCCGTGGTGATGTCGGCAGCGGTCATGATCCGGCTCCTTGCATGGCTCGTGCTTCGCCGCGCCCGTCGCGCAGCATGGTGGTCCGCAGTCCGGCGGCGAGCGCCGCGCGATCGTCGGGAGAAAGCGTCGCGGCGAAGCGGACGATCGCCGCTTCGCGCGCCTGCCGCAGCGCAAGGTCGGCGATACGGGCGCGACCGAGCGCACCGCCCAGTGCCTCGCGATCGAACGGCCGTGCGACCAGCGCCGTCGCCGCTTGGGTCCGCGCCTGTTGTGCCCGGTCGAGCAGCGGCCGGTTGGCGATCCGCGTATCGCGCAGCATCGCGCGGAACCGGGGTTGCTGACCGGCGCTCAGCGCGTTGCCCGCTTCGCGCAACCGGGCGATGGGCGCGGGTGCCGGCGACCGTGCAAGCATCCACCCGCCGCCCAGCAGCGCGCCCAGCAGGACGGCATTGAGCGCAAGCGACGCCATCAGCCAGCGCCACGTCGATCCGTTCATCGTCCCGCCTCCCAACCGCCGAATACGGTATCGGCGTAGCCGCCATCGTCGGTGAAGACCGGTGGAGGGGGCAGCAGGGTGACGGCCAGCGCCCCCGCCGCCGCGCCCGCCAGCGTCAGTCCGGCCAGCCCCGACCACCACAGCGCGATCGGCCCGCGACCGCGCGGCTTCGGGGCATGGCGCAGGATCGATTCGGCCAATGCATGCGGTGCCGCCCCCAGACGCCAGTCGGCGAGCGCCGCGTCCAGCCGGTCGGCCTGTGCCAGTAGTATTTGCCCTTCCCCCGACGAGGCCAGCCGGATAGCCGCCGCCTGCTCCTGCAGCGGCCAGCAGGCGATGGTGCCGCCATAGGCGTCGCACAGCTCCGAAAATCGTCGGAGGTCCATGTCACCCTTCCCCGTCATCGACCAGTGCCGCGCGCAACGTGCGGCGCGCGCGGGCGAGCAGGCTTTCGACCGCCTCGACGCTGGTGCCCAGTATCGTCGCCACCTGCGCATTGGGCAGTTCCTGATAGCAGGTGAGCAGCACCGCCTCGCGCTGGCGATCGGGCAGGCGCGCGATCGCCGCCGCCACCGCCGCCGCACGCTCGGCAGCCAGCAGGTCGGCCTCGGCACCCGGCGAAGGGTCCGGCCGCTCTGGCGGGTCGGCCATCACCACGGCATGGGGCTTTCGCAGCCGGTCGCGGCACAGGTTCAATGTGACGAGGTGGACCCATGTATCGAACCGCGCCGCCCCCGGCCGCCAGCGCGGTGCCTGTTGCCAGATGCGCGCGAACACCTCCTGCGCGACATCCTCCGCCTCGCCCGGATCGCCGAGCATCCGCCGGACGAGCGACAGGATGCGGCCAAGCTTCGCCGCGACCATCGCGCGGGGCGCACCCGCCTCCCCCGCCGCCAGCCGGCGCAGCAGCGCGGCATCCGGATCGGCGTCCGCGGTCACGCGGGTCCGGTCGGCAAGGTGGTCCGGCGGTGGTTCGGCATAGGGGGTTCATAGCATCCTTGTTCCCGTTCAACGCAGCGGCGCGGCCGATCCGTCGCAACCCCTGCCGATTTTTCCCGGCGCGACCCTTCGCCAAAAAACTGGTACGCCGGTCGCGACCACGACGCTGGATGAGGGCACGATGCGGTCGAGAGCCTTGTTGCAGGCGTTTTCCGGCAGGTTCCTGCACCTGCGCTTCCGCTCCGGCGCGACGCATCTCGTCGAGATCGTCGAGCGGCCGTGCCGGACGCTGTCGCCCGCCGACTTCGCCGCGCTGGAGGCGGCATGTCGTGACGTGGTCGCCACCTGTCTCGGCGGGCGGCAGCTCGACTATGGCCTGTTCGCGCCCGACGGTTCGGCATGGGACCATAGCGTGGTGACGCTGATCCGTGATGCCTCGACCGGCGCGCCGGTCGCGTTCAACGCCATGCCGCTGCTGCCGGTCGAGCGGGGCGGCGTGCGCGAGGAGGTGCTGCATCTGGGACTGGTGATGGTCGATCCGGCGGCGCGCAGCGGCGGGCTGTCGTGGATACTGTACGGCCTCACCTGCTTCGCGCTGTTCGTCCGGCGCGGGCTGCGCCCGCTATGGATCAGCAGCGTGACCCAGGTGCCCGCCGTCGTCGGCATGGTCGCCGAGACGTTCGACGACGTCTATCCGGCGCAGGCGGACACGCGGGCGAGCTTCGCGCACCGCCATCTGGCGCATCAGATCATGCGCGGCTGTCGCGCGGCGTTCGGCGTGGGGGCGGAGGCCGGGTTCGATCCCGTCGGCCATGTCATCACCGACGCCTATACCGGCGGATCGGATCATCTGAAGAAACGCTTCGAGATCGCCGCCAAGCACCGCGACGAACGCTACAACCGCTTCTGCGCCGAGAGGCTCGATTACGACCGTGGCGACGACGTGTTGCAGATCGGGCGGATCGACCTTGCGACCGCGCGGCGGTTCCTGTCGCGCAGCGTGCCGCGCCATGCCGTTCCGCAACTGGCGGTGCAGGGCGCGATCATCGCGGTGCAGGCGGTGGTCGCGCCGTTGCTGCAATGGCTTGCCGCCGACCGGCCCCTTGGCAGATTGAGACCCGCGCGATGACCGGCTTCGACTATGATGAAATGACCACGCGCAATCGCGGCTTCGTGAGCGAGGTGGAGCAGGCGCGGCTGCGCGCGGCGTGCGTGCTGATCCCCGGTGTCGGCGGCATGGGCGGCGCGGCGTTCATGGCTTTGGTGCGCGCCGGGGTCGGGCGGTTCGTGATTGCGGATATTGATACGTTCGAGGTGTCGAACCTCAACCGGCAGTTGTTCGCGACGCTCGACACCGTTGGCATGGGCAAGGCGGCGGCGGCGCGCGACGGGGCGCTGCGGATCAACCCGCAGGCGGAAATCGAGGTGCTGGGCGGCGAATGGCCGCACGCGCTCGACCGGTTGGTCGCGATGGCCGACGTGATCGTCAACGGGATGGACGATGCGGCGGCGGGGGCCCATCTGTATCGCCGGGCGCAGGCGGGGGGCCGCACCGTGATCGATGCCTATGCCTCGCCGCTACCGTCGGTCACGGTGGTCCGCCCCGACGCGGCTCGGCCCGAGGTGCGGCTGCGCTATCCGACGATCGGGGTGGCGTGGACCGAGATCGACGCGGACATGCGCGTCGCCTGTCTGCAACGCGAGATCGAATATGTGCTGACCCACAGTTCGTCGCACGCCCATGTCGACCTTGGCGTCGCGGCGGAGGTGGCGGCGGGCAAGCGGTCGCGATTCTCGTTCGCGACGATGGTGACGATGGCGGGGACGATGATGGCGGAGGAGGCGATCCGCGTGATCCTCGGCCGGCCGGGCGGGACCGATCATCGCGGGTATTTCTTCAATCCGCACCGGGTACGGATCGAACGTCCGCTGCCCGCTCCGATCGCGGCGGTGCGCGGCATCGTGGTCCGGCGGTTCCTGCGGCGGATGATGGCGTGATCGATACGATCATCCTCGGCATCGCACTGATCGCATTGCTGATCGCGCGGCAGGGGGTCGCCGTGGCCGCCGCGCGATCGGCGGTCGCGGCGCGGTTGCGCGCGCTCTATACGCTCACCGCGATGCTGGCGGGGTTGCGGCTGCTGACGCCGGTCGTCCCCGCGACGCCGGTCGTCGTGGCGTTGATGACCGTCGCGGCATGGCTGCCGTTCGCAGCACTCCGGCTGGTCGAGGAACTGTGCCGCCGCCATGCCCGGCGGAGTGTCAAGCTGCTGGCGCTGGGCGGTGGCCTAGGCTTTTCGGTGCTGGCGGTGACGCTGGGGGTGGTGTGGAGCGCGGCGGCGCTGCTGGCGCTGGCCGGGTTTCAGGCGATGATGCTGGTGCTGATGATCGCGCAGATGGCGCGAGCGCGCCGCGACCTTAGGCTCGCCGAGCGGCGGACGCTCGACAGTTTCCTGCTGGCGCTGGCGCTGACGATCCCGCTGGCGCTGACCGATTTCACCGCGCTGCTGCCCGACGCGCCGGTGCGCGGCGGGGCGATCGCCGCGCTGGTGATGGTGCTCGGATCGTCGCGGCTGGCCGACGATCGCGGCACGCCGCTGGGGCTGGTCGCCGATCTGGCGGTGGCGATCGGCGCGGGCGGCGTGCTTGTGGCGATCGGTCGGGTGGTGCTGCCCGACGTCGACCTCCCGACCGGACTGCGGCTGACCGCCGCCGGTGGCGCGCTCGCCGCGCTGCTGCTGCTGATCGAGCGGACGCGCGATCTGGCGGGACAGGAATCGGGCCTGACCGCCGCGCTCGCGCGGGTCGACGCGGACGACATGGGCGCGATCCTGTCGGCGCATCCGCTGCTCGACCATGCGCGGATCATCGAAGGCGATGCGCTTGCCGCCTATCCCCCGGCGAGCGTCGCCCGACTGCTCGACCACCGCGTCGTGCGGGGCGATCTCGCCGATGCCGAGACGCGCGATGCGGCGTGCGACCTGCTGCTCGCGACCCAGGCGACGCATCTGATCCGCCTCTCGCGCGATCCGCCACGGCTGCTCGCGGTGGCGGCCGGGGGCCTTGCCGGACGGAGCCTCGACGATGAGATCGCGCTGGCCGCCCGGCTGATCGAGCGGGCGGCATGACGATCGAGCTGCGCACCGGCGACCGCGAGGCGTTCTTCGACGCGCCGTTCCACGCCTATCGCCCGCAGGACGGCTATGTCTCGCCGCTCAGGAGCGACATCCGGCGGATGCTCGATCCGGCGGCCAATCCGTTGTGGCAGGCGGGCAATCGCTTCACTTTCTGGACCGCGCATCGCGACGGCAGACCGGTCGGGCGGATCGTCGCCCATGTCCACGGCCAGTCGAACGAGCGCCATGGCACGGCGCGCGCGCAGTTCGGCTTCTTCGACTGCGCCGACGATGATGCGGCAGCGGGCGTGCTGCTGGGCGCGGCGGAGGCGTTCGCGCGCGATGCCGGGCAGCGCGAGTTGATCGGCAACTTCAACCTGACGGCGATGCAGCAATGCGGGGTGATGACCGACGGTTATGGCGCGCCCGGCTATACCGACATGGTCGTCAACCCGCCGCACGTCCCACGCCTGCTCGAAGCGCATGGCTTCACCCGCTGCTTCCCGATGCGGACCTTCGAGCTGGACCTGCGCGATGCCCGGATTGATGGCCTGCGCGTCCCGGCGGCGGACCGGGGCTTTCGCTTCGCACCCATCGAAAAGACGAGCTTCGCCGCGCGGATGGAGGAAGCGCGCGCGGTGCTGAACGACGGGTTCGCCGACAATCCGATGTTCGTGCCGCTGACCGCCGACGAGTTCCGCTTTCAGGCGGGCGAGATGATGTCGATTCTCGACCCCCGGCTGTCGTCGGTATTGCTGCATGACGACCGCCCGGTCGGCACGATCGTGTGCATTCCCGACCTGAACGGGTTCCTCGCCGCGACACGGTCACGGATCGGGCTGACCACCCCGTTCCACTATCTGCGCTATCGGTTGCGGCGCAGGCGGGCGGTCATCATCTTCTATTCGGTGGTACAGGACCATCACGGACAGGGGCTGATGGGCGGCATGCTGGCGCGCACCGTCACCGCGCTGCGGGATGCGGGGTATGAACGGCTCGGCATCACGTGGATCGCCGATGGCAATGCCGCCAGTCTGCGACAGATGGAAAAGCTCGGCGCGCGGTCGCTGCACCGGCTGCACCTGTTCCGCAAGGATGTCGCAGGATGACGATCGACCGTGGCGCGCTGATCGCCGAGGCGGCGCTCGCCCCGAGTGTCCACAATGTCCAGCCGGCGCGCTGGCGCTGCATCGGGGACGACGGGATCGCATTGTTCGAGGATGTCGCGACCCGGCTCTGCGTCGGCGATCCGACCGGCAACGATGCGCGGATCAGCCTTGGCGCGGCGGCGGAAGGGTTGCGGCTTGCCGCCGGACGGGCCGGGCTGGCGCTGCGCGAGGCGGAGCTTCCCTTGGCCGAACCGGGTCTGGTGCCGGTCGCGGGCTACCGGTTCGTGTCCGACGCCGCTGCCGCCGATCCGCTCGCCGGGGCGGTCGATGCCCGTCGGTCGTGGCGCGGTGGCTTCGCGACGGTGGAAGATGCCGATCGTGGCGCGGCGGCGGCGCTGGCCGGGGCGGATGCGAAGGTCGTGACCGATCGGGCGCTGCTCACCGAACTGGCGCGGGTCTATGATGCGGCGAGCTATGACTTTCTGCGCGATGCCGGGTTCCGCCGCGAACTGCTGTCGTGGATGCGGTTGCGGCGGAGCCATCCGCGCTGGGCGATCGATGGGCTGAATGCCGGGGCAATGGCGATGGGCGCGGTCGAGGCGCGCGGTGCCGGGGTAGTGCTGGGCAAGGGCTTCGCGCTGCTCGACCGGTTCGGGCTGGCCCGGCCGCTGCTGGCGGAGGGGAGCAAGATCGCCACGGCGGCGGGGCTGGTGGTGTTCCACCGCCCCGCCCGTGAAGCGCCGTTCGAGAGCGGTCGCCACTTCTACCGCCTGTGGTTGCGGCTGGAGGCGGCGGGGTTCGGCGCGGCGGTGCTGGCGGCGCTCGCCGACGATCCTGCGGCGGCGCGGACGGTGGCGGCTATGGCCGGCGTGCCGGCGGGCGAGCGGGTCGTCAGCGCCTTTCGAATCGGGCGGCGTCCGGCGGGGGCGGCTGTCCCGCCCCGCGCGCGCCGGGCACTCGACGATCTGCTGGTGTGAGGATCACAGCAGTTTGAGGAAGGCGATCAGCGACGCCTTGTCGCGCGCCGGCAGACCGGCACCGAAATCATGGCCGCCATTGCCGCGTCCCGGCTGGCGCGTATCGATCCACACGCCTTGCGAAAACGGACGATAGCCGCGCGGATAGCCGCCGTCCGCGCCCAGCCGCAGCCCGACCCGGTCGAAATCGAGCGCATGGCCGCCGACCTGAAACCGCGCCGGTCGCCGCTCGGGCGACAGCAGCGCGTCGAGCGTCGGCACCGATCCGTTGTGGAGATAGGGCGCCGAGGCCCACAGCCCGGTCAGCGGCGGCGCGGCATAGCCCTGCCCCGCCGTCACCGCGATCCGGCTGCGATAGGCGGTGTGGCCGACCGCATCGGCCAGCGGTTTGGCGAAGGTGGCGCCGCGCAGCGGATCGGTGCCGACCTCGCCGATCCAGTCGGGATAGCCCTCCAGCCGTGCGCCCTGCCCCGACAACCGATAGTCGCCGTGGCAGGCGGCGCACGCCCGGGCATAGACCGCCGCCCCGGCGCGCGCCTGCGCCGGATCGATTACGCCCGGAAACGGCTGCGGACGATAGGTTTCGAGGAACGCGACGACCGCCGTCGCATCGCCGAGGCTGTCGAGCGCGGCATCGGGATGCACGCCCATGCTGGGCACGGTGAAGAAGGTGGTGATCGCCGCCAGCGCCCGGCGATGGTCGGGGGTCAGGTCGGCGCGGGTCGTCGCGCGCCGCGCCGCGCCCGGCACGCCGTAAGCGCCATCGACAAGCAACCGGGTCCTCAGCACCCGGTCGCCGAGGTCGGGAATCGAGACGGTGCCGACGTCCCCCATCCCGCCGCCGATCAGCGGCAGGCCCAGCGCCGCCTTCAGCGCGGCGACGCCGTTGGTGGTGCCCGGCGTGCCGTTGGGAAAGGGCAACGGCCGCGCCGCGTCGCCCAGCGCCGCCAGCCGCCGCCGGACCAGCGGCAGGACGAGCAGCCGCAGCGTCGCGCGCTCGCGCAGGCTCATGTCGGGGAACAGCGCGTCGGCGGCGGGGAGCAGCCGGTCGCTGGCGGAGAAGCGGCGCAGCGCGGCGAACACCGCCATGGTATAGGCTTCGAGATCGAGCGAGGTGTTGGGCATCCCCAGCACCGCCCGCGCCGGATCGGGCGTGCCGTCGGCGTGATAGGCGACGCCGGCGTGGCAGGCGGCGCAGCCGAGGTTGGCGACGCGCACCACGCTGCCGCCGACCGGCGCGACATCGCCGGTGGTCATCCCGAGCGGCATGGCGGTGGTGGCTGCCATGACACCCGACGGACGGTTGACGACGGTGGCACCGTTCAGGAACCCGAAACGGGCGAGGACCCGTGCCAGCGTCGCCGCATCGATGCGCGCGGCGGGATCGCGGCTTTGCGCGTCGAGGACCAGCGCGGCGGCGACCAGCCGCCACGGCACGGCATTGCGCGACAGCGCGGCCGTGCTGATCCCGCCGAACCCCGCCCCTTCGAACGCCGCCGCCCCTCGCGCTACCGCATTCGCCTGATCGGCGACGCGGGGGCGGGTCAGCGACTCCCCGACCGGACGCGCACCGCCCCATAGCAGGGCGGCGAGCAGCAGGAGTGCCGACCCGACCAGCGCCAGCCGGCCCCAGCGTCGTGGCAGAGTCATCGCCCTGTGCCGATCATCGGTCCGGCGTGCAGCCGTGGAGGATCGTCGTACCGGCGATCGCGCTCGCCCGGCGACAGTTCAACGTGATGGTCGCGCCGCGTGCCATATCGGGCAGCGCCGCCCGATCGGCGAGATTGGCGACGACATAGTTGAACCGGGTCCGCCCTTCGAGCGACAGCGACGGGCTGGCGCCGCCGGTCGCCGAGACGATCGTACCGGTCGCGGTGACCGGCTGGTCATAGCGCGCGCTGGCGGCTGCCGGATCGTCACGGAACGCCGTGTCGATCGCGGCGACGGTGGTTCGGGTCGCCTGGACGTCGCGTCTGTCCGTGGCCGGCGTCGGTTCGGATGCGGCGATCGGGCGGGCTGCGTCACGCTGGCTCCACAGGAAGACGCCGATGATGACGAGCGCGACGACGATCATCGCCGGCAGGATCAGCCCGCCCCGCCCTTCACGTTGCACCTTCGCCGGCGCGACGGAATCGGCTGCCGCTGTTCCGCATGCGGGACAGAAGCGCGCGTCGGCGGGGAGATCGGTCCTGCACCGGGTACAAAAGGCCATGGAGTTTCTCCTTGGGTCTGCACCGAAGCGACGGTCCGTCACGGCAGGAACGGCAGCGACTCGATCACGCTCTCACCGGTATGGCGCTTGCATAGCCGGTCGATCGCGAACATCGTGGCGATGGCGGCAACCAGACCGGCGATCGCGGCGGCGGCATCGCCCCAGCCGCTCGCCCAGCCGGACACGACCACCAGCGCGACGATCGCTCCGATCGCTTCCGCGACGAGATAGCCGACGAACAGCAACCGCTTGCCCCACGTCATCGGCGGAGCGGCAGTCGCTTTCGCGGCGCGGCGCGGAGGGGGCGGCGCGGCCGACGGCGCATCGATCGGCGCCTGTCCGGCCAATGCCCGCACAGGCGCGCGCATCGCCCAGACCAGCGAGCGATAGAGCGCGACGCCGATCAGCAGCAGGAAGCCGCCCATCATCACCATCCCGCCCACCTCGCCACCCCGGGGAAAGACCAACGAGGTCAGCATCGCCGCCGCGACGATCGACAGGCAGAGAGCGACGACGTGCAGCAGGAAGCTGACCCCGGCGCGGCGGACGAAGCGGACATAGTCGCGCTGCGTCACCGGCCACGCCGGCCCCTTGCCGTTCACGCGGTAGAGATAGCCTTCGGGCCGCTTCTCGAACTGCATCGCCATGAAGCCGCCGCATAGCGTGAGGATACCCATCGCCTGTCTCCCGATGGCGGTTACAGCGCCTTGTAGAACAGCTTGCCGGTGCGCGGCGTCGCGTTGGCCGAGGCGGTGAGCGCCTGCAACGCGGTGACGAGCCCGCGTGGGGTGCGCGTCAGGGTGAACAGCGCCTGCCCCCGGCGATAGCCACTGTCGAACATATTGTCCGCGCCATAGCCGTGGAATTTGACGACGATCGACTTGCCCTGCGGCGTGACGGTGCAGCGGATGCGCTTGTTGGTCTGAAACCCCTGCCCGTTCAGCGTGCAGCCGGTCGGGCCGTTGCCGGGGCCGACGCCGAGCGTATAGGTGATGAACGCGACGATGCTGTCGGCCGGGGTGTTGCCGCCGTGCCGCCCGACGTTCTCTTCCCAGACATATCGGCCGTTCCAGCCGGCGTCCTGTGCCGAGGCCGGGGTGGTAAACGTCGCTGCCATGGCGGCGAGCGACAGGGTGATCGTTGTGGTAGCCGCAAGACGGGTTCGCATGACGAGTCTCCTCAAGGCTTGATAATGAAGGGAATAGCGTTCGGGCGTCAACGCGCGGTCAGCGGCAGGCGGCCGGTGAGCGGGGTGATGGCGAAATCGGCGCCGCCGCGCGGCGATGGCCACATCGCAATCTGAAACCGCTGGCGGGCGGCGCAGACGTTCATCGTCCACACCTCGAAATGGCCGCCGAGCGTGCGCGCCGGCCGGGTCGGCTGACGCGGCACATAGCTGCGCGGCATGATCGCGCGGTCGGCGGAATAGATCATGCGGCAGCCGCCGATGCGGCTGGAATAATCGGCGATGGCGCTCAGCACATCCGCCTGAAGCCGGGGGCTGGCCATGCTCGCTCCGGTGATTTTGAGCGGATAGGCGGCGGCGGGCGTCGCGCCGGCGATCGTGGCAGTGACGAGAGCGGCGGCGATGAAAGACGTGCGTTTCATGGTCCTTACTCCTTCATGGCGCCCATCACGAGGGCACGAAGCAGCAATTAGGCACCGTTCAATTAACCGCAATTGAACATCGATCAATTGTTAGCCGGTTGCGACGAACCGAGCTACACCGCCCCCGACCGGGCGGGCGCGGTGCTGTGCCGCAGGACCAGTTCGTGCGGCAACGTGACCTGTCGTTCGATCGCGACATCGCCGTTCAGGATGCCGATCAGCAGCCCGAACGCGCGCGCGCCGATGACCGCCTTGGGCTGGGCGATGGTGGTGAGCGGCGGATCGAAGTAGCAGGCGAACGGCAGGTCGTCGAAACCCGTCACCGACACGTCGGCCGGACAGGACAAGCCGGCGGCGCGAATCGCGCTGATCGCGCCCAACGCCATCTCGTCGCTGAAACAGGCGATGGCGGTCACGCCCCGCGCCACCAGTTCGTCCGCCTGTTCATACCCCGACCGAGCCGAATAGTCGCCCGCGCGCACGATCGCCTGGTCCTCCAGCCCGTGCCGCCGCGCCGCCGCCAGTGCCCCGGCCAGCCGGTCGCGGCTGATCGGGCTGGCGGCGGGACCGGTGACGATGCCGATCGCGGTGTGGCCGAGGGCGACGAGATGCTCGATCGCTTCGGCGCTGGCGGCGGCATTGTCGATATGCACGCTCGGCACCGTCAGGCTCTCGCTATACTCGCAGCCGTTGACGATCGGCGCGGTCGCGCCGTTCCGTGCCAGCAGCGGAGCGAGCGTGGCGGGCAGGCGGTGGCCGAGGAAGATCAGCCCGTCGACCTCACGCCGGGCGAGCATCTCGGCATAGCGGTCCTCGATTTCCGGGTCGTGCCGCGTGTCGCCGACGATCACGGTATAGCCGGCATCGCGCGCCGCTTCCTCGACGCCACGGATCACGCTGGCAAAGAAGGGATTGGAGATATCCGGCACGGTCAGCAGGATCTTGGCGGCGCGCAGCGTTCGCAGCGATCGTGCGGCGACGTTGGGGGCGTAGCCGAGCGCGTCGACCACCGCCAGCACGCGGCGGCGCGTAGGTTCGGCCACCCGGTCGGGCTGGCTGAACACCCGGCTGACCGTCGCGATCGAAACACCCGCACCGGCCGCGACATCGATGATCGTCGGCATGTTGCCTGTGTGGATCGGTTCGGCGACGTTGTCGATGTAAAGCTTTACATCGACAATCGTTCGACCTAGCCTCCGACCCAACGAAGCAGCAAAGCTGCACGAGGAGAGGATGGCGAATGGCCATGGCCGACGATAGCGCGCACGCGATGCGCCCCGCGACGGGCGGCAGCCTGACCGCGCGGCTGAGCGTGTTGATGTTCATGCAGTTCTTCGTTTGGGGGGCATGGCAGGTCACGCTCGGACTGGTGATGCAGACGGTCGGCATCGGCAATCTGATCGGCGATGCGTTCTCGATGGGACCGATCGCGTCGATTGTCGGGTCGCTGCTGCTCGGCATGGTCGCGGTCCGCTATGTCTCGCCGCGGATGCTGATGGTGATCCTGCATCTGGTCGGCGGTGTGCTGCTGTTCCTCATGCCTGCGCTCATCACGCCCGAACGCGGTGCGACGTTCGTCGCGCTGCTGCTGGGCTATATGATCCTCTACATGCCGACGGTTGGTCTCGCGAACACGATCGCGCTCAAGAGCTTCGGCGACCGGACGGACAAGTTCCCGTTCGTCCGCGCGTTCGGCACCATCGGCTGGATCGCGTCGGGGTTCGTAATCGACTGGACCGGACTGCCCGCCAGTCCGCAAATCTTCACCGTCGCGGCGGTCGTTTCGATCGCGCTCGGCCTCTACAGCTTCAGTTTGCCGGCGGTCGATGCCGACAAGGCGCAGGGGGGAAGCCTTCTCAGGCAGGTATTCTGCGTCGAGGCGTTCTCGCTGATGCGACAGCGTTCGTTCCTCGTCTTCATCGCCTGTGCGACGCTGATCTCGATCCCGCTGGCGATGTATTATGCCTATGCCTCGAACTATGTCGGCGCGGTCGGCATCACGAACGTCGCGAGCACGCTGGCGATCGGGCAGATGTCCGAGCTGGTATTCATGTTCTCGATGCCGCTGCTCTATCGCCGCTTCGGGGTGAAGCCGCTGCTGCTGGTCGGTATGGCGGCATGGGCGCTGCGCTATGCGCTATTCGCCATCGGCGATGGCGGCGACGGGCTGTGGGCGGTCTACCTCGGCGTCGCGCTGCATGGGGTGTGCTACGACTTCTTCTTCGTCGCCGGTGCGATCTATACCGGCACGATCGCCAGTCCCAAGGGCGTGAACGCGCAGGCGCAGGGGATGCTGACGCTGTTCACCTATGGCGTGGGCATGCTGCTCGGCTCGCAGATCGGCGGGCTGCTCTATGCCGCGCTGCCCGCGACCCCCTCGGTCGCCGACTGGCATCAGCTCTGGTGGTATCCCGCCATCGCCGCCGCGATCATCGCCGTGCTGTTCCAGTTCACCTTCCGCGACACCACCAAGGGGGCGATGGCATGATGAAGGGTCCGGGCATCTTCCTCGCCCAGTTCAAGGGCAGCGAACCGCCGTTCGACACGCTGGAGAACCTTGCCGAATGGGCGGCGGGGCTGGGCTATGTCGGGGTGCAGATTCCGTGCGATCCGCAGTTGATCGACGTGAAGCTGGCCGCCGAGAGCAAGGAGTATTGCGACGACCTGCGCGGCACCCTCGCCCGCCATGGTATCGAGCCGACCGAATTGTCGACGCATCTGCAAGGACAGTTGGTCGCGGTGCATCCGGCCTATGACACGTTGTTCGACGGCTTCGCGCCGCCCGAGGTTCACGGCAAGCCCGCCGAACGACAGGCATGGGCGGTCGAACAGGTGAAATATGCCGCGCGCGCCAGCGCCAATCTGGGCCTCAAGGCGCATGCGACCTTCTCCGGTGCGCTGGCATGGCCCTATGTCTATCCGTGGCCGCAACGGCCGGCAGGGCTGGTCGAGGAGGCGTTCGCCGAACTGGCGCGGCGCTGGCGGCCGATCCTCGACGTGTTCGCCGAGCATGGCGTCGCCTGCGCCTATGAAGTGCATCCCGGCGAGGATCTGCACGACGGCGCGACGTGGGAGCGGTTCCTTAAAGCCGTCGATTATCATCCGGCGGCGCGGCTGTTGTTCGATCCGTCGCATTACGTGCTGCAACAGCTCGACTATCTCGACTTCATCGATCGCTACCATGACCGGATCGCCTGCTTCCACGTCAAGGACGCCGAGTTCAACCCGACCGGACGGTCGGGGGTGTATGGCGGCTATCAGGACTGGGTCGATCGCGCGGGACGGTTCCGCTCGCTGGGCGACGGACAGGTTGATTTCTCCGCGATCTTCAGCCGCATGGCGCAATATGGCTATGACGGCTGGGCGGTGCTCGAATGGGAGTGCGCGCTCAAGCGCGGCGAGGATGGCGCGCGCGAGGGTGCGCCGTTCATCCGCGATCACATGATCCGCCTGACCGATCACGCCTTCGACGATTTCGCGCAGAGCGGCGTCGATCGCGGCGCGATCCGCAAGCTGATGGGGCTGTCGCCCGACGGAGCCGCGGAATGAGCCGGCGTCTGCGTCTGGCGATGGCCGGCGGTGGCGAAGGCGCGTTCATCGGCGCGGTCCACCGCATGGCGGCGGCATTGGACGGCGACTGGGAACTGGTCGGCGGCGCGTTCAGCACCGATGCCGGGCGTAGCCACCGTTCGGGCGCGGCGCTGGGGCTCGACCCAACGCGGGTGCATCACGATCTGGCGGCGTTGCTGGCCGACGAAGCCTCCCGCCCGGCGGACGAACGGATCGACGCGCTGGCGATCGTGACGCCCAATCACCTTCATGCACCGATGGCGATCGCCGCGCTGGAGGCGGGCTTCCACGTCTTTTGCGAAAAGCCGATGGCGATGAGCGTCGAGGAAGCACGCGCGATCGCCGCTGCGGCGAAGGCGAACGGGCGGCACTTCGCGCTCGCCTTCACCTACAGCGGCTATGCGCTGGTCGCGGAGGCGCGGGCGCGGATCGCGCGGGGCGACCTGGGCGAGATTCGCCGGGTGCAGGTCGAATATCTGCAAGGCTGGCTGAGCGCGCCGATCGATGCCGATGGCAACAAGCAGGCGGCATGGCGCACCGATCCGGCCAAGGCCGGGATCGGCGGGTGTCTCGGCGATATTGGCACCCATGCGTTTCATCTGGCGGAACAGGTGTCGGGCTTGCCGGTCGCGGCGGTGTCGGCCGATCTGGCGACCCATGTCGCCGGGCGGCGGCTCGACGACGATGTCGGCGCGCTGCTCCGGTTCGACAATGGCGCGCGCGGCACGCTGGTCGCGAGCCAGGTCGCGGCGGGCGAGGAGAATGGCCTCCGGCTGCGCGTCCACGGATCGCTCGGTGGTCTGGAATGGTCGCAGATGGAGCCGAACACGCTGACCCTGCGCTGGCTCGACCGGCCGGCGGAGATCGTTCGCGCAGGCGGACCGGGGATGGACGCGCAAGCGGCGGCGCTGCTTCGTACACCGGCGGGTCATCCCGAGGGGTATATCGAGGCGTTCGCCAACCTGTATCGCGGGTTTGCGGCAATGATCCGTGGCGACGAGGAACCGGCTATTCCGGGAGTTGGCGACGGCCTGCGAACGATGGCCTTTATCGAGGCGATGGTCGCGAGTGCGGCGGGCGCCGACAAATGGACGCGGATCGACATGGGAGAGACGGCATGATTCGATGGATCGCGGGAACGGCGGGCGCGGTGGTCGCGGTGACGCTAGGCGGCATGGCGCTGGCGCAGATCGCCCCCGCCCCGGCGGCACCGCCCGCCTTCGCCGCCTGTCGCGCCTGTCATACGGTGAACGCCGGCGGCAGGAACGGCATCGGCCCCAACCTCAACGGCGTCGTCGGACGCGCGGCGGCGAGCGTGGCCGGCTTCAACTATTCGCCGGCGATGAAGAAGGCGAACCTGCGCTGGGACGAAAAGACGCTGAACGAGTATCTGGCGGCCCCGGCCAAGAAGGTGCCGGGCACGCGGATGCCGATCGCCACGCCCGATCCCGCCAAGCGCGCGGCGATCATCGCCTATCTCAAGGTCGCGAAATGACCCTGTCGCGTCGCACCGTCCTCGCCGGTGGCGCGGCCGTTACCGCCGCCTCGGGCGTGCTCGCCGCGCAGCGCCCGGCCGCATCGAACGCAGCGAAGTTCGGCCTGCATTTCGCACCGCACGAGGGCAGCTTCGCCAGTCGTGGCGGGCGGATCGAACAGATCGCCTATGCCGCCGACCAGGGCTTTACCGCATGGGAGGACAATGAGGCGGCGACCCGCCCCGTCGCCGAACAGGAGGCAATGGCGAAAGCGCTGTCGAGCCGTGGCATGAAGATGGGCGTGTTCGTCGCCAGCATGCCGAAATGGTCGCAGTCGCGCCCCCTGCTCGGCGGCAACGACGATAGCGAGCGCGACGGCTTCCTCGCCGATCTTCGTGCCTCGATCGAGGTTGCGAAGCGGCTGAACGCCGACCGGATGACCATCGTCACCGGTTTCCTCGACCCGAAGCTGCCGATCGATATTCAGACCGCGCGGGTGATCGACGTGATGCGCCGTGCCGCCGAGATCATCGCGCCGACCGGCGCGGCGATGGTGATGGAGCCGCTCAACACCCGCACGAACCATCCCGGCGTCTACATGCAGACGATCGCGCAAGGCTATGCCGTCGCGCGCGGGGTGAACAGCCCGGCGGTCAAGGTGCTGGCTGACCTGTACCATGAACAGATCCAGTCGGGGAATCTGATCCCGACGCTGGCGATCTGCTGGAACGAGATCGGCTATATCCAGTTCGGCGACAATCCGGGACGCAACGAACCCGGCACCGGCGAAATCAACTATGCCACCATCGTCCGCTGGCTGAAGAACAAGCGCTATGCCGGGGTGATCGGCATGGAACACGGCAATTCGGTGAAGGGCCGCGCGGGTGAGGAACGGCTGATCGCCGCCTATCGCGCGATCGACGTCGCCGCAGGAGAAGGTGCATGACGATCCGTACCGCAGCGCTGATCGCCTCGGCGCTGGTGATTGCTCCCGCCGGGGCGCAGGACAAGCCGGGGTTCCGCGATACGCCGACGCTGCCCGATGGCAAGTGGCGCGTTCACGACGCCGACCGCCCTGCCCCGACGGTCGTCGTTCCCGCTGCGACGCCGGGCGGCGCGCCGGCCGATGCCGTCATGCTGTTCGACGGGCGCTCGACCGCCGCATGGGTGGCGGAACGATCGATGTGGCCGGTCGCGGGCGGTGCGCTGACCATCCCCGCGCGGGCGACCAGCGGCGGCGAGAACAACCTGCGTACGAAGCAGGGGTTCGGCGACGTTCAGCTTCATCTGGAGTTCCGCTCGCCCAACCCGCCGACAAAGACGTCGCAGGATCGCGGCAACAGCGGCATCTGGTTCATGGACCGGTACGAGGTGCAGATCCTCGATGGCTGGCGCAACCCGACCTATGCCGATGGCACGATCGGCGCGGTCTATGGCTGGAAGCCGCCGCTGGTGAATGCGGCGCGGGCGCCCGGCGAATGGCAGAGCTATGACGTCGTGTTCGAACGGCCCCGCTTCGCGGCCGACGGCACGCTCGTCCGCCCGGCCTATGTCACCGCGTTTCTGAACGGCGTGCTGGTGCAGAACCATCAGGCGATGCTGGGCGAAACCGCGTGGCGGCAGGTCGCGCGCTACACCGCCCATGCCGATACCGCGCCGATCCGGTTGCAGGATCATGATTCGCCGGTGTCGTTCCGCAACATCTGGGTCCGTCCGCTTGGTGCCGAGGCGATCGCGCAGGACCTGCCGGAGAAGGCCCGATGATCGATCGCAGACATGCCCTTGCCGGGATCACCGCCATGTTCGGCACCGCCATGTTCGCGCCGATCGCCCGCGCGGCGCAGGCGGTCAGCGCGGTGCGCGGCACGGCGGCGCTACCAGTCATCAGCGACGGTCCGCCGAGCGTTGCCGTGTTCACCGCCCCCCAACGCGCGTTGATGACCGCGCTTAGCGAACGGGTGATCCCGACCACCGACACCCCCGGCGCGATCGCCGCCGGTGTGCCGGCGTTCATCGAAAAGCTGTTGGCCGACTGGGCCAAGCCGGAGGACAAGGCACCGATCCTCGCCGGGCTGAATGCCGTCGAGGCGCGCAGCATCGCCGACTACAAGGTATCGGCGGTGAAGGCGACGCCGGCGCAGCAGGACGCGCTGCTGACGCTGGCGATGAACAAGGCGCTGGGCGACGACGGGCGCTTCTTCGAGAATTTCCGCCAGCTCGTCATCACCGGCTATTACACGTCGGAAATCGGAATGACGCAGGAACGCGAATATCTGCCGGTGCCGGGCGAATATAACGGTGCCTTCCCCTATGCCCAGGTCAACAAGGTCTACAGCGCATGATCCTTTCCCGTCGCCATATGCTGGCCGGCGCCGGCGGTTGCGCCGCGCTGACCCTTGCCGGAACGCCAGCCTTCGCCGCACGGCTGGGGCCGATCGGCCTGCAACTCTATACGGTGCGCGAACTGTTCCAGAAGGACCCGGTCGCCACGCTGCGATCGGTCGCGAAGATCGGCTACCGCGAGGTCGAATATGGCGGTGGCGGGTACGACGCCATGGACCATGGTCTGCTGCGCCGGACGATGGACCGGCTGGGGCTGCGCGCGCCGTCGATCCATGTCGGCTATGACGCGCTGCTGGGCAATTTCGACAAGTCGGTGGCGATGGCCAAGGCGTTGGGCGCGGACACGATCGTCCTGCCCTATATGACCGACGAGCATCGCACCGAGGCGGGCTGGCAGGCGGCGCTGCCCAATTTCAACCGCTTCGGCGAACAGTTGCGCCGTGCCGGCCTCGGCTTCGCCTATCACAACCATGATTTCGAATTCACCGTCCGCCCCGGCGGCGTCAGCCTGTACGAACAATTGCTGACGCGGACCGACCCGGCGCTGGTGAAGGTCGAACTCGATCTCTACTGGGTCGCCTTCGCCGGCGAGGACCCGGCGGCGTTGATCGAGCGGCTGGGGTCGCGCATCTACGGCTATCACGTCAAGGACATGCGCGCCGATCGCAGCATGACCGCGGTGGGGGCGGGCCGTACCGACTTCGCCCGGCTGTTCGCGCTGAAAGGCAGCGCCGGCGTTCGCCATTTCTATGTCGAGAACGACCAAGCACCCGCCCCCTATCTCCCCGACATCACCACCAGCTTCCGCACTTTGCGTAGCCTCCGGTACTGAGGATCCATCATGGCAGCGACCAACCGTTTCGACGCGATCGTCATCGGCTCCGGCGTCAGCGGCGGGTTCGCCGCCAAGGAACTGACCGAAAAGGGCCTGCGCGTGCTGATGCTCGACCGTGGCAAGATGGTCGAGCATGGCGAGGACTATCCCTATGACGGCAAGCCCGCCTATGAGGTGCCCGCGCGCAACATCATGCCGCAGCCGCTGATCGAGAGCGATTATTTCATCGCCAAGCACGGCTATGTCGCCCCGAGCAACATGGGCTTCTACAACAACGACCGGCTGAACCCCTATGCGTTCGACGAGGGCGACAAATTCTACTGGATCCGCCCCGGCGCGGTCGGTGGCAAGTCGCTGATCTGGGGCCGCTGGACGTTCCGCTGGAGCGCCGACGATTTCGCGGCGAACCAGCGCGAGGGCGTCGATGGCACATGGCCGATCGGCTATGACGATGTCGCCCCATGGTACAGCTATGTCGAAAAATACATCGGCGTCTCGGGATCGCGCGAGAATCTGCCCTATCTGCCCGACAGCGAATTCCAGCCGGCGATGCCGATGAACGTCGCCGAGAAATGGCTCAAGGGCCGGCTGGAAAGCGGGTTTCCGGGACGCAAGCTCATCAACACCCGCCTGTCCAACATGACCGAGGACAAGCCCGACCAGAACCGCACGAAATGCCAGTTCCGCAACCAGTGCGGCAATGGCTGTTCGTTCGGCGCCTATTTCTCGACACAGGCGGTGACGCTGCCCGCCGCGCGCGCGACCGGTCGGCTGACGCTCCAGTCCGACGCGGTCGTCACCAGCCTCGACTATGACGCGGCACACAAGCGCGTGACCGGCGTGCGCTATATCGATGCCAAGACCGGACAGGCGCAGACCGTCAGTGCCAATCTGGTGTTCCTGTGCGCCTCGGCGATGGGATCGGTGCAGATACTGATGAATTCACGCGCGCCGGGCAGCGAGCGCAGCCATTTCGATACCAGCGGGACGCTCGGCCGCTATGTCATGGACCATATCTTCCGCGTCGGCGTGTCGGGCGAGATTCCCGGCATGGAGGAATTCATCGAATATGGCCGCCGCCCCGGCGGCGTCTACGTCCCCCGCTTCCGCAACCTGAACCCGACCGAGGATGTCGGTTTCAAGCGCGGCTATGGCTATCAGGGCAGCGCCCGCCGCGATCCCGCCGCCCCGGTCGGGTTCGGCGCAAGCATGAAACAGGGCATGCGACGCTATTCGCCGTGGAAGTTCAGCATGGGCGCGTTCGGCGAATGCCTGCCCTATGCCGACAACCGCGTCTCGCTGAAGGCCGACAAGCTCGACCGGTTCGGCGTTCCGCTGATGCGTTTCGACGTCCGCTTCCGTGAGAACGAGCTGCGCATGATGCGCGACGCGCGCGAACAGGGCGAGGCGATGCTCAAGGCGGCAGGCATGCGCAACGTCACCAGTTACGAGGGCGAGCACGTCCCCGGCGACGCGATCCACGAAATGGGCGGGGCGCGGATGGGGGCGGACCCCGGCAAGTCGGTGCTGAACGGGTGGAGCCAGGCGCATGACGCGGCCAATCTCTATGTAACCGACGGCGCACAGATGGCATCGGTGTCTTGCGTCAACCCGTCGCTCACTTTCATGGCGCTGACGGCGCGAGCCGCGGATCATGCGGTCAAAACGATGCGGCAGGGATAAGGCGTGCGTCTGGCGATCGGCAGGCATCGAGCCTCCGATCGCCGGGCTTGTGCGTGCGGCCATATACACGCTGACGAAGCGTTATGGCGCACGTCGAACGCGTAGCGACCCGCGGTCCTGACGGACGCGGGCTATGTGTTGTGTGGCGTTGTGTAAGTATGGTTGCGGGGACAGGATTTGAACCTGTGACCTTCAGGTTATGAGCCTGACGAGCTACCGGGCTGCTCCACCCCGCGACACTTGAGCTGAGCCGCTCGGCGGCACGCTTCAT